>ONTV01000182.1:0-1122 GCA_900320855.1 uncultured Lentisphaerota bacterium
GGCCTCGACGCCCGCGACGAGCCGCGCCAGCGTCTCCGGCCGCATCCGCGCCGCGCACGGCAGCCAGACGAGACGATACACCAGCCCTTCGGGCGTCCGCCACGCGCCGTCCTTCGCCGCGAGCCGGCTGATCAGCACGTCGGCGTTCAGGTAGTCGTAGTCATAGCCTTCGGGGAACGGCAGGTCGTGGAGCGGGCGGTGATCCGGCTCGTCGCCGAGGTAGAGGAGGACGTCCTTGACGATCTCGCCCTCTTCCAGCCGCGCCGTGCAGCGCGTGAGGTACCCCGTGAACAGCGGCAGGTGCGGCCACCACGTCTGCCCCCGCACGAACGGCGAGCCGATGGACGTGCCGAAGCTTGAGCCGGGCGGCAGGAACCCGACCTGCGGCTGGTGCGTCACCGTGTGGAACACGAGGTGCGTGATGCCGTCGGCCAGGTGGATGTTCGCGAGCCCTTTCCAGTCGCGCGGCGTCTCGTCCCAGGTGCAGGCCTTGCTCGTGAACGCCTCGGCCGCGACGCGGCGCTTGCCGTAGAGGTGCGCCGCCGAGACGGTCGGGCGCTTCGGCTTGTACTCGTCCCAGCCGCAGTCGCTTTCGCTTCGCGGGCTCCAGAACTCGCACATGGGCACGTCCGCGTGCTTGAAGTACGCCATCACGTCGCCCGGCAGGACATCGCCCGCCGCCGTCTCGAATGCGCAGGTCAGCCCGCGCGCGCGCGCGAGCTCGCCCAGTCGGCCGTAGAACGCCTGCTCGACGGAGTCGCCCAGGAGCCGCGTCCAGTCGTTGAGAAACCGCCGCGTCCGCTCCCGGTCGCCCACGACGCGGCCGAAGAGCGCCGGCCACCAGGCGTCGAGCGGATAGCCGTAGCGGTCGGCGAAGCGGCGATCAAGGCCGGGCGTCCAGCCCTGCGTGCGGCATTCCCAGCTGTCCACCACGATTCCCGCCAGGCGTCCGGCGAGCGAACCGCCCGGCGCGGTCAGGCGCCCGACGTAGCCGGCGAAGCTCGCCTCGATGCCGGACGTGGAAAGCTTGTCGCACTCCCAGCCGGTCGCCTCGGCCGGCGCGTGCTGGTTCTTCAGCCCCGCGTTGACGTGGCCGATCCGCAGGATGCGCCACCGCCCCGG
>ONTV01000182.1:1141-4318 GCA_900320855.1 uncultured Lentisphaerota bacterium
GCGCCGGGTCGACGCAGTCCGCCGGCTCGTCCGCGACGGGCGGGTCTTCGTCCAACCGCGACCGCAGGACGCGCCCGGACAGCCCCTCCCAGTTCTGCATGCGCGCCGCGCCGTGCAGCCGTATCGAGGCAATCTGGAACGGATGCCGGAAATCAAAGCGCACGCGCCAGTGCCGCGCCGTCGTGCGGGGAAACGACAGCGAGAGCGGCGCGTCGTCCTGCCAGTTGCTGCGCGGCATCCGCCAGGACCGGAGCATGCGCCAGTCCCCGTTCTCCTTGCAGGACAGCGAGACCGTCACGTCGGGACGGTAGCAGAACTCATGATTCATCAGCCGCAGGCTGAACAATTCAAGCGTCCGCGCCGTCACGGGCGCGGCATGCGCGAAGTCGAGCGTCGCAAACCCCGGCGCAGGCGCCACGCTGAAGTTCCATTGCCTGTCCGCGCGCGAGGTGACGATTGTCAGCGCGTTTGAACTCAGCCACGCGCTGTCCGGGCTCGAGGCCGCCACGGGCGGCGGCAGGGGCTCCGCCTCGCCCGCCACAAGCGGGTAGGCGATCGTGCGGATGTCGCGCCAGTCGTGCGGCGGCCGCCGCGCCTCGCCGACCGGCAGATCGACGGCGACCGCGCCGCCCGTCGCCGTTGCCGAACGCACGTCGAGCTGGCGCATGCCGTGGTCGAGGTCGATCCACGGGCCGCCGCTCATCGACCAGCCGGGGCAGTTCTGCATCTTGAACGAAAGCCCCAGCCGCCGGCACGTGTCGGCGGCATGGCGGATGGTCTCCTCCCATTTCGGCGAGAGGCAGGGTATCTGCTCCGCCGTCCCCGGCCACGCCTCGCTCGCCCCGACTTGCCCGTGGAAGAGCTGGACGCCGCCGAAGCCGGCCGCCGCCACGGCCTCCAGGTCGGCGGTCAGCCCCGCCTTGGAGACGTTGCCGCCGATGAGGTGAAACCACGTCTCCGGCCGGCCGTCGGCCGGCGCGGAGACGGCCGCCGCGCACGCCGAGAGACTCGCGCCGAGCAGTCCCAGGACAAGCTTTCCCATGTCTGTTCCCCCGATTCTCACGGCAACTTCACGGAGGCCGGCTCAAGGTCTGCGGACGAAGCCGACAAGGCGAGCGGTCCCGGTCCCGTTCGCCGCACGACGGCCATCGCCTGTCCGCAGAAAAGGTCATGCGACTCCGTCTCGGTGAACGCCTTCAGTCCACACGGATCTCCATTGCCGACGGCCACGATCTCGCCCGCGCCCGAAAGCGCGAAGTGCACGCGGTTCGTGGCCCAGGGATGCGGCGTTCCGTCGGCATCGGCCGCCCGAACCCGGATCCACAGGAGTTCCGACGGATCCGCCGTAAGCTTCGCCTCCGGCTCCAGCTGAAGCCGAGACGGCGTTCCGGCCGTCTTCACGACGCGTTCGCCGAGAAGGCGGCCGCTCTTCCATGCGACGACCTTGATTTCCCCCGGCTCGTAAGCGATCCCCGTCCACATCAGCCGATATCTTCCAAGGGCGTCATAATAGCGGTTGGCGAACGGATTCGCCCCGCCCTTTCGGCGGCGTCCAAGCGAACGCCCGTTCAGGAACAGCTCCGCCTCGTCGCCGTTCGTATAGGCGAACACCGCGCGCTTTTCCTTCTCGCGGCCCGTCCACGTCCAGTGGGGCACGAGGTGCAGGGTGTCCGCCGCGTCGTTCCAGTGGGCGCGATAGAGGTAGTAGCGGTCTTTCGGGACGCCCGTCAGGTCGATGCACCCGAAATACGACGACCGCGCCTTGCGGGGGAATGGCGCGGGCTCGCCGAGGTAGTCGATGCCCGTCCAGACGAATTCGCCTGCGACATAGCGATCCTTCTCCATTCGGTCGAACTCGACATCCGCGATATCCAGCGTCGCCGAGAGGTCCATGCCGTCGACTTGGGGCGCCCCTTCGGACGGCACGCCGAACTCATGCTTTCCCTGCGGCAACCGCTCGGAGAAGTATCCGGGCGAACTGACGGCCGAAGCCGACTCCGAATAGACAAGAGCCTTTCCGGGGAGTGCGCGGCGGACGGGCTCGTAGGAACGGTAGTAGTTCCAGCCAATGACGTCAAACGCATCCCAGAGACCGAGATCGAGGACGCGCTTCTCGTTCATGTAGGGACGGTTGCCGCAGCCGACGGGGCGCGTCGGGTCCTCAAGGCGCACGGCAGCCGCAAACAGCGCGTTGCGGGCGCGCGTCTGGCCATCGGGCCCGCGGTCGGCCCAACGGTCAGGGGAGCGTCTCGGGCTGTCCGGATCCCACTCCCAGATCTCGTTCGATACCGACCAGACGACGACGCTCGGATGGTTGCGGTCACGCCGCACGAACGCGCGCAGGTTTCGGACGACATGCTCCTCCAAGTCCTGGTCGGGGCTTCGTCCGGCCGTTCCGTCCCACTTGTCGAAGCACTCGTCCCACACGACAAAACCCATCTCGTCGCAAAGGTCGAGCATTTCGGGCGCGGGCGGATTGTGCGAGGTGCGTATCGCGTTGACGCCCATCTCGCGCAGGAGATGCAGCTGCCGACGCATCGCCGAACGGTCGAAGGCCATGCCGAGGAGACCGAGATCCGCATGCAGGTTGGCGCCCTTGATCTGAAGGCGCCGCCCGTTTAGGTGAAAGCCGTCGTCCGGCGTGAACGTCGCCGTGCGAATGCCATAGCGGAACGTCTCGCCCAGCAGGTCCAGCGTGTAGAGATGGGGATCGTCGACGTCCCACCGTCGCGGATGGCTGACGACGAACGAGAAGTTCGTCGGGCCGTCCGGCGTCTCGAACGCCACCTTGACCGTCGCACGGCTCTCCGACACCTCCGGCGTCGTGATCGCCAGCGAACCGGGCCGCACATGGTTCTTCGGACGGACGCCAAAGGTCACGCGGCGATAGATTCCCGCGCCCGGATACCAGCGCGACTCATGTCGCGTCGTGTCGGCCGTCACCTCCACGAGATTCGACCCGTCCTTGAGCCAGGGCGTGACGTCCAGCGTCAGGCCAAGGTAGCCGTAGTCGCCTTCGCCGGCCTTCGCGCCGTTGACCTTCACCTGCGGCGAGGCCATGACGCCGTCGAATGTCAGGTAGGCGCGGCCGCCCGCCGACAAGACGGCGGACTCGTCGGCCGTCAGCTCCAGCGCCGTGCGGTAGAAGCCCCGGCCCTTCCACGGCAGCTTCCCCGT
>ONTV01000049.1 GCA_900320855.1 uncultured Lentisphaerota bacterium
CTGAAATTTGAAATCTGAAATCCGCTACGAGAAAGAAGAGAACAAAATGAAAGAAGTGAAGAAAGTTGCGTTTCTGACGGCCGGCGGCCTCGCCCCGTGCCTTTCGAGCTCGATCGGCTTCCTGATCGACGAATACACGAAGAAGGCACCGAACGTCGAGATGATCGGCTACGTGAACGGCTACATGGGCCTCCTGAAAGGCGACTCGATCCCGGTGACGGACGAGGTGC
This sequence comes from uncultured Lentisphaerota bacterium, assembly GCA_900320855.1. Lineage (GTDB taxonomy): Bacteria > Verrucomicrobiota > Kiritimatiellia > RFP12 > UBA1067 > UBA1067. The sequence continues at coordinate 231 of ONTV01000049.1, forward strand.
GCAAGCACGCGCTCGTCCTCACGAAGCACGGCGGCTCGCCGATCGGCAACAGCCGCGTGAAGCTCACGAACGTGAAGGACTGCGTCAAGCGCGGCCTCGTCAAGGAAGGCGAAGACCCGCTCAAGGTCGCGGCCGACCAGCTCGTCAAGGACGGCGTGGACGTCCTCCACACGATCGGCGGCGACGACACGAACACGACGGCGGCCGACCTCGCGGCGTATCTCGCGACGAACCACTATCCGCTCATCGTCGTCGGCCTTCCGAAGACGATCGACAACGACGTCTACCCGATCAAGCAGTCGCTCGGCGCGTGGACGGCGGCGGAGGAGGGCGCGAAGTTCTTCATGAACGTCGTCAAGGAGAACTCGGCGAACCCGCGCGCGCTCACCGTCCACGAGGTCATGGGCCGCAACTGCGGCTGGCTCACCTACAAGACGGCGCAGTGCTACCGCAAGATGCTCAAGTCGATGCAGACGCGCGGCCTCTTCCTCGACGCCTTCAACCAGACGATGGGCCGCCAGGACGTCCACGCGGTGTACGTCCCCGAGTCGAAGATCGACTTCGAGGAGGAGGCGGTTCGCCTGCGCGCCCTCATGGACAAGTGGGACTCCGTCAACATCTTCGTCTCCGAGGGCGCGGGCGTGAAGGACATCATCGCCGAGATGCGCCGGCGCGGCGAGGAGGTGCCCGTCGATGCGTTCGGCCATCCTCGCCTCGACAAGGTGAACGTCGGTCAGTACGTCGGCAAGCGCTTCGGCGAGCTCCTCGGGGCCGAGAAGGTGCAGGTCTTCAAGTCGGGCTACTTCGCCCGCGCGGCCGCGCCGAACAAGAAGGACCTGAAGCTCATCGAGAAGTGCGCGCGCAAGGCGGTCGAGTGCGCCCTGACGGGCGAGAGCGGCGTCGTCGGGCCGGACGAGAACAAGGCCGCCGAGATCCGCGCGTGCGAGTTCCCGCGCATCAAGGGCGGCAAGCCGTTCAACGTGCGCAAGGGCTCGTTCCGCAAGATGCTCACCGAAATCGGCCAGCCAAACCCGCGCAAGAAACGCACGGCCAAGTAAGGATGGACGTCCGGAGCGAGGGCGCGTTCCTCGGATTCGTCGCAGAGGTTCTCGGAACCTCTGCGGCTGATCTTTCGATGGAGACGACCTATGCGTCGATCCCCGCCTGGGATTCGATGGCCCAGCTCCGGCTGGTGACGGAAGTCCAGTCGCGTCTGGGCGTCGAGATTCCGTTTGCGGACGTGACGGCGGTGACGAGCCTGTGGGAGCTCTACCGCCGCGTGAACGGGCTCTCGCCGAAGAAGGTCGTCGCCCTCGACCTGGACGGCACGCTCTGGGAGGGCGTCGTCGGCGAGGACGGCGTGAACGCGATTCGTCCGCGCACGGCGTTCCTCTCGGAGCTCAAGGCGCTGACGGAGCGGGGTGTCCTGCTGACGATCCTATCCAAGAACAATGCGGACGACGTCCGCGCAGCCTTTGACGCGGGGGTCTTTGCGCCGCTCGCGGAGGGGGACTTCCTCTCTCCGCAGACCAACTGGGCGCCCAAGGCCGAGAACCTGCTGCGGGTCGCCCAGTCGCTCGGCCTCGGCCTGGACGCCTTCGTCTTCGTGGACGACAATCCGGCCGAACGGCTAGAGATGAAGGCGCGTCTGCCGGAGGTCACGGTCGCCGCGTTCCCGCCGACGCTGGCGGCCTACTTCCCCGTCGGCGCCGTGACGGCGGAAGACCGCCGCAAGACCGAGGCGTACCGCGAGGAGGCCGCGCGGCGGCAGTTCCTGGCGTCGCGTCCGGCGGCTGCGACAGACGTCTGGGGCGCGCTGGGCTGCTGGCTGGACGTCCATCGGGCGCGGCCCGACGAGGCGGCGCGCATCGCCCAGCTTTCGCAGAAGGCGAACCAGTTCAGCGTCTGCACGAACCGCTATTCGGCGGCTGAGGTCGAGGGGCTGGTGCGCGGGGAGGACGACGCGTGCGTCTACTCCGTCTGCGCCGGCGACCGGTTCGGCGACCAGGGGCTGGTCGCGTTCGCGGTCGTGCGGGACGCGGAAATCGTCGATTTCACGATGAGCTGCCGCATGGCCGGACGCGGGCTGGAGACGCGCGCGTGGGCCGAGATGGCCCGCGATCTCCGGGCGCGGGGCGTCGGCTGCGTCCGCGCGCGGTGGCGGCGGACGGCGAAGAACGCGCCGGTCGCAGACCTTTTTGATCGGCTGGGCTTCGACTGCGTGGCCGACGGCCCGGACGAGCGGCGGTTCAGCCGCGACCTGACGTCGATCGAATGACTGAATGCAAATCGAGGAGGAAACGCCTGATGAGCCTGAACGTGAAGGGAATCGTTGTCTGCGCGGGGCTGGCGTTGGCGCTGGGCCTGCGGGCGGCCGAGACGGAGTACCGCCGTCTGTTCGCCGAACTGTCGGCCGCCGACCGCGCGGCGGACGCCGCGTGGGAGTCCGTGAAGACGCCGGAGGAATTCCAGGCGCGCCGCGCCGCGTTGCGCGCGCGGCTGATCGAGGCCGTCGGCGGCTTCCCGGCGCGGACGCCGCTGCGCGCGGACGTTCGTGCGACCGTGCCGCGCGACGGCTACCGGATCGAGAAGATCCTCTTCGAGAGCCGTCCCAACTTCCACGTGACGGCGCTGGCGTTCGTGCCGGATGCCGCGAAGTTCCCGCCGCCCTATCCGGCCGTCCTCGTCACGTGCGGCCATGCCAGCGAGGGAAAGGCCAGCCGTGGCTACCAGCGGGCGTGCGTCATGGGCGCGCAGGAGGGCTTCCTCATGATGATCTACGACCCGATCGACCAGGGGGAGCGGCTGATGTCGACGGCGGGGGCCTGCTGCGACGGGCACAACCAGCTGGGGTCGAAGGCGCTTCGCGTGGGCCTCTCGGCCGCGCAGTTCCGGCTGTGGGACGGCATCCGCGCGCTCGACTACCTCCAGTCGCGGCCCGACGTGAAGGGCGACCGCCTTGGCGTCATGGGCAATTCGGGCGGCGGGACGATGACGTCGCTCCTGATGGCGGTCGATCCGCGCCTCAAGGCCGCCGCGCCGTCATGCTACATCAGCTCCATCCGGAAGGTCGTCGGCGCAATCGGTCCGCAGGATGCCGAGCAGTGCATCTACGGACAGCTGAAGCATGGCATCAACCATGCCGCGCTCGTGCTGATGGCGGACGCGGCGGTGCGCTGCCAGTTCTCGGACAATGACTTCTTCCCGCTCGAAGGGGCGCTTGAGACGTTTGGCGTCGTGCAGCGGACGGCGTCGCGCGTCGGCCTGGCCGCGCGCTTCTCGCGCACCGTCGTGCCGGGCCCGCACGGCTGGAAGGAGTCGTCGCGCCGCTCCTCGCTGGACTGGATGCGCCAGTGGCTGATGGACGAGCCGCCGAACGGGCGGACGGATGCGGACTATGCGGCGCTGGACCGGACGTTCGATTCGACGCAGGCCGACCAGGGCCTTCCGCTCATGGAGACCCGTGTGACGCCGGACGGGAAAGTCGTGAACCTGCCGGGCGAACGCACGGCGTCCGACGTGCTGGTCGACGAGCTGGTCGGCGAGGGAACGCCGCGTCTCGTCTTCCGCGAGACGGAGCCGCCGCGCCACCGGTTCTACGGGGACAAGTCGCCGGCCGAGGAGAACGCGCTTTTGGCGCAGATGCTCGGACGCGATCTCGTGACGATGCGCACGGACGAGATTCTTTCGCAGGCGCGTGCCCTTGTGGCGCAGGGCGCCCCGCGTCCCGTGCTGGTCGCGGAAGACGCCTGGGTGCGCCCCGCCGAGCGGGCCATTGCCGAGGCGCCGGAGCTGTTCGCCGGGTTCAAGTCCCTGGGCGACGGCACCTTCCGCTCGGCCATCCGCCGCGAGGCGCGCTGAATCCGCATGAAATCCAAACAGCATGTTCCCGTCGGCGGGGAAGGGCGGACAGACCGCCTGAAGCCGCGCGTCTGGGTCGAGATCGACCTCGGGACGCTTGTCGCCAACTACCGGAAGATTGCCGCGCACGTGCGCCCGGCGAAGGTCCTTTGCGTCCTCAAGGCGAATGCCTACGGGCTGGGCGTCGCCGCCTACGCGAAGGCGCTCGCGGCGGCGGGCTGCACGGACTTCGGCGTCGCCGAGCCGCATGAGGCGCTTGCGCTCACGGCGCTCTTCCGCCGCGCGGGACGGCGCGGCGGGCCGTCCGTGCAGATCCTCTCGTCCGTCCTGCCGGACGAGATTCCCGCGATGGTGCGCGCGGGCGTCGTCCTGCCCGTCACGGACGTCGCGACGGCGAAGGCGATCTCCGACGCGGCGGTGCGGGCGCGGACGGTGGCGCGCGTCCACTTCAAGCTCGACACGGGCATGGGGCGGCTCGGCATCCTCGCGACGGGGACGGACGGCGTCGCGAACGCGTTGGCGGCGATGCGGACGGTGAAGGCGCTTCCCGGCCTCGCCTGCGAGGGCGTCTTCTCGCATTTCCCGATGGCCTACGATCCGAAGGACCCGTTCACGGCGCGGCAGATCGCGCGGTTCAAGGAGATTGTCGCGGCGGCGGCGAAGGAAGGAATCGCGTTCGAGAAGGTTCACATCGCCGCGTCGGACGGCATCAACAACTTCCCCGAATGCGCGCGCAAGCCGTTCACGCTCGTCCGCACGGGCATCAACCTGCACGGCTCGTTCGATCCGAACGGGAAGCGGGCGCTCAAGGTCCGGCCCGTCCTCACGCTGAAGACGCGCGTCGCCCAGGTGCGCGAACTCCCGGCGGGGACGACGCTCGGCTACGGGCGCACGTGGTGTCTCGCCGCGCCGACGCGGATCGCGACAATCTCGGCTGGCTATGCGGACGGTCTGCCGCTCGCGCTCACGAACCGGGGGTTCGTCTTCGTCGGCGGCCGCCGCTGCAAGATCGTCGGGCGCATCTCGATGGACTACACGACGGTGGACGTCTCGGACGTGCCGGGCGTCCGGGCGGGCGATGAGGTCGTCTGCTTCGGGCGGTGCGGACGCGACGCGATTACGCCGGACGATTGGGCGGCCCTGAAGGGGACGCACGCCTACGACATCATCTGCTCGCTCGGCACCCGCGTCCAGCGCGTCGTGCGGCCGCTGTCCGCTTGCGGGACTTCAGGGGGATGTGGTATAATGCGCCGAGAATGAGAAAGGTCTTTAGCTGATTGCGGATGGGCAGCGTTCCGGTCGAGTACGTTGAGCGCGCCACGGGGCGGCGGGTCGCCGAGTCGGTGATGGGCGATCGGGCGCTCCGCTTTGCCTATGAGACGCTGCTGGGGCGGACGCTCTGGGGCGTCCTCTTCGGTTCGCGGCGGATTTCGGCCTGGATGGGTCGCCGCTACGATTCGCCGCGCTCAAAGAAGGACATCGCGTCGCTGGCGGCGATTCCCGGCTGCCGCTGGGAGGAGGCGGAGAAGCCGCTGGCGGACTATGCGTCCTTCAATGACTTCTTCACGCGGCGCCTGAAGCCCGGCGCGCGGCCTCTCGGCGAGGGCCTTGTCAGCCCGGCGGACGGTCGCCTTCGCCTCTTCCTCGGGGCCGACGCCGATTCGCCGTTTCCGCTCAAGGGCGCGACGCGCTCCCTGCGCACGGTCTTCGACGGCGCGGCGCCGGCGGGCCGCTACGACATCGCGGTCATCCGTCTCGCGCCGGTCGACTACCACCGCTTCCACTTTCCCTGCGACTGCCGGGCGGAAGGGCCGGTGCGCGTCGTGCCGGGCCGCTACCATTCCGTGAACCCCATTGCGCTCGTGCGCCACCCCGACGTCTATGCCGAAAACGAACGTCAGATCCTGAAGGGCCGGGCGGCGTTCGGCGACTTCTGGCTTGTAGACGTCGGGGCGTTTGGCGTCGGGACGATCGTCCAGACGTTCTCGGGCGCGGTGCACGCGAAGGGCGACGAAAAGGGGTATTTCAAGTTCGGCGGCTCCACGGTCGTCTTCGTCGCGTCCGCCGGGGCCGTGACGTTTGACTTGGATCTTGTCCGGAATTCGGCCGACGGCCTTGAGACGCGCGTCCTCTGCGGCGAGCGAATCGGTCTCTTCTGACCGGGATTCGCGCGCGGGGCGGGCGCGAAGGACGAGGGCGGCATGATCTTTCGGAATGGACGAGATGTGCGGAGAAGCGCCCTGGCGGCTCTTTCGCTTGTCCTTTCGGCGGCGACGGCCCTGGGCGTCGATGCCTCGAACCGCTACCGCTCGCCGCGCAACCCGGAGCGGCGGGTCCGCGCCACGACGGAGCTGATCGTCCTGCACACGACCGAGGCGCCGGCGCGCAGTTCCCTCAACAAGCTCTCCGACCGTGGCGAATGCCATTTCTGCGTCACGGAGGACGGGTCGATCTACCGCATCGTCGATCGCGACCGCGAGGCGTTCCACGCGGGGCGCTCGATGTGGAACGGGAAGGAGGACGTCGACAAGTTCTCCATCGGCATCGAGTGCGTCGGCCACCACGACAAGGTGATGCCGCTCGCGCAGGTTCGCGCGATCCGCGCGCTCGTGAAGGAACTGCAGTCTATGTACCGCCTGGGGGACCACCGCGTCGTCTGCCATAGCCACGTCGCCTACGGCGCGCCGAACAAGTGGCATCGCTACAAGCACCGGGGACGGAAGCGGTGCGGGATGCTCTTCGCGATGCCGTCCGTCCGCCGCCAGCTCGGACTGACGACGCGTCCCGCGTCCGACCTGGACCAGCGCGCAGGACGTCTGCGGCAGGCTGACCCGTATCTTCAGAAGGTCCTCTACGGCTCGGTGGACACGATGGTGCGGGCCTATGGCGCGCCGCCGGCCTCGCCCGCGCCGAAGCTGACGCCGCGCATCACGCCGCCGCAGAAGAAGGCGTCGCCCAAGCCGGCGGTGCGCGCGCCGACGACGCCCGTGAAGAAGACGGCGGCGGCACCGCCCGTGAAGAAGGCCGTGAAGAAGGCGCCCGCGCCGGCGGCAAAAAAGACCGCGCCGAAGAAGAAGGCGCGCTGACGTGGATGGAAAAGTGGACAATGACACGATCCTCTTCAACGACGTGCGGGACGGGCATTGACAATCGCTCGGCTGATGGGGTATACTTCCTCCTCGTAGACGGAACAAGATGAGCGGCGTGAACATACTCTCCTTGATGACGATGGCGGCGTGGGCGCTCGCGGCGGCGGGCCTCGCCTGGTATCTTGCGTCCATCGCCGGGGAGGTGACGTACGTCACGCTGGCGGACGGGCGGCGCCAGGAGCGGTCGATTCCGCTCGTCTTTCGCGCGCTCCTGCCGCTCGCGCCGAACTTCTTCGGGCTCGTCCGGCGGCCGTTCTTCGCCGCCTCGGTTGCGCGCGCCGACACGCTGCTTGTGCAGGCGGGCTTCGAGGGGCTCCTGTCGGGCCGCGAATTCGTCGCCCTGCAGCTGATGCTGGGGTGGGTCATCCCCGACCTCTGGCTGTACGGCGCGCGGCGGCGGCGCCATCTCTCGATCCAGCGGGCGTTGCCGTTCGCCCTCGACCTGCTGACGCTTTCGGTCGAGGCGGGCATGGACTTCATCGGCGCGCTCCAGCGCGGCTGCCGGTCGCGGCGGCTCGATCCGCTCAATGAGGAGCTTCTGCGGATGACAAAGGAGATTCAGGTCGGCTCGTCGCGGCGGGAAGCCCTTCGGAACATGGCCGTGCGCGTCGGGCAGCCCGACCTCCGGGCGCTCGCGTTCGCGCTCGTCCAGGCGGACGAGCTGGGCGTCTCCATCGGCGCGATCCTGCGCATCCAGTCCGACCAGCTCCGCGCGCGTCGCTTCGACCGGGCCGAGAAGCTGGCGGCCGAGGCGCCCGTGAAGATGCTGGGCCCGCTCCTTCTCTGCATTTTCCCCGCCGTGTTCATCATCTTGCTCGGGCCGGTCCTGAGCCAGGCAATGAAAGGATTCTTCTGATGGTCCAAAGGCCCGAACTTGAGATCGCCAGCGGTGCGCTGGCCGGAAAGCGCTTTGCCGTCCCGCCTGGCGGGCTTCGGCTGGGGCGCTCGTCCTCGAACGACATCTGCATTCCCGACGAGGAACTGTCGCGCAACCACTGTCTCTTCGAGGCGGTGGGCGAGGACGGCATTCGCCTGACGGATCTCGCGAGCGCCAACGGCACGTCGCTGAACGGGCGCGCCCTCGACAGCGCGCCGGCGGATCTCAAGGTCGGCGACGTCATCAGCGTCGGCTCGACGATCCTCCGCGTGGTCGCCGTCGGCGGCGCGGCCCCGGCGGGCGCGACGGTCGATCTGGGGCTGGATGCGCCGACCGTCGGGCGCGCGCCCGCCGCGCGCCGTCGCCGTTCGCCGTTCGCCAACGTCCTCTGGGTGTTCGGGTTCCTGGCGGGCGTGGCGGCCGTCTACGTCCTGACGGTTGCGCCGCCCGCGAAGCAGGAAGCGGCCGTCGGGGAAGTCCCCGACGAGGCGCCGGCCGTCCGCGAGGTCTACTACGAGAAGGTCGAGGCGAATGCGAAGGGCATCTTCCGCTACGAGATGACGCTGTCTCCGTCCGGCGACCTCAGGGTCACGGTCGACGACGTGCCCGCCGAGAACCGCCACGTCTCGAAGAGCCAGCGGCTGGACGAAGTGGCGCTCGCGGAGCTGAACGAGATTCTCGCGTACAAGGCGCTGCGTGAGATCGACCGCGCCTACGAGGGCGTCCTGCCCGATCCGCCCGCGCTTGAGAGCTGGACGCTCAAGGTCGTCTATGCGACGCGCGCGCGGGTCGTCCGCATCATCAACACGCAGGAGCCGGAGGCGTTCCGCGCGATTCGCGAGAAGCTGGAGACGTTCTCGAAGAACCAGCTCGGCGTCTGGGCGCTGCAGTATTCGCGCGACAAGCTCGTGGCCCTGGCGGAGGAGGCCGTCGCACTCGGAAAGGCGAAGTGGGAGGATCGCGACGTCCAGCACGGCAACCTCTTCGGCGCGGTGAAGGCCTACGAGGAGGCGCTGTTCTACCTGGAGACGGTCGATCCGAAGCCGGCGTGCGCCGTCCTGGCGCGGGAGGGGCTGGACGCGGCGAAGGACGAGCTGGGCGTGCGGTACGCGAACCAGCGCTTCCTCGCCGACCGTGCGATCAACCTTCGGCAGTGGGAGACGGCGCAGCGCGAGCTGTCCGTCCTGCTGGAGCTTGTGCCGGATCGCGCCGACGACCGGAACCGGGAGGCGGCGGCCAAGCTCATTGACGTCGAGAAGCGCCTGAAAGGAGGCAAGTGATGAGATTCGCCTGTGCGTGGCTCTTTCTGTCGGCTGTGGCCCTTGCGGCCGACCCGCAGGTCGCGTGTCGCGTGAGCCTGAAGACCGACCCTTCGGGGGCGACGGTGATCGTCGACGGGAAAGATCGCGGGACGACCCCGATCATGCTGTATGACCTTGCGCCGGGGCGGCACCACGTGAAGTTCCGCTGTTCGGGCTACGACGAGTCCGACCGCTTCTTCGACACGAGCGAAGGGCCGTTCGTCGAGCGGAACACGGTGCTGAAGGAGCAGAAGGGGCTTTTGCTCCTCAAGACGGAGCCCGAGGGGTGTGACATCCAGATCGACGGCGTGTCGGTCGGGCGGACGCCGCGCCTCGTCACGACCCTGTCCGTCCGCGACGTGCACAGCGTCCGTCTGCGCAAGGCGGGCTATCAGGACCAGATGATCACCGTCAAGTTCGAGGGCCGCAAGCCGCTCGTCCGCGAGGAGCGCCTGGTGCTGGCGTCGGGGACGCTTGACGTCCTGAGCGAGCCGGCGGGCGCGGAGGTGACGGTGAACGGCATCGTGCGCGGCCGGACGCCGCTGAAGGTGACGGGCGTGCCGAAGGGGCGGGCGGTCGTGAAGTTCCGGCTGGACGGCTTTGCGGAGGAGATCCGCGAACTGTCCGTGAACGCGGGCGACGTGCAGACGCTTCCCGTCGTTCTGAAGGGCCTTCCCGGCACGCTGCATCTCTCGTCCGTCCCGGACGGCGCGCGCATCTACGTGGACGAGCGCTACGAGGGCAAGGCGCCCGTGGCGCTTGCGGGACTGAAGCCGGGGGCTTATGCCGTCCGGGCGGAGCTGGACGGCTACGGCACGCAGTCCCGGACGGTGACGCTTGTGAACGGCGGTTCGGCGAGCGAGGAGTTCCGCCTGTCGAACGTCATGGGCCGGCTGGAGGTCGTGACGGCGCCGCCTGGCGCGCGGCTCACGCTTGACGGGCGGCTGGTGGGCGTCACGAAGGCCGCGACGCCGAACGCCGAGTTCAGCGATCCGTTCGTCGTCGAGAACGTGCTGGAGGGCGAGCATCGCCTCGTCGTCTCGAAGGAGGGCTACTCGGACTTCGTCCGGCACCCGAACGTCCAGAACCAGCGGACGGCCCAGCACCGCATTCGTCTGCGCCGGATCTTCACCCCCGACATCGAGATCGTCACGTCGCGCGGCACGTATCGCGGCGTCCTCGTCTCGAACACGCCCGAATCGGTCGTCGTGGAGGTTTCGCTCGGCATCACGAGCACCTTCCCCCGGTCGGAGATCCGCAAGGTGACGTTCCTTACGCCGGAGCGAAAGGACTAGCGGCTCGCAGACGAAGCCAAGACTTGTAAGCAAAAAGACCTGTAAGGAAAAACAAGACAAAGACAGAAAGGAAATCCCTCATGGAAGCGCTCGTGTTCTTCGGCCTTGTGGCCCTCATCGTTCTCATCGCCGTCCTGAAGACGGCCATCGTCGTGCCGCAGAAGACGGCGTTCATCGTCGAGCGGCTCGGCAAGTACAGCTGCACGCTTGACGCGGGGTTCCACATCCTCATCCCGTTCATCGACCGGATCGCCTACCGCCACACGTTGAAGGAGCAGGCGATCGACGTGCCGCCGCAGGAGTGCATCACGAAGGACAACATCGCCGTCTCGGTGGACGGCATCCTCTACGTGCAGGTGATGGACCCGGTGAAGGCCTCCTACGGCATCGGCAACTACCTGTTCGCGACGACGCAGCTCGCGCAGACGACGATGCGCTCGGAGATGGGCAAGCTCGACCTCGACCGCAGCTTCGAGGAGCGCACGTCGATCAACGCGGCGATCGTCTCGGCGGTGGACAAGGCGAGCGACCCGTGGGGCATCAAGGTCACGCGCTACGAGATCAAGAACATTACGCCGCCGCAGACGATCCGCGACGCGATGGAGAAGCAGATGCGCGCCGAGCGCGAGAAGCGCGCGATGATCGCCGAGTCGGAGGGCGAGCGCCAGTCGAAGATCAACCGCGCGGAAGGCGAGCGCCAGCAGGCGATCGCGCTGTCGGAGGGCGAGCGCGCCCGCCGCATCAACGAGGCGGAGGGCAAGGCGCAGGAGATTCTGCTCGTCGCGGAGGCGCAGGCGACGGGCATCCGCAAGGTCGCCGAGGCGATCGGCGAGAAGGGCGGGATCGAGTCCGTCAACATGCAGCTTGCCCAGCAGTATTTGACGCAGTTCGGCAACCTCGCGAAGGCGAACAACACGATGATCATTCCGTCGAACCTGGCGGACGTCGCGGGCGTCCTCAAGGCCTGCACGAGCGTCGTGAAGAAAATCGAGGGCTGAATCCGACTCTCGTGTATGTCATCATGCTTTGGGCTGTCTTGAAGCCGCGCCTCACAGGTGGCGTCATCGACGTCTGAGCCTTCTGCACGAGTGCAGGCCTGGCCTTCGGCGGATTCGTCGTGACAGCCATCTGTCTGAAAATGGTATAATGTCGCAGACTGACAAGGCCTCCATCACCTCACGCAGGCGGGGCATAAGCTGGCGGCGCTGATCGGGGACAACCTCATCATTAGCATCCCATAGCCGCAAAGCCGCTCAGGTCTAAACGCCTGAATTGGCATTTAGACTTCGCGTTCTTACGGTTATGGAATAAAGTTTCGAGAGAGGTTTTCAGCAAGTCGTGACCATGTTCCGGAATCTCCTAGGATTTGGCGAGATGCTGTCCCATTGGAGACAGCGAGAACGGCAGAAAACCCTGCAAATGCATGGGCTTCGGCTTGGTCCCATCCGATTTCCACCCGTCTGCCGTCCCCTACATTTCGAGAAGCCGGACGATGCTGCGCCTCACCCAGACGCCTGCTCGTACGACTCCCGCGAGTCTGCTGAAGCTCAGTTTCCACTCCGAAAGGAACTTGAGATAGCGCAGCAGGTGCACCAGAAGCCCGGTCCAGACCTGCCCTCTGACCTCGATCATCGCCGTGTCGCGCCTTGTGGCGGCGAATCCGGCGACCTTCGACGCGCTCCAGGCGGCGGGGCAGCTCGAACGGCGAGGATAGCTTGCGCTGAATAAACGTCCGGCAAGCCGCTCAGTTATGATAAAATAGTAATTAATGCATTATGGCGCGAACTTGGTATGTCCTTCATGTGAAACCGAGGACCGAGAAGAAGGTCGATGCCTTTCTGGCGGCCCTACGGGTATTTCATTATCTGCCGTTGTTGCGGAAGGAGACAAGGGTGCAGCGGCGCAAGGTCGTGAGGTCCCTGCCGGTGTTCCCGGGGTATGTGTTTTCGCGGCTTTCCCCAGAGGAGCGGACGCAGGTCTTCGGAACTCAGAACATCGTGCAGACGATCCCCGTCACGCAGCCGCGTCAGATGATTCATCAGCTGCGGCAGGTCGAACACGCCCTACGGCTGTCGGGTGATTTGCGCGTCGCAGAGCATTTCACCGAGGGCGAATATGTCAAGGTCGAGTCTGGTCCTCTTAGGGGGCTTGAGGGGCGGGTTCTGCAGGTCGGCCATTCCGCGTCTATCGTTCTTTCCGTTGACATCCTCGGACAGGCGATTAAGGCAACTGTCGATTTACGGGACGTCAAGCATTTGGAGCGGTGAGGTTAGCCGCATGTTAACCACAATGCTCAAGAAGTACGGTGCTTTGCAAAAAAGAAGTTTAAGCATCCACTGTCCACCTCCACCTTCCACCTCCACCTGTGTTCCCGTTGCAGGAGGAAACCCAGAAGTTACCAAACATGGTATAATATGCGCATAAACATGAGCAATGTAAGGCCCATGGTGAGCGCGGCAAATGCGCCGCGAGTGAGGTATTCGGCTGCATACCCCACGGGCGCGGAGCGTTTCGAAGATTTCTCCCCGAATTTGTTTTGGGATGCCGATCCTGCCGATTTGGAAAATGAACGACTTCTTTACCATGGGGGCTGACCCCATTGTATTCTAA
>ONTV01000063.1 GCA_900320855.1 uncultured Lentisphaerota bacterium
GGAACAATGCCGGACACGCGTCGTTCGAAGCGTCCGTCAAAGGCGACGCTAGGCCTCGGGAAACGTCCGAAATCGCCTTAAGTTAGCGGCATTCGGGTCAGAGCTTATTGACATACCTCCCTGCCATAATAGTTGCTAGTTCACTTCCACGAATTTCGCATGCTTTTCCCCGGCCGAGTCCTCCCATGAAAGGCGGTACTTTCCGCGGAACCCACGGAAGAATATTCTCCCCTGCTCGTCGGCCTTAACGGAAAGACGCGTGCGCCATTCGTAGTTTATGAGCTTGTCGAGTGCATAATAGACGGGCTTTTTCTCCATATCCTTTGTAAACAAGCCAGAAGCAAGCGACTCTTTGTGATAGGTGTAGTCGACCATGTTCCACCATGTTATGCGATAGATGGAGGGCCACGAAAACCACAGACGGTAGTTGTCCCGTGCAAGCCTCGCTTGCCGCGCCAAGCCCTCGGACGAGTCGTCGGACGCCGGAATAGTGATTTCGGAAAGATGAATCGGCCTCCCGAGAGTGTCGAGCTTCCTCAGCATAGCAATTTGGTCTTCGGGAGCCCACGACGTGCCGTTGGCGAGGCACGGCTCACCGGCAGCGATTTTCCGCGCTTGATCCGCCCTGAAAATGTGCATCTGGATCCCCACTATGTCGATCTTCGCGCCACGGTCGATCAGCTGCTTGACGAACGGCACGTAGATGTCGCGCCAGGAATCGTTGATGACGAACTTCACATCGCGCGGAAACGACCCTGCGGCCCATTTGTAGCTGCGGAACGTGTAGTCATCGGGGACGAGCATGTTTGGACGGCTCCAGCATACCTTGTCGTGGAACGGTCCGGCCATCGTGCATGAGCGGTCCACCGATTCGTTCACCACGTCCCACTGCGGAAGCCTATCGCCATAGTGCATGCCCAACTGCTGGATGCGCCGCTCGTAGCGCTCAGCGAGAGCAGCGGCATCCACGCCGTTTGTCGTCCATGCAGGATGGAACGGCGGATAGATCATCACATGCCCGTGGGGAGAGATTCCGTTCGCCTCGCAGAAGTCCAGGATCGGATCTGGCGCGGGACGGCGGTATTCCGTGAACTGCGCCTTGTCTTTCGCTGACATCCCGCCGACAGAGTTCCAGAACGCCGCGCCGTCGCGCGGCCCTGATCCATAGCGAATCGCTCCTTCGCTCGGCTCCATTTCCCTCCAGTAGAACGGCACGGTCGCCGCATTCCAGAGATTCGTGAACACCGCCTTGTACTCATCGTTCCAGTCGTCGCGCCCGAGCTGGTCGAAGTTGAAGATGTGCGAGCCGAACTGAAAGGCGTGTGAAACCTGCTCAACCTTCACGTCAGTCCCGCTCGGCGCGCCGACCTGAAACACACCGTCCGCCTTGCGCCACTTCTCGATTCGAGCGTCTATCTCGGCGTTGACCTTGTCATTCCACTGCGCCCGATATGCATCCGGCACAGCATCCTCGGCTACGGCGACAGACTTCGCGACAATGGCAAACGGCGCAATCGCCGTCGCCAAGATTGTTCCGCATAGTGATTTCATTTTCATATTGTGTCTCAATCTAATCTGCCTCGCTTCGCGAGCAGCCTAACGGCTGGTGGATATAGCCGGCTAATCAGGTGGTAGCATCGGCAATTCTCTATAAACCTCGTCTTCCGCATATCGAGCAGTGTATCACAAATGTCAATGCTACTATGTCAATAAGCTCTTGTCTAATCGGCCGCCGTCAACCCTTGTTGCGGATGGCCTTGATCAGCTTCGGGATGACGACGTTGAGGTCGCCGACGATGCCGTAGTGCGCGACCTTGAAGATCGGCGCGTCGCGGTCTGTGTTGATCGCGATGATCTTCGCCGCGTCCTGCATGCCCGCGAGATGCTGCACGGCGCCCGAGATGCCGCAGCTGATCATGAGCGCCGGCCGCACCGTCACGCCCGTCTGGCCAATCTGCCGCTCGTGCTCGCAGTAGCCGAGATCCACCGCCGCGCGCGAACCGCCGACCGCGCCGCCGAGGGCCGCCGCCAGGTCGTGCAGGAGCGCGAAGTTCTCCTTCGAGCCGACGCCCGCGCCGCCCGCGACGATGATGCGCGCGCCCTTCAGGTTGACGCTCGACGCCTTGCGCACGATCTCGACGACCTCGACCGGGATCTCCACCCCGTCGAGATGCGACGCGTGCCGCACGACCGTCCCCGCATTCGCTCCCCGCGCCTCGCGCGCGGCGGCGTCCAGCGGCTTCATCACGCCTTCGCGCACCGTCGCCATCTGTGGCCAGTGGCGCGCGTTGACGATCGTCGCGATGATGTTGCCGCCGAACGCGGGACGGATCTGGTGCAGGACGTTCGCGAATGTCTCGCCCGTCTTCTTGTCCGTGTAGTCGCCGATCTGGAGGTCGGTGCAGTCCGCCGTCAGCCCGCAGCGCAGCGCGGAGGCGACCGCCGGCGCGAGGTCGCGCCCCATGTGCGTCGCGCCGAAGATGACGATCTGCGGCTGCGCCTCCTTGATCAGCTCGACCAGCGCGTGGCGGTAGGCCTTGCTGCGGAACACCTTGAGCGCCGGGTCTTCGATGAGATGCACGACGTCCGCCCCGCCCGCGACGAGCGCGGCCGCGCACGGCTCCACGCCCTCGCCCATCAGGACGGCGCCGACCTTGACGCCCAGCTTCGACGCGAGTTCGCGCGCCTTGCCGAGAAGCTCGAACGGGATCTCGGCGAGCTTGCCCTCCTCCTGTTCGGCGAACACCCAGACTTCGCCCTTGGAACGATCTGTCATATCAAAGCCCTCCTTAGCCAATCGTGTGGTCGGCGATGAGTTCCGCGACCAGTCCGCCAATGCCCGCGTCGTCGGGCGAGATTTCCTTGAACGCGCCGCCCGCAAGGACGACCGACTGGATCTTGTTGACGCTCGTCGGTGAGCCCGCGAAGCCGCAGCGCGCGTCCTCGCAGCCAATCGCCGCGCAGTCGAGCACCTCCGGCTCCGCGTTCTTGTACGTCATCACGCGGCGCATCTGGAACGGACGCAGCGCGCCGAACTTCTCCGTCACGGTGAAGAGCGCGGGCAGCTTCGCGCGGCACGTCTCGATGCCCGTGCCGATGTCGCGCGTCGCGATCGCCGTGTCGCCGTCCATCTCTAGCTTCTCAAGGTAGGTGACGACCGCGCAGTCGAGCTTCTCGCCGATCTGCGGGCCGACCTGGGCCGTGTCGCCGTCGATCGCCTGACGTCCGCAGAAGACGAGGTCGGGATTGAACCGTTTCACCGCCTGCGAGAGGATGTAGCTCGTCGCGAGCGTGTCGGAGCCGGCGGCCTTGCGGTCGGTCACGAGCACCGCGCGGTCGGCGCCGCACATGAGCGCCTCGCGCAGGATCGCCTTCGCGGCGGGGAGGCCCATCGTGATGACTGTGACCGTGCCGCCGTACGTCTCCTTGACCCAAAGCGCGGCCTCGAGGGCGTTCTTGTCCTCGGGATTGAAAATCGCGGGCAGGGCCGCACGGTTGATCGTCCCGTCGGCCTTCATCGCCTCGCCCGTCACCTTCTGGGTGTCCGGAACCTGCTTGATGCAGACAACGCAGTTGTAGGTTTTCATAAATTCGTATTATACCAAAAGTGCGGCCAACGGCGCACGAAGGGCTTAGATTCGGACGGGGCCGAGGTCGGACGGAATCCACCAGCCGCGCAGCGACAGCTCGAACGGGAAGACGCGGATGCCGTCCGGCGCGCAGTTGCGCTTGAACGCCTGCGTGAAGAAGCGGTGCAGAAACGTCTTGAGCGTCGCGACAATCGTCGCCGCGTCGAAGCGTCCCGCGAAGTGCCGCGCAGCGGCCGCCTGAAGGTCCTTCGAGCCCATCTCGTTCACGATGAAGTTCCAGAGGAAGAAGTCGTGCAGTTCATACGGGCCGATCCGGTCTTCCGTGACCTGCCCCTTGACGAGCTCGGGGCTGATCGGCGTCGCGAGGATGTCCCGCACGGCCCGCGCGGCCTTCCCGTCGCCGTTCCGGTCCGCCCACCACGCGCAGACCTTGCGGACGACCGTCTTCGGGACGTCCGCGTTGACGCCGAACATCGACAGGTGGTCGCCGCCGTAGGTGCACCAGCCGAGCGCAATCTCCGAGAGGTCGCCCGTGCCGAGCACGATGCCGCCCGTCATGTTCGCGCGATCCATGAGGACCAGCGTGCGCATGCGCGCCTGCGCATTCTCGTAGGTGACGTCGGGCGTCTTGCCGTCGTGGCCGATGTCCTTCAGGTGCTGGCGAACGGACTTCACAATCGAGATCGTCTCCAGCGTCAGCCCCAGCCCCTCGCAGAGGAGGTCGGCGTTGCCCTTCGTGCGCGCTGACGTGCCGAAGCCCGGCAGCGTGAGGACGTGGATGCCCTTCGCGTCGTAGCCGAGCTTCGCGAACGTCGCGTGCGCGACGAGGAGGACGAGCGTCGAGTCGAGCCCGCCCGAAAGGCCGATGACGACGTCGCGACAGCGAATCGCCTTCAGGCGCTTCGCGAGGCCCGCGACCTGCTTCGCGAAGACATCGGCGGGACGGCACGGGAACGGCGCCACAGGACTCTTCTTCGGGGGCTTTCCCAAAAAGGCGCGATGCGTGGCGAGGGAACCGAGTTCTTTCTTCATGGCCGTATTATACCACATCGGCCCTCGCGACGCGGACTCGTCACTCGTACGTTTCCAGGTAGCGCGCCGAGATTGCCGCCGGGTCATGGCCCGTCGCGAAATCAGCCGCGATCCGTCCGTCCCGAAGGAAGCAGACGCGCGTCGCCGCCGCCGCGACAACGGGGTCGTGCGTGACCAGGAGAATCGCGCTCCGCTCCGTCCGGTTCAGGTCACGCAGAAGGTCGCAGATCGCATGGGACGACTTCGCGTCCAGGTTGCCCGTCGGCTCGTCCGCCAGAATCACGTCCGGCTTCGCGTAGAGCGCGCGGGCAATCGCGACACGCTGGCGCTCGCCGCCGGAGAGTTCGGACGGCAGACGGTCTTCCTTGCCCGCGAGGCCCAGCTTGCCGACGAGTTCCGCGACGCGCGCAGCGTCGGGGCGCCCGTGGTCGAGGCGCACGGGCAACGCGACGTTCTCGCGGACGGTCAGCGTCTCCAGCAGGTTGAACGCCTGGAAGACGACGCCCTCGTGCCGCCGCCGGAAGCGCGTCGCCGCCGCATCGCCCATCGCCGTCACGTCCTGACCACCGACCGCGATCGTGCCCGACTCCGGCAGGAGAAGCCCCGCCGCAAGGTGCAGGAACGTCGATTTCCCCGAGCCAGACGGCCCCATGAGCGCGACGAACTCGCCCGCCCGAAGCGTCAGCGAGAAACCCTTCAAGACCTCGACGCGCGCCGCGCCCTTCCCATAGGCAGCGCACACGTTCTCGGCCTGCAGTGAAATCGACATGACATCTCTCCTTATCGGCACAATTCGAGGCAGATCATCGCAAAGCTCGTGCAGAGGACGGGGTCGGCCTCCCAGAAGCGGTTGTTGTCGTTCGCCCAGCTGCCGTCCGGCTTCTGCAGCGACAGGAGCTTCGCCGCGAGTTCGCGCTTCCAGAAGACCGTCCGCCCGTCCGGCGTCGCCAGCGTCTCGACCCCCGCCGCGTGGAGCGCGCGCGCGAGGATGTCGAAGTAGTAGTAAAGCCCCTGGCGGCCCATGCCGGGATTCTCCTCGACCGACCAGTAGCGCGAGCAGTAGCCGAGCGCGTTGCGGACGCGCGGATCGCCCTTCGTCAGGTTCGCCGAGCACATCGAGAGGACGGCCGCATAGCTCATCGAGCCATAGGCGCGCAGATAGACTTTCCCGACGCGGTTCGTCGCGCGGCCGGCCTGGGGCGTCCGCTCGTTGTAGGCCGCGCCGCCCTTGTCCGCGCCGTCCTTCGCCTGCAGGTTCTCGACGAACGCGAGCGCCTGCGCCCAGTCGAGATCGACCCGCTTCCCGCCCGTGCGCAGCTCCTCCAGCGACGCCGTGCGCGCCATGGCGTCCATCGCATAGGCCGTGTTGGAGAGGTCGGCGTAGCGGCGGCGCGACACGCGGTCGTAGCCGAAGCCGCCCGCCAGCGTGTCGTCGCCCGTGAGCTGGGACGCCGCGACGTATTCGCGCGCCTTCAGGAGCGGCGCGGCGGGCGCGAGCTTCGACTCGAACAGCGCCGAGAGGCAGACGGACGTGTTGTAGTTGCCGAGGCCCGAACCGCCGCGCCCCGGCTTCGGCACGTAGAACCCGCCGTCCGCACGCTGCGTGGAGAGGACGAAGGCCGCCGCCTTTTCGCGCGCCGACTTGTCCGACGCGACGCCGGAGAGCGCCCAGAGCGGGAGCGCCGTCAGGGCCGGCATCTGCGGATCGGAGAAATGCCCGTCCGCCGCCTGCTTCGAGAGAAGATAGGACGCGCCCTTCGCGAGCGCGGCCTCGACCGGGTCGGCGGCGACGCCCGCCACGGCCAGCGTCGGGAACAGCAACAGACACAGCAGCGTTTTCTTCATGACCGATTCCTCCACACGCCTTAAACGCCGCACGATCGTCCGAGGTTCAGCCCAGACAAACGTCAGTCGCCGTCCTTGCCATCCGAAAAGACGCCCCCAAGCAGCAGGAAGGCCGCGACGGCCGGCAGGGCCGCGAGCGCGGCCAGCCCCACGTACGGCCAAGGGACGACCCCGCCCTTCGCGAGCGCGTTGGACAGGTAGTAGTTGCCGACCGCCGGCAGGAGCGCGGCGAAGACGAGTCCGACCGCCGAGGCCGCCGCGTTCGCCTTGACGCGCACGGCAAACGCCGCCGCCGCCGACAGGAGGACGGACATCAGGCAGACGATCAGCACCGCGACCGGCAGGTAGCGCACAAGCGCCTGCGGCATGAGGGCAAGCGACACGCCGCCGAACACGACCGAAAACGCCAGCGCCAAGGCGAACGCCGTCAAGACGAACCGAAAGCGCGCAAACCGGTTCAGCGCGGCCGCCACGACCAGCGGCAGGAGGATGACCGCAAGGCCCGCCGCCAGCGCGGGGCCGAAGATGCGCGCAAGGTCGCCCGTCTGCACCGCCAGCCGTCCGCCGACGGCCGCGCCCCAGACAATCGTCAGCTCCGTTCCGAAGACAACGACCGAGAAAACGAGGGACGCGACAAACGCCCCCGCCGTCTTCGCGAGGAAGAAGCCGCGCCGGGAAATCGGATGCGCAAGCGCCATCTCCCAGGTGCCGGACTCGACCTCACGGCGAAACGCCCGAATCGTCCCGAAGACCGCCAGCGCGCTCCCGCACGTGAACAGCGCGGAAAAGCCGGCGTCCCGCGCCATGCGCGTCGCCTCGCCGAACTGGTGGTAGTGGAAAGCCGGCGCCAGGACGGCGAGCGTAAGCGCCGCCAGCAGCAGAAGCAAAGACAACGGCTCCGAGAGAATCTCCAGAGCCGTCGTCTTCAAAATGGCGAGAGACTTTCTCAAAAGTACTGAATCGCCGTGTTTTCGTAGAGGAACCACGCGAGCGCACCGACCGCCGCACAGGCGGCCGCCTGCACGAGCGCCGAGAGCGTCCAAAGCCACGCGGGGCCATCGTTCGCCGGCGTCGCCACCGCCGACATCGGCAGGGGCGCCGCCGTCGGCATCTCCGGGATGTCGGCAATGTCCGCAACCGCCGGCTCCGCCGAACCGCCCGCCGCAGGCTCAGCCGCCGTCGGCTGCGCGGCCGGCGCCGCGCCCGGACGCTTGATGCCGAACTTGCCGGCCGGACGAACGGCGCTGCCGGGACGCGCAATGCGCAGCGTCTTGCGTTGGGTCACCGACGCCGACGGCGCAGGGGCCGGCGCTTCGGCAGCCGTCTCCTCCGCCGCAGGCGCCGCCTCAGCGGGTTTCGGCGCCGTCGGGATGTCGATCGGACGCTTGATGCGAATCGTCTTCATCGGCGCATGCTCGTCCTTGACGGGCGCAACGCCCATCGCGTCGGACAGCGAGATGCGCGCCGTCTTGTGCTTCGCGGCTTCCTTCTGCGCCTCGCTCATCGCCGCGTCGGCGATGATGCCCGTCTTGCGGAGAATCGCCTGCTGCGGAATGGACTGCGTAATGCCCTTGAGCTTCTGCGTGACGGACTTGAGCTGCTCCATCGGCTTCGGCATTTCCGCCACGGGCGGCGTCACGGCCTCGCGCGCAATGGCCTTCGCCTCAACCGTCGGAAGCTTGCCGACGCCCTGCGCATCGACGGCGACGGGCGCGGTCGGCTTCGGAGCCTCGGCCGCCGGAGCGGCCGCCGCAGGTGCGGGCGTTGTCGGCGCGGCAGCAGCGGGCGCCGACGCCGCAACAGGCGTAACCGGCTTCGGCAACGGCGCGGCGGCCACGGACGCGCCCGGCTTGTGGATGACCGGCTTCGGCGGGAGCTTGAGCCCCGGCTTCAGCGCCGAGACGGTTGCGCCCGGCTTCGGCGGGAGCTTGAGCCCCGGCTTCAGCGCCGAGACCGTCGCGCCCGGCTTCGGCGGGAGCTTGAGCCCCGGCTTCAGCGCCGAGACGGTTGCGCCCGGCTTCGGCGGCAGCTTCAGCCCCGGCTTCAACGCCGAGACTGTCGCGCCTGGCGCCGCCGGACGCGCAATCGGGCTCAGCTTAAGCGTCGACGCACGCGGCGCAACCGGCTTCGCGAGCGGGTCAGCCTTCGGCGGCTCCGGCGCGACCGGTGTCATCTCAACTTCCTCTGCCATATCTACCTCCCGCTTGATTGGTAAAACCTGTCACGGCCGTCAGACGGCCATCACTTCGGATTCCTTCGCCTTCAGCTCGGCGTCGATCTTCGCGATGCCGTCATCCGTCGCCTTCTGGATCTTCTCCAGCGCGGCCTTGAGGTCGTCTTCGGAGATCTTCTTGTCCTTCTCCAGCTTCTTCGCGGCGTCGTTCGCGTCACGGCGGACATTGCGCATCGCGACCTTCTGGGCCTCGGCCTGCGTCTTCGCCGTCTTCACGATCTCCTTGCGGCGCTCCTCGTTCAGCTCCGGAACGGTGATGCGCAGCACCTTGCCGTCCGTCTGCGGCGTCACGCCGAGGTTCGCCGCGAGAATCGCCTTGTTGATCGCGTCGATCGTCGTCGGATCGAACGGCGTGATCTTGATCTGGCGCGGCTCCGGCGTCGAGATCGTCGCGATGTTCTTGATCGGCATCTTCGAGCCCCAGGCCTCAACCTGCACGCCGTCGACCATCGCCGGCGACGCCTTGCCCGTGCGAAGCCCCGCGAACTGGGCCTTCAGGGCCTCGAAACTCTTCGCGATCTTCGTCGTCGTGTCGTTCAGCACTTCAGAAACGGTTTCCATGTTCTTCTCTCTTTGTGTTTTGTTGACTGTCAAAATTCGCCTGCCTGCCGCAGCCCTGCCCCTCGCGCCTTTCCACTCTTCCACCTTTCCACTTGTCTTCAGCTCACAATCGTCCCGACCGTCTTTCCCTCGACGGCGGCCTCAAGGGCCTTCTTGTCGAAGAAGTCGAAGACGATGATCGGAATGTGGTTTTCCATGCAGAGCGCGAACGCGGCGGAGTCCATCACCTTCAGGTGCTTCTCGATCGCCGTCTCGTACTTGAGCGCCGCATACTTCGTCGCCTTCGGGTCCTTCTTCGGGTCGGCCGTGTAGACGCCATCGACCTTCGTCGCCTTCAAGAGCGCGTCCGCCCCGATTTCGCTCGCCTTGAGCGCGGCGGCCGAGTCGGTCGAGAAATACGGATTGCCCGTGCCGCCGCCGAAAATGACAACGCGCCCCTTCTCGAAGTGGCGGAGCGCGCGTCGCTGGATGAACGGTTCGGCGAGCTTCGGCATCTCGATCGCCGTCATGACGCGCGTCGGCACGCCGATCGACTCGAGCGCGTTCATCATCGCGAGCGCGTTGATGATCGTCGCGAGCATGCCCATCGAGTCGCCCGTCACGCGGTTCACGCCCTGCCCTGCGCCCGTGAGGCCTCGGAAGATGTTGCCGCCGCCGAGGACAATGCCAACCTCACAGCCCATCGCGTGAATCTTCTTCACGCGCTCGGCCATGAAAGCGAGCTTCTTCGGGTCGATGCACTCGCCCGTTTCCTTGTCGCCAAGGACTTCGCCGGAAAGCTTCAGGAGGATCCGGCGGTACTTCAGTTTTTTTCGAGAAGATTTTTCCACGCCGCGCATTGTATCAAATCAACGGAAAAATGGCAATGCCCCACCGACCGCCGTGATACCGCGCCACGACAAGCCCGCGTTCAGCGGATGACGAAGACGAGGCCGGGGCCGCCGGTGGCCTTCGCGAGAACCGCGCCGCCCGTGTCGCCGTCGCCCGGCGCGTAGGCAAAGGTCAGCACCTGGCCGGCCGTCTTCGTCTTGTAGCGCAAGACCTGCGCGCCGTCCGCCGCGACGAATGTCGCGAGAACCCGCTCGCCCGCCCGGATCGTCAGCGTGCCCGTCCCCGTCACCTGCACGGGGAAGCGATACCGGCCGCGCTGCGCGTCGTCCGCCAGCACGAGCTCCAGCTCGCCCTGCGGCAGGAACACCTGACCACCCTTCTCGACGACCGGCGCATCCGCCCGGACGACCGTGCCAACCGAACCGAGGTCTTGCGCGTAAATCGGCCGCCAGTCGAACTCGAACGCGCCGAGGTCCATCGTCCCGTTGCTGACGCGCGGCAGGCCGTCCGCATCCGTCGCGGCGGGGAACGCCGTCGCCGTCGCGGCATCGACCGTCAGGGCCGTCTTGCCCTGCGGCCGCCCGTCCGCGTCCAGTCCCGCCGCGTCCGCCGAATCGATCCGCCGCGTGTCCGGCTTCCGCGCGGCCTCCAGCGCATCGAACGTCTCCGCCGTCATGTTGACGAGGCAGTTGGAGTAGACGAGATTGTTGCCGAACGCCGTCAGCCTCGACAGGATGACGCTGTTGTCGATCTGCATCGGCGTCTTCAGGTTGTCGAAGAAGCTGCCCGTGTTCACGTGCGCGCCGACCGTGACGTGCGAGACGGCGTAGCAGTTGCGGAAGAGCGTCAGCGTTCCGCGCGTGACGTGATCGACGGCCGTGCCGTAGATCGCCGCGTTGTAGCCGACCGGCGAACACGCCGTGCCGACGCAGTCAACGACCTTGCTGTTGACGAGCCGCGTGCCGAAGACCGCGCCGCCGCGTCCGGCCACGCAGTTCGTGAAGACGCAGTCGAAGACGCCGCCCGTCGCGTCCGCGACGAACTTCGACTTCATCTCCGTCGCGTAGACGCCGCCGCCCATGCACGCGACGTCGCCAGCCTGGTTGCCGTCGGATGTGCCGTTCCCCGTATTCGGCACGCGGCCGTCCGCGAGCGTGAAGCCGACGAGCCGCG
>ONTV01000002.1 GCA_900320855.1 uncultured Lentisphaerota bacterium
GGCGCGCGCGTCGAAATCATGTCGGTGGGGTGCCCGCGAACTGCGGTTCGGGCGAGCAGGTCGGCGCAGGCCTCGATACCAACCGAATTGCGCGCAAGCTGCTCAACGGTTTAGAATCGCACCCTGGTCGTCGGGCGCGGCGATTCGGGAAGCCGCATAGGCCCGAAATGTGGTATAATAGGCCGCATGATGAAAACGAAGACGAAGAACCGGATCCGCATCACCGACACGACGCTCCGCGACGCGCACCAGTCCCTCTGGGCGACGCGGATGCGGACGGACGACATCCTGAAGATCGCCGAGACGATGGACAACGCCGGCTTCTATTCGCTCGAATGCTGGGGCGGTGCGACGTTCGACGTGTGCATGCGCTTCCTGCGCGAGAACCCGTGGCAGCGACTGCGCGAAATCAAGAAGGTCTGCAAGAAGACGCCGCTCCAGATGCTCCTCCGGGGGCAGAACGTCCTCGGCTACAAGCACTATCCGGACGACGTCGTCGACCGCTTCGTCGCGCTCGCCTGCGAAAACGGCATGGACATCTTCCGCGTCTTCGACGCGCTCAACGATCCGCGCAACCTCGAGACGGCGATCCGCAGCGTGAAGAAGTACGGCGGCCACGCGCAGGGCACGATC
Source organism: uncultured Lentisphaerota bacterium (assembly GCA_900320855.1). GTDB lineage: Bacteria > Verrucomicrobiota > Kiritimatiellia > RFP12 > UBA1067 > UBA1067. The sequence goes on from ONTV01000002.1 coordinate 634, forward strand.
TGCTACACGACCTCGCCCGTCCACACCGTCGCGGCCTACGTGAAGCTCGCGAAGCGCCAGGCGGCGATGGGCATCGACTCGCTTGCGATCAAGGACATGGCGGGAATCCTCACGCCGGGGGCCGCGCGCGAGCTCGTCGCCGCGCTGAAGAAGGCGCTTCCCGACATGCCGATCCAGGTGCATTCGCACATGACGAGCGGCATGGCGGCGGCGATGTACCTTGCGGCCGCCGAGGCGGGCGCCGGGTGCTTCGACTGCGCGATCTCGACATTGTCCTCGTTCTCCAGCCAGCCGCCGACGGAGTCCGTCGTCTCGATTCTCGAGTCGGTCGGCTTCGACTGCGGGCTTGACCGCGCGGCGCTCACGAAGATCAACGCCTACTTCAAGGAGCTGAAGATGAAGCGCCAGCCGGCGAGCTCGACGAAGGTCGAGGCCGTCGATGCGGGCGTCCTCGTCCACGCGATTCCGGGCGGCATGATCTCGAACCTCCGATCGCAGCTCGCCCAGCAGGACGCGCTCGACCGCCTCGACGAGGTGCTGGAGGAGCTGCCGAAGACGCGCGCCGACCTCGGCTATCCGCCGCTCGTCACGCCGACGTCGCAGATCGTCGGCGTCCAGTCCGTCCTGAACGTCCTCTCCGGCACGCGGTATTCGATGGTGACGGACGAGACGAAGCGCTACGCGGCAGGCTACTACGGCGCGACGCCGGCGCCGATCGACCCGAAGCTCCGCAAGAAGCTCATCGGCTCGCTCAAGCCCATTGACTGCCGTCCGGCCGACCTACTGAAGCCGGGGCTCGTCGCGGCGGCGGACGAGCTGCCGCCGAACACGATTCAGGCGGAGGAGGACATCCTCTCCTACGCGCTTTTCCCGGAGGTTGCGCTTGGCTACTTCAAGTGGCGCAAGGAGGGCGGGCCGATTCCGGCGGACGAGGAGGAGGCCGCGCGCGCGTCCGAGCCGGCGGCGGCGTCCGCGCCGAAGGCGACGGCTGCCCGCCCGGCGGCGGCCGTCTCCGGCACGCCGGTGCTTGCGCCGCTCAACGGCACGTTCTACCGCAGCGACGCGCCCGGCAAGCCGCAGATGGCGGCGGACGGCGCGTCCGTCAAGGCGGGCGACGCGGTCTGCGTCGTCGAGGCGATGAAGCTCTTCAACCCGATCAAGGCCCCGGCGTCCGGCAAGATCACGTTCCTGGTCGAGCATGGGAAGGGCGTCCAGAAGGGTCAGGTCCTCGCGACGATTGGATAGGTTCGCATCATGATAACCGTGGTCATTGCCGTGGCCGCCGCGTGCGGCTGTTTTTCCCTCGCGTACTTTGTGGGGGACTGGGGTGCCGGGTGGAGCGTCTTTGCGGGCGTGCTCGGCTTCGGGGTGTTTCAGGGCATCGCCGGCTTCCTGATCCAGAAGCGGGTCAAGGCCGAGATGGAGAGGGTCCAGGCCATCCTCCTGGCCGGGCAGAAGCGCCTCCAGGCGAAGATGCAGCGCTGGCAGATCCGTCCGCCGAGTTCGGTCGCCGCCGCGCAGAAGGAAATCTTCGAGGACACGAAGGTCTTCGTGAAGGAGGCCCTCGCCCAGACCGAGGAGCTGCGGAAGTTCAAGCCGTGGGTGCCGCTCATGGGGCGGCAGATCGCGACGGCCCAGCTCCAGCTCTCCTGGATGGTCAAGGACTTCAAGACCGTCGACCGCCTTCTGCCGCAGGCGATCTGCCTCGACCCGACGATGAGCTGCATCAAGATGGCGCGGCTCTACATGCTGGAGAAGCCGACGGACGAGATCGCGAAGGTCTACCGCAAGGCCGTCGGCCGCGTGCGCTACAACGGCAACGTCCTTCTCGCGGCGACGATGAGCTGGATCCAGGTTCGGCGCGGCGACGCGGACGGCGCGTTCAAGACGCTGACGGAGGCCCTGAAGAAGAGCGACGACGCGACGCTGAAGCGCAACCACGAGACGCTCATGAACAACCGCGTCGCGCACTTCACCAATTCGGGCCTGGGCGATCCGTGGTACTCGCTTCTCCTCGAAGAGCCGAAAGTCCACCAGCAGAGGCCGAGGAGCGTGTACAGGTAAGTCTGGGCGTTTGGATGTTCGGGCGTTTGGAAGTTTTGAGGCTTTTGGAGGTTCGGTAGTTTGGTCAAGAAAGCAGTCATCCTCGCGGCGGGGCATGGGACGCGGCTGAGGCCGTTCACGTGCGCGACGCCGAAGCCGCTCCTGCCCGTCTGGGGCGAGACGATGCTCGACCGCGTGCTGGCGCTTCTGCGCGCGCGCGGCGTCGAGGACGTCGTCGTCAATTCCCATCACCTGCACGAGCAGATCCGCGCGTGGAGCGACGCCGTCCGCCGCGACGCGCAGGCGGCGGGCGAGAGGCTGCGCCTCAAGGTGAGCTACGAGCCGGAGATCCTGGGAAGCGGCGGCGTCCTCAACCCGATCCGCGACTGGATCGGCGACGAGCCGTTCTACCTCGTCAACGCCGACATCGTCGTCGAGAACGTGCCGGACCTGGACGCGGCGTTTGCGGCGGTGCGGGCGACGGACGACGTCCTCGGCGTCTGCCTCGCCACGGAGTCGGGGCCCCGGACGGTCGAGGTCGAGCCGGAGTCGGGTTTCGTCACGAACTGGAAGAGCGACGACGCGGGGCTGGACGGGACGTTCACCTACTGCGGGCTCGCCGTCCTGAAGCCGCGCGTCCTCGACTACGTGAAGCCGGAGGGCTTCTCGTCGATCGTCACGGCCTACGAGGCGGCGATGATGGCCGGGCATTTCATGAAGGCCGTCCGTTCGGGCGACCTCCTCTGGGAGGACGCGGGGACGGTGGCGCGCTACCTGGACCTCAACCGCGACGGCGACGACAACGCCTTCGCCGACATCCCCCAGCTCAAGGCGACGGGCGCGGCGGACTTCACGTTCCTCGGCGCGCGCGGCAGCGACCGCGTCTTCTTCGGCTGCGACAAGGGCATCGCCATCCTCTACGACGACGGCAACCGCAACGAGAACGGCAAGTATCCGGGCCACGCGCGCTGGCTCAAGGCGAAGGGCGTGCCCGTGCCGGACGTCCTGTTCGACGATCCGACGACGAAGACGATGATCCTCGCGCACGCGGGCGTCGAGCGGAAGATGTCGCTGGAAGACGAGGCGAAGGTCGTCGAGGCGCTGGCCGCGTTCAACGCGCTGGGCGCCGAGCCCGACCTTCCCGACCTCCTGCCGCCGTTCGACGACGAGACGTGGGAGTGGGAACACGACCTCTTCGCGAAGCACTGCCTCGGCACGCGCTTCGGGCGCACGCTCCCGTCGGCGGCGAAGGCGGAGCTTGAGAAGGTCGCGGAAATCCTCGAACGCGAGCCGAAGGCGCTCGTCCACCGCGACTTCCAGTCCACGAACATCCTCTGGAAGGGCGACCGGCTCTCGTTCATCGACTTCCAGGGCATGCGCCTCGGGCCGGCGGCCTACGACCTCGCCTCGTTCGTCTACGATCCCTACGTGACATTCACGGACGACGCGCGGCGCGCGCTCGTCGCGCTCTATGCGCAGAAGACCGGGCGCGACGACCTGCCGAAGGTCCTGCCGTTCGCGGCCGTCCAGCGGCTCGTGCAGTGCCTCGGCGCCTATGGGCGTCTCGCGTCCGTCGGCCAGCCCCAGTTCGGGAAGCACGTCCTGCCCGCGCTCGAGAACCTGCTCGACGCGGCGGACAAGGCGGGGCTGGACGCGGTCGGCGCGCTGGCGGAAGACCTTATCGCCGCCGAGACGCGGCGGCACGCACACGACGATCACGATCACGCGCCCGGCACGGCCTGCGCGTGCGGACATTCCCACGGCCCGGCGGCACACGCATGAGCGCGATCCGCCAGTTCCTCGCGCGCGTCAAGGCCAGCGGCGTCCGTCGGCCCGGTGCGGTCAAGACGGTCGCGATGGGCGTCGCGCGGACGTTTGACGCCTACGACGTCGGCGACGACACGTTCGTCTTCGAGCGCGGGATCGGCGCGCGGCTCTCGGCGCGCGCGAGCGTCCTCATCGTCGAGAAGGGGGTGCTGCGCCGCCGCGCGAAGGGGCGCGTCCTCACGCTCACGACGGGCAACCACGCCGTCGCGGCGTTTCCGCTCCTGGACGGGCGTTTCTGGCGGCTCTCGGCGCTCAAGGCCGACGCGCGCGGCGACGTCCTCATGCGCCAGGTCCTCTGCGCGAACGTGACGGGCGACACGATCGAGCTCTCGCAGCGCGAGGTGCCGACCGCCGCGCTCGTCCGCGCCGACGGCTGGCTCGTCTCGACGGTCGGCTTCTCGTTTGCGGACATCGTCATGGGCGAGCGCAACGAGGCGACGCTTGAACACTACCGTCGCCTCGGGCAGGAGTGGCGCGTCAAGCCGCTCGCGTGGACGGAGGGCGAGATGCGCGTCGCGCTCGCCGCCGCGAAGAAGCGCATCGGCACGAGCCTGTCCTACTACCACTCGGCGCGCGGCGTCCACTGGCTGACCTTCCCCGAGTTCCAGCGCTTCTCCGCCCTGGCCGAGTCGGATCCGGCGGCGTTCCTGCGCGGGCTCAAGGAGCTCGTCGGCGTCTACGAGGGCAACCGCGTCTCGTTCATGCGTCAGCCGAAGTACCGGGGCCACCACGAGATCGAGTGCTTCGGCCTCCTGCGCGGCATCGCGGCGAGCCGGCTCGTGCCGGAGATCGAGCGGCTCATGGAGGCCGTCGCGCTCGGCCGCCTCGGCCAGCTCGGCGTCATCCAGAAGGTGCAGGAGATCGTCGCGCTCTACCGCTCGCTTCTCGCGCGCCCGGCGCTTGCGGACGCGGAGTCGAAGGACTTCGTCGAGACGCTCTACATGCACATCACGGGCGAGGTCTACGCCGTCGGCGGCGAGGGCGCGACGCCTGCGTTCGACGACCGGCGCACGGCGCTCCCCGGCGCGACGTTCGTGGACGGGCGGCCCGTCCTGCATCCGGGGGCGGACGCGCGCACGGAGATCCTCGTCGCGAACCTGCGCGGCTTCATGTCGAAGGACGAGGTCGTCGAGTACGCGAACGTCTACGAGCTGCGCACGAAGGACGAGGACGTCCCGCTGGGCCGGGGCGACACGCGCGAGATCGTCTACAAGACGAGCCGGCGTCCGCTCGAGAACGCGCTCGTCGAGAAGCGCCTCGCCGGGTCGGGCAAGGGCTATTCGGCCTACCTCCTCTCGCGCATCGGCGCGCTGCGCTCGCTCGGCATCGCGCTGAGCGACTACTACCAGCTTCTGAAGCATCGGCCCGGCCGACGGCACGGCAGCCACGAGCACTACATCCGCCGGCGGTGCGAGGGCGAGCCGATGGACGCGATTCCCGCGAACTACTTCCAGTCGGCGGACGGCTCGGGCGCGGAGGAGAAGGAGGTCGTCCTCTCGCTCGCGACGCTGATGGGCGATGCGGCCGCGCAGAACCTCGCGATGAAGAAGTTCGACCCCGCGTCGGGAACGCCGCTCTACGGCATCGGCAAGGAGATCTACGAGTTCGAGTACGACCTCGTGCGCGAAATGGTCGTCCCGAAGCGCGTGACGACGTGTTCCGTGCGCGGCAGCTTCGGCTGGCCGGACCTTGCCTACACGGACGCGAACCTTGACGCGATCGCGAACTTCTACCTCGGCTACTTCGCGCACTCGGTGAAGGCGTATGCGACGCGCCATCCCTGCGCGACGATGGCGGAGGTCGCCGAGCGGTTCATGAGCGGCTTCGAGTTCCGCATCCGCGCGCTCGAGTGGCAGTTCTCCGTCCTACGCGACCGGTTCGAGGCGTTTCGGCCGGACGTGCCCGCGCGCTTCGGCTTCGACGCGAAGTGGCGCTTCGCCCTCTGGGCGCTCGAACGGCACGAGCGCCGCCTCCCGCGTCTGCGCCGCCTCTTCTTCGAGAAGGTGAAGGTCATCGAAGACGAGGCCACGCGGGGGGCGACTAGACGCGGAGCGCGTGGGATGGTATAATATGCCCCATGATGAAAAAGCCTTCTTACAGTGTGTCTGCATTTGGCGTGACAAAATATGGCGAAAAAGCGCAGAAGTTCACTCTTTTCGGCGCGGGCGGAGTTGTCATGGAAGTCTCCGACTACGGCGGAAAGATCGTGAAGCTCTTCACGCCCGACCGCAAGGGCAAGATGCAGGATGTCGTCGTGGGCTTCGATTCCCCCGCTGGCTGGGATGACGGCGACCCCTATTGGGGGTGCATCATCGGCCGCTATGGCAACCGCATCGCCGACGGCATCTTCAAGATGGGCGGCAAGACCTACAAGCTCCCGGCTATCAACAACGCCCCGAACGGCATCGGCTGCAATCTGCATGGCGGCGCGCGCGGCTGGAATGCCTACGTCTGGGCGGCGGAGCCGTTTGTTCGCGGGACGGACGTCGGCGTCGTCTTCACGCACGTCTCGCCCGACGGCGACGAGGGCTTCCCCGGCCGGGTCGAGGCGAAGGTGACGTACACGCTTACGGCGAAGAACGTCTGGCGCGTCGACTACGAGGCCGTCACAGACCAGCTCACGCCCATCAACATGACGCAGCACGTCTACTTCAACTTCAAGGGCGAGGCCGGCGGTTCGATCGAAGACCACGTCCTCAAGATTCCCGCGAAGAGCTTCTTGCCGACGGATGCGGGGCAGATCCCGACCGGGCGTGTCAAGCCGGTCGCGGGGACGCCGTTCGACTTCACGAAGGGGATGCGCATCGGAGAGAAGATCAACGCCGCGAACCGCGACCTTGAGATCGGCAAGGGCTATGACCACAGCTGGGTCCTCGACAAGGGCGAGATGGTGACGAAGAAGAAGTCGAAGCGCCTCAATCTTGCCGCGACGTTGTCCTGTCCGCTGAACGGGCGGCAGGTCGCGGTCTGGACGACCGAGCCCTGCATCCAGGTCTACACGGCGAACTGGGCGCGCTACGAGCAGACGGCGAAGGGCGGCGAGCATCTCTCGTTCCGCTGCGGCTGCGCGCTTGAGACCCAGCACGCGCCCGATTCGCCGAACCAGCCGCGCTGGCCGAGCGTCTTCGTGCAGCCGGGCGCGGTCTATTCGTCAACGACCGAATTCCGCTTCTCGGCGAAGTGAGCGACGGCGCGGCCAGGCGGAAGACCGTCTTCACCTTCGAGCTCACGAACGACCAGCAGGAGATCCTGCTCGGACTGTTCGTGACGGGGAACTACCGTCGGCGCGAGGTTCCCTACGCGCTCTATTCCATCGAGGGCGAGAAGTTCAACGCGACGCTCTATGAAAAGGAGAAGCACGGCACGCGCAAGCTCTGCGTGCAGGGTGCGGGCGCGCAGGACTTCGTCGAGTTCCAGCTTGAGCCGAAGGGCGTCGTGCCGGTCGCGCTTGGCTACGAGAAGGTCCTCTCGCCCGAACTCTTCTCCGCCCATGCGGGCAGCGACGAGTCGGGGAAGGGCGACTACTTCGGGCCGCTCGTCGTCTGCTGCGCGTTCACGGACGAACGGCTTGCCGACGAGATGGTGCGCCTCGGCGTCCGGGACTGCAAGCAGATGACGGATGCGGCCGTCCTGTCGGCGGGCGCGGCCCTGCGGCAGCTTCTCGGCCCGGACGGCTATGCGGTCGTGCGGCTCGGGCCCGCCGCCTACAACCGCCTCTACGCGAAGATCAGGAACATCAACCGGATGCTCGCCTGGGCGCATGGCACGGCCATCGAGGAGCTGCTTGCGAAGCGGACGGACTGCACGCGCGTCGTCGTCGACCAGTTCGCGCCGACGGAGCTGACGATTCGCCGGGCGCTCAAGGAGCGCGGCCGGAAGGCGACGGTCGAGCAGCGGCACAAGGCCGAAAGCGACATTGCCGTCGCGGCGGCGTCGGTCATCGCGCGCGAACTCTTCATCCGCGACATCCAGAAGATGACGGCCGACGTCTTCGGCGTGCCATCGGGCGAATCCGGCAAGGGCGCGCCGAAGATTCCGATGGGGTCATCCGACCCGCGCGTCCGCAGCCTGGCGGAGGAGATGGTGCGCGCGCACGGGCCGACGTGGCTCATGAACCACTGCAAGGCGCATTTCCAGACGACGGACAAGGTTCTCGCCGCGTGCGGCAGATCGCGTGCCGACCTCCCGGCCGAAGGGCAGATCACGTCGCGCGCGTTGCGCGAGGCAACCTGACACGGAGAGGCGACCGAGGCGTCGCGACAGGGCCCGAAGTCGGCCGTTCGTCCGGATTGCCGAAATGATGATGTTTTATTGCCGAAAACTGTCTTGTTTCCGTCGCGCAGAAAGGGTACAATACGCAGCCTAATCCCTAAGACAGAAAGGAACACGTCAATGCCCAGTCTCGCGAACATGCGCACGAAGGCCAAGGAAGCCGGCCTCATGAAGCTCGACAAGCTGATCGCCAAGCGTCAGCACATCCCCACGAATGACTTCCCGATTCCGACGAAGGAGCTCTGCGAGCGATTCGAGAAGCTCTACACGGGCTGCGTGAACGACGTCATGCGCGAGCTCACGCTCCTCGACCAGAACCTGCCGCACGAGATCATGCCGCTGCGCGACGAGATGGTCGTCTGCGGCGAGGCGTTCACGGTGAAGTCCGCGCCGAACTGCATGATCGAGGGCGAGATGACGTTCCGCGCGCAGATGCTCGACGACTTCAAGCCGAACGGCGTCGTCGTCTGGGACACGTCGAACGACGTCGAGGCCAGCCTCTGGGGCGGCGTCATGACGGCGACGGCGATCTCGAAGGGCATTCGCGGCGCGGTCATCGCGGGCGGCATTCGCGACACGAAGCAGATCCTCGGCCAGCCGTTCCCGATCTTCTACAAGTACCGCGTCTCGAACGGCTCGCTCGGCCGCTGCATGATCACGCACTACCAGGTGCCGGTCAAGATCGGCAAGGTGACGGTGCGCCCCGGCGACATCATCATGGGCGACATCGACGGCGTCATCTGCATTCCGCGCGAGATCGCCTACGAGGTGCTGCTGCGCGCCGAGGGCATCGAGCGCAACGAGGTCGACATCTTCTCGTGGGTCCGTCAGGGCGACACGATCTCGGAGATCATCGACAAGGGTGGGTATTTCTGAGAAATAATCGAATGATCGAATGGTCGAATGATCGAATAATCGAATGATCGAATGGTCGAATGATCGAGTGATTGAATGGCAGATGAGTCAATGAAAGGAGCAGCAGTGAAGCATCTCTCTTTCCTCGTGGCCGCGTCGGCGGCCTTCACCGCCTCGGCGGCTTTCCAGGTTGACCGGTCGGCGATGTCCGACAAGTACTGGGCGGTCTGGAACGACGGCGTCCAGGCGAAGATCGACGCGGACATCGAGAAGTACCGCAAGGCGGACGCGACGGTCGCCGTCGCCGCGCCGGACGGTGCCGAGGTGGCGGTCGAGCAGGTCTCGCACGCCTTCTTCTTCGGCGCGCACATCTTCAACTTCAACCAGCTCGGCAAGAAGGAGTGGAACGACCGCTACAAGGAGCTGTACGGGACGCTCTTCAACTCGGCGACCGTCGCCTTCTACTGGCGGACGCTTGAGACGTATCCCTACGCGCCGCGCTTCGAGGAGCGCTACGAGGATACGGAGAACTTCTGGAACAGCTGTCCGCAGCCGAAGGAGCAGGCGCACTGGCGGCGTCCCGCGCCCGACCCGGTGATCAGCTTCCTCCGCACGCGCGGCGTGCGCATCCACGGCCATCCGCTCATTTGGGGCAACAACGCCTGGCACACGCCGACGTGGCTATGGGACGACTTCTGCCCGGAGGCGGAGAAGTTCGCCCTTGAGCAGGCGACGGGCGTGAAGCTGCCGCGCCGCGACGTCACGCAGCCGATGGGCGTGAAGGACATGAAGAACGATCCGAAGGAACGGTCGTGGGCGGCGGCGTGGGCGGAGGTCTACAAGCAGCTTTCCGCCGACGAGATCGCGCGGCTCGTGCCGACGTTCGTCAAGGCGCAGAACGACTTCATGGCGCGGCGCATCCGCGACATCGCCGCGCGCTACGGCAGCCGCGTCGATTCCTGGGATGTCGTGAACGAGTCGGCGACCGACTGGTCGCGCGGCGCGAAGGAGACGTGGCCGGCCGGCGAGTCGAGCGCGAAGAACTCCCGCCCCCTCACGCTCAGCCACTACGGCCTCATGCCCGCGAACTACGCCTACGAGGCGCTGACGCTCGCGCGACAGGCCTTTGGACCGAAGGCGTGGCTCAACATCAACGAATACAACATGGAGGCCTTCCCGGGGCAGATTGCCGACTTGGCCGCGCATGGCGCGAGCTTTGACGTCGTCGGTTCGCAGATGCACCTCTTCAATCCGGCGGAGTCCGTGAACATCGCGCGCGGCGAGGGCCCGGCGCACCTGCGGCCCGAGAACGTCGCGGCGACCTTCGAGCAGATCGCGCGCGCGGGCGGCGGCCGTCCGATCCATCTCTCCGAGATCACGATCACGGCGCCGGACATCTCGCCGCGCGGGCAGATGGTGCAGGCGATCATCATGCGGAACCTCTATCGCGCGTGGTTTTCGGTCGAGAAGATGAACGGCATCACGTGGTGGAACGTCGTCGACGACTGCGGCGCGCCGGGCGAGCCGTCCATCAGCGGTCTCTTCACGCGCGACATGCGTCCGAAGACGGCGTATTTCGCGATGGATGACCTCGTCAACCGCGAGTGGAAGACGAAGGCCACCGTGGTGGCGCAGGGCGGCAAGGTCGCGTTCCGCGGCTTCCGCGGCCGCTATCGCCTGACGTGGAAGGGCGCCGACGGCAAGCCGCAGATGAAGCTCGTTGAAGTGAAGTGATGGCGATGGCGAATGACTTGAGAGACAAGAGGGACCGGAGCGACTTGAGGCAAAAGCGACTTGAGCGACCAAGAGAGGCGGTCGGGCCTCTTGCCTCTCGCGCCTTTCCTGCCCCTTGTGTCACCTCCAGGACTTGCCCCTGACCATTCCACCTTTCCACCCCTCCACCATTCCACCTTTCCACCATTCCACCTTTCCACTTTTCCACCTTTCCACTTTTCCACCATGACCATCAACAAAATCAACCCGTCAACCCTTCGCATCACCGACATGCGCTTCGCCGACATCGACGGCGCGCCGAAGCGCTGCACGTTGCTGAAGCTCTACACGAACCAGGGACTCGTCGGCTACGGCGAAGTCCGCGACGCCTCCTCGCGCACGTATGCCGCGATGTTGAAGTCGCGCATCCTCGGCGAGAACCCGTGCAACGTCGAGAAGATCTTCCGCCGCATCAAGCAGTTCGGCGGCGACTCGCGCCAGGCGGGCGGCGTCTGCGCCGTCGAGCTCGCGTGCTGGGATCTCTGCGGCAAGGCGTGGGGCGTCCCGTGCTGGCAGCTCCTCGGCGGCCAGTGGCGTGACGCGATCCGCTGCTACTGCGACACCGATTCGGAGGGCGGCGGCCGCGACATGGGCGCCGCGCTCAAGGCCCGCATGGCGATGGGCTTCACGTTCCTCAAGATGGATCTCGGCATCGAGCTTCTGACGGACGTCAAGGACGCGCTCATCGCGCCACTCGGCTATCTCGACTACATGCGCAAGATGAAGCACGTCGTCCAGACGCCGCACGGCTCGATCGATCCGCGCTCGATGCGCGGCGAGGCGTTCGAGCTCTTCACGACGGCGCACGGCCACACGGGCATCCACATCACGGAGAAGGGCCTCGACTACCTAGAGAAGTACATGGCCGACGTCCGTGAGGTGATCGGCTGGGAAGTGCCGATCGCGATCGACCACCTTGGGCACATCCCCTACGAGGATTGCGTGAACCTCCTGCGGCGGCTGGAGAAGTACCATCTCTCGTGGGCGGAGGACGTCCTGCCGTGGCGCAACGTCGAGCAGTGGAAGCAGCTGCACGCCGCGACGACGACGCCGCTCGGAACGGGCGAGGACATCTACCTGAAGGAGGACTTCAAGCCGCTTCTCGAGTCGCACGCGCTCGCGGTCGTCCACCCCGACCTCCTCACCTGCGGCGGCCTGATGGAGACGAAGAAGGTCGGCGACATGGCCGAGGACTACGGCGTGCAGATGAACCTCCACATGGCCGAGAGCCCGATCGCGTGCCTGGCGGCCGTCCACGTCGCGGCGGCGACGCGCAACTTCATGGCGCTTGAGCTCCACTCCGTCGACGTGCCGTGGTGGGGCGACCTTGTGAAGCCCGCGCTGTCCTACAAGGGCGGCTTCATCGAGGTGCCGACGAGGCCGGGCCTCGGCATCGACGAGCTCAACGAGCGGCTCATCAAGAAGCAGGCCTCAAGCGACTTCCCGCCGCCGTGGGCGCCGACGAAGGAGTGGGACAAGGAATGGTCGAACGACCGTCGCTGGTCGTGAGAGACAAGGACCACCGCGGCGAGGGGACGAGTTGGCAACTAATGAATGAGTGACATGAGGACATTATCCCAACCTGTGTGGCGGGCCTGTTGGCTCGGTGCGCTTGCGCTTTTCCCGCTCGCGGCGAGAGCCGAGCGGGAACTGACGATTCGCGCGTTCTCGGACGAAGTCCGCGACCGTGTCGTCGCCAAGGTCGCCGAGGCGCTGGGCGACCGGCGTGCGGCGTCGGCTGAGATTGCGGGCGTCGTCACGTTCGTCGGCGAGGACTTCCTTTTCCTCCAGCGTGGCGATGACGGGCTGAAGATCGAACGCTACGGAGACGGGCCGCTCGTCGCTGCCGGCGATGTCGTTTCCGTTTCGGGCGCGCCTTCGCTTGAGGGCGGCCGGATTCTGCTGCGGGCAAAGACGCTTGAAAAGACGGGCGCGGAACCGTTGCCCGAACCGCGTGCCGTCACGCGGGACGAGCTCGTCGAGCCGGGCGCGGAGGGGGTGGACGTCAACTGGCTGCGCGTGACGGTGGAAGGGCGCGCAATCGGGCTGGCCGAGCGCGGGTTTGTCCTCGACGTCTCGGGCGTGCCCGTCAACGTGATGTGCGCGGATGTGCCCGGCTTCCTGTCCGATGCGTCGCATACGCATCCGAAGGTTCGCGTCTCGGGCGTCGTCGAGCAGCTGCTCGATCCCTCCGTCTGGTTGGGGCGCGCGGGGTACGTGATGGGCGTGAAGCTCCACGCCGTCGGCATCGACGTGGCGCTTGTGCCCGACCTTGCCTATCTGGCCGCGCGCCGGACGCGCCTCTTCGTCTTCGGCGTTTCGGCCGTCTCCGCCGCGCTCGCGGCGCTGCTGCTGGCCTTCGCAGTCCTTGCCGTCCGCCAGCGTCGGCGCCTCTTCCGCTCGCGGACGCTGATGGCGGAGCGCAAGCGCATGGCGGATGACCTTCACGACACGATCGAGCAGCATCTCGTCGGCGCCGGGATGCTGATGAAGCTGGGGCGGCTGAAGGAGGCCGAAAGCGTGCTCGTGCGGGCGAAGCGCGAGATCCGAGACATCGTCTGGGGCCTGAAGAACGACGACATGATGCGTCTCTCGCCCGCGGAGCTTTTGCGTCAGCTTGCGCACGACGAGAACACGAAGGGCCTCTGTCGCGTGGACACGCGCCTGACGGGGCTTCCGCCGCAGATGGACGCGGCGCAGATGCGCGACCTTTCGCTCATCGTCCGCGAGGCAATCGGCAACGCGATCAAGCACGGCGGCGCGAAGAAGGTCGCGCTGACGGCTGATCCGGGCGCGGGCGGCGGCTGGCTTCTGCGCCTCGCGAACGACGGCACGCCGTTCGACCCGGCGACGGCGCCCGGCCCGGCGGAGGGGCATTTTGGCCTTGAGGGTATGCGCCAGCGGGCGCGTCGCCTTGGCGCGGCGCTCTCCTTTGCGCAGCGGGACGGCTGGACGGTCCTTTCACTGGAGAAGACGGAGCCATGAAGACGAAGCGGTTGATTCTCTTGGGCGCGACGGGTTCGATTGGCACGAGCGCGGTCGATGTCGTGCGGACGCATCCGGACGACTTTCGCCTTGTCGCCGTGTCGGCGCTTCGGTCGCGGGAGGCGTGCGAAGCGCTCGCACGCGAATTCGGCGCGCGGGCCTACGTTGGCGAGGAGGCTGCGCTTCGTGCCGTCGAGGAGAACGAGGCGGACGTCTGTCTTGTCGCGACGGTCGGCGCATCGGGGCTTCGGCCCACGCTCGCCGCGATCGAGAAGGGCATGGACATCGCCCTTGCGACGAAGGAGGTCATGGTCATGGCGGGCGAACTCGTCACCGCGCGGGCACGCGCAAAAGGCGTTCGCTTCCGTCCCGTCGATTCGGAGCATTCGGCGATCTTCCAGGCCCTGCAAGGCGGCGGAGCGGTTGACCGGCTTGTCCTGACGGCGTCGGGCGGGCCGTTCCTTGACGGGCCGGCTGACCTCTCGACGGTGACGGTCGAGCAGGCGCTGAACCATCCGCGTTGGAAGATGGGCCCGAAGGTGACGGTCGATTCGGCGACGATGATGAACAAGGGCTTTGAGATCATCGAGGCGCGCTGGCTCTTTGACGTGCCGGCCGACCGAATCGACGTCGTTGTCCATCCGGAGTCCGTCGTCCATTCGCTCGTCACGTTCGTGGACGGCTCGACATTGGCGCAGCTCTCGCCGCCGGACATGCGCGTGCCGATTCAGTACGCGCTTTCGTGGCCGACGCGGCTTCCGGCCGTGCGCAAGCCCCTGAATCTTGCCGCGCTGGGCGCGCTCACGTTTCGCGCGCCCGATCCTGTGCGCTTCCCGTGCCTGGCGCTTGTCCGCGAGGCGCTGCGGCGCGGCGGGCTCGCGCCGGCGGCGCTGTCGCTCGCCGACGAGGCAGCCGTGCGCGACTTCCTTGCCGGGCGCATCCGCTACATCGACATCCCGAATGTCCTTGAAAAGGCCATTGCCGCGCCCGAGCGCTGGCTGCCGAACGGGCTGACCGCCTGCGCGTTCGAGTAGCGTCTGCATCTCGGGACGCAATGCATGCGCGAGTCGCCATGAAAATGTTTGCCGTAACCCGGGGGCGTGTGGGAGCCGGCAGGCCCCTGGCTTCTCCGACGACGGACGTGGAGTGTGCCGTATGATGGATGAGCGGGATTTTGTACGCACGTGTACGGGGCGAGGTCTCGTGCGGCGAATGGCGGCCGATTCGCGATGAACCTGGCGCTGTTTTTCGAGGGGACGGGGCAGGGCGTGCGCGGCAAGCGCACGAACGTCTCGCTTGTCCATGACGCCTGCGTCGAAGATGCGGGCCAGCGGCGCCATCTGGAGGCCGGGCCGGGTGCGCGCGTCGGTTCGCTTCTTCTCGGACGGACATCTGGCGTGGGCTGGCGCGCCATCTTCGCGCGCGCCCGCCGCTGGTACGAGGGGCAGGTCGCGGCTCGGCCTTCTGGCGCGCCGCCGGACAAGATCTTCCTCTTCGGCTTCTCGCGCGGCGCGCTGCTGGCCCGCCACTTCGCCGCCTGGCTCGATCGGCTCGGCGTGGAGGTCGCCTACCTGGGGCTGTGGGACACGGTGGACGCGACACCGGGCCTTTCCGTCGCCGAGGCGTGTCCCGCGAACGTGCGTTGCGCGCGCCATGCCGTCGCCGAACA
Source organism: uncultured Lentisphaerota bacterium (assembly GCA_900320855.1). Classification (GTDB taxonomy): domain Bacteria; phylum Verrucomicrobiota; class Kiritimatiellia; order RFP12; family UBA1067; genus UBA1067. Next base: position 16,058 of record ONTV01000002.1, read on the forward strand.
CGAGGCTCGCCGCTTCTACGCCTATGTGCCCCTCACGGGCAAGCAGGTCGAGGAAGAGCTCTTCCCCGGCGTCCACAGCGACGTCGGCGGACTCTACGAGGACAACCACGAACTGGCGGATGCGGCGCGGGCGTGGGTTGCCGCGCCGGCGGCAGCGCGTGGGCTGCGCTTCCGTGCGGGGACGGACTTCTCGGCGACGCAGGCGCCGGCGACGGCGGTGCGCCACGATTCGCTTCGCCTCGTCTCGAACCTCTTTGGTTTCCTGCGCCCGGCGCGTCGGATTTTCCCGAAGTCCCTGCGGCGGCATGGGGCAGCGAAAACGACACATGAAAATGAAGTAAGAAAGAAAGGAGCATCGAAATGATTCAGAATGTCATTGGACGGCAAGAAAAGGAAGGCGGAATGAAACGCTTGGTAGCCTTGTTCAACCTGTCGGCGTGAGCCGGCCGTGGCCCGCTCACGCGGAGGGTTGCGTGAGCACGTGGCCGTGCGCGCGCAGTCCGTCCAAGGCGCGGGAGAGGCGTTCGCGCCGTTCCCGCGCCGCGTCCTCGGGGGCGACGAAAAGGTCGAGCTGGCCGTCGTCCGGCGTCGCGCGGAAATTCGTGACGCCGAATCCGATGAGGCGCACGGCCCCGTGCGGACACGTCCCCTTGGGCCATTCGGCGTCGAAGAGGGTGAGGGCCGCCGCGCGGAACGCGACATCGTCCTGGACGGGGCTTGGAAAGGGCGTTTGGCGCAGGCGCGTCTCGAACGCCGCGTTGCGGATCTTGAGACGGGCCGTCGTCGCCCAGCGCGGGATGCGGCGGAAGCGGTAGCCGACGTCCGCGACGAGCTCCAGCAGCTTCGCGCGCACGGCGTCGCGTCGCGGCTCGTCCGTCTCGAAGGTGTGTTCGCGCGAGACGGACTTCTCCTCGCGCGGTTCCCAGTGGACGGTCGCCTCCGCGCGTCCGTACGCGAGGTCGATGAGTTCCTGCGGAACGAGGGCATTCGGCTTCATCCGCTGGAGGTCGCCGCAGGTGAGGATGCCGTAGGGCTTCAGCGCCTCGACCGTCTTGCGTCCGACGCCCCAGAGGACGCTGACCGGGCGCGGCGCGAGGAAGGCCGCGAGTTCAATCGGGTCAGTCGGCAGGATCGTGAGGCCGTCCGGCTTGTTCTCCTCGGAGCCGATCTTCGCGAGCAGGCGGTTGGGGGCGATGCCGACGGAGCAGGTCACGCCGCAGGTCGCGCGGATCTCCGCGCGAAGGGCTTCGCCAAGCCGGCGCGGGTCGCCGCCATAGAGGTGGAGCGTGCCGCTCACGTCAAGAAAGGCCTCGTCGATGCTGACGGCCTCGACATAGGGCGAGTAGTGTCCGAAGACCTCGAACGCGCGCGTGGAGACGTCGCGGTAGAGATCCATGTGCGGCGGCGTGAAGATGGCCTGCGGACACTTCGCGTAGGCCGTCCGCGAGGGCATTGCGGAGCGGACGCCGAACGCGCGGGCCTCGTAGGAGCAGGTCGAGACGACGCCGCGCTCGTGGGGGCCCGCGCCGACGACGAGCGGCTTCCCGCGCCACTCCGGGTGGTGCAGGAGCTCGACGGACGCGAAGAACGCATCCATGTCAACATGGAGAATCGTCGCCATGCCGGACATTATAGCACAGTTCAGCCGCGCATACGGGGCGTCTGGAAAGGCCTAAAAAAGTTGACATGTCTTTTGTGTTCCCTCGGCCTGAAATGTGGTATACTTGCCGCATCTCACGAAAGGGAACACGAATGAATCGACTGATGATTGGCGCAGCGGCGTTCTGCGCCGCCTGCGGACAGATGCGGGCCGACACGACGCTGGACGTCGGAAGGTGGACGGTGAGCTTCCGCGCGGCGGACGCGCGGCTCGAGCTTTTGCACGCGCCGAGCGGCGCGCGCCTCGCGGGGCACCTTGCGTTCACGGGCCCGGCGAAGGTGACGGGCGCGGGCATCGCGGCCGATCCGGCGCGAACGGCGGCGTGGCGCGTGACGGACGCGCGGGACGGCGTGCGGAACCGCCTGGCGCTGGTCGATCCGATGGACAACGTCCACGGCTACGTCGTCTTCCCGGGCGACGGCGACCGCCTCTCCCTGCTCGTCTACCACCGCACGGCCTTCGCCTACGGCGGCACGCTGCGCTTCGCGGCCGACGTGACGGCGCGCCCGGACGCCTTCCCCTGCCGCGTCACGCCCAAGGCGGGCGACCGCGTCCTTTCCGTGAAGAGCGGCGCGGCGGTCTCCGGCGACGACGACGCGCTCTTCTCGCCGGCGGCCGACGAGGCCCTGACATTCGCGGGCGGTCGGCTTGCGGCGGCGGATGGCGCCTGGCGCCTTTCGGCGGCGCTCGCGATCGACGATCCGACGCGGAACACGCTGACGCTCGCGGTCGTGCGGGACTACTACAAGGGACGCTGGGTGCCGTACTACCGTCCGCTCGACCGCACGCGCGCGCCGCATGCACCGACGGGGTGGCTGAGCTGGAACACCTACTTCGACCAGGCCGGCTCGAAGGAGAACCTTGACGAGGCGCGCTTCGCCGCGAAGTGGTTCAAGCCGTTCGGCATGGAGATCTGGAACATCGAGTCGTGGCAGGACAACTCGCCGCATCTGCCGGTCTCCGACTTTCACAACATGAACCTCGAGACGTACAAGGTGCAGTTCCCCGAGGGGATGAAGTGGCTCGGGGACGAGATCCGCAAGCTCGGCTTCAAGCCAGGCCTCTGGATGGCGCCCTACGGTACGGGCAACGAGGCGTTCTACCGGGCGCACCGGGACTGGTTCCTGCATGGCGCGGACGGGAAGCCGATTCGCTCGTGGAACGGCCGGTTCACGCTCGACCCGACCGTGCCGGAGGCCCTGGACCACCTGACGCGGATCTTCGACACGGCGTCGCACGACTGGGGCTACGAGTTCTTCAAGATCGACGGCATGTCCGGTCGCGGACCGGGCTACTGCGCCCATCTCTACGAGCGCCCGGACGTGCGCGCGCGCTTCCGCGACCCGACGTGTCCGAATCCGTTCGAGCGGACGGTCGCGGCGTTCCGCAAGGGAATCGGAGACGACCGGCTCTTCCTCGCCTGCCAGGGCCACTTCACCGGAGCGGAGGCGGCCTACGCCGACGCGAGCCGCACGGGCGCGGACATCGTCCATCCGAACGAGCCCGTCAAGTGGGCGAACATCCTCCTGCAGGCCCGGTGCACGGTGAACCAGATCTTCGCGCATTCGGTCGTCTTCTGGAGCGACCCGGACTGCATGCTCGTGAGCCAGGGCGCGCTGGCGCGCGAGCAGGCGCAGGTTGAGGCGACGGTCGTCGCCCTGCCGGGGCAGCAGACGTTCGCCGGCGACAAGTTGGCCGAGCTTGCGCCCGATCGCGTGCGGCTCATCCAGCAGGCGCTGCCGGTCTGCCCGACGCGCCCCGCGAAGCTCTATCCGCAGTTCGGGCATCTGCCCGTGTGGGATCTTCACGTCGCGCGTTCGTTCGGCGACTGGCACGTCGTCGCGCTCTTCAACTGGGGCGATGCCGAGGCGCGCGTGGGCGTGGACTGGCCTGAGCTGGGCGAGGCGGCGGGCCGCCGTTTCCTCGGCTGGGAATTCTGGGGCGGCACGTTCCTCGGCGCGCAGATGGGGAGGTTGGAGCTGCCCGTGCCGGCGCGGAGCGTGCGCCTGGTCGCACTGCGTCCCGACGCCGGGCGCCCGCAGATCCTGACGACGGATCGTCATCTGACGCAGGGCGGCGTCGAGCTCGTGGACGAGCGGTGGGAGGGGAAGTCGCTGACGGCGACCGTGAAGGTCGTCGGCGGCTTCCCGCTGACGCTGCGCGTCCACGTGCCGTCGGCCTTTGCCGTCGCCGACGTCACGGCGCTGGGTGCGTCGGTCACGACTGCCGTCGAGTCGGATGGCCGGGTGCTGGCCGTGACGCTCGCGAGCAATGTCACGGCGGACGTGCCGGTCAAGGTCCAGTTCTAGTCGGGGGGCCCTTCGATGAACAAGTCGCTTTTCTACATCGTGACCGTCGCCGCTTTGGGCGGCTTCCTCTTCGGCTTCGACTCGGGCGTCATCTCCGGCTGCGAGAAGGCGATCCAGTCGGAGTTCGGCCTCTCGGCCTTCTGGCACGGCTTCATCGTCTCCGTCGCGTTGATCGGCACGGTCATCGGCGTCTTCGGCGCGGGCGCGCCGTCCGACCGGTGGGGGCGCCGTCCGACGCTCTGGCTGATGGGCGTCCTCTTCCTCGTCTCGGCCGTCGGGTGCGCGTTCACGCCGACCTCGACGGCGCTCGGCCCGCACCTCCTCGGCTGGTTCCGCTTCATCGGCGGGCTCGCGATCGGCGGCGTGTCGGTCGTCGTGCCGCTCTACATCGTGGAGATCTCGCCCGGCCGCCTGCGCGGGCGTCTCGTCGCGACGAACCAGCTCAACATCGTCTTCGGCATCCTCATCTCCTACGTCTCGAACTACTTCGTGGCGCGCTGGATGGCCGTCGAGGGCGGAGGATTCCAGACGCTCTGCACGTGGCTCGCGGGCGTCTTCGCCTCGCATCCGATGACGGTCGAGATGGTCAAGTGGCGCGTCATGCTCGGCATGGAGTGCCTGCCGATCGTCGTCTTCATGGCGCTGCTCGCGACGATTCCCGAGTCGCCGCGCTGGCTCGTGCGCGTCGGCCGCCGCGCGGAGGCCGAGGCCGTCCTCTCGCGCATCGGCTTCGCGGAGGAGGGGCGGACGGTTTCGCAGGTCGCGGACGAGATCGTCGCGTCGCTGCGCGGCGTCTCGGCGGGCGTGGAGCCGGCACTCTTCCAGCGCCGCTACCTGAAGCCGATCCTGCTCGCGTTCTTCATTGCCTTCTTCAACCAGGTCTCGGGCATCAACGCGATCAACTACTACGCGCCGCGCATCTTCGAACTCATCTTCGGACAGGGCAGCGAGATGGCCTCGCTCGTCGGCACGATGGGCGTGGGGACGGTGAACCTCCTCTTCACGATTCTCGCGTTCTTCGTGATCGACAAGTTCGGGCGGCGCGCGATGATCATCGGCGGCTCCGCGCTCATGATCCTCATGCACGCGCTCGTCGCCTGGCAACTTTCGCGCGCGCAGCCGAACGCGGCGCTCGCCGTCTGCGGCATCCTCGGCTTCATCGCGTTCTTCGCCTGCTCGTCGGGGGCGGTCATCTGGGTCTACATCTCGGAGGTCTTCCCGAACGCCGTGCGCGCGAAGGGGCAGTCGCTCGGCTGCTTCGCGCACTGGTTCATGTGCACTGCCATTTCCTGGGCCTTCCCCGCCGTCGCCGAGCGCGCGGGTACGTGGGCGTTCGCGTTCTTCGCGTGCATGATGGCGCTGCAGCTCGTCTGGGCCGTCTTCTTCATGCCCGAGACGAAGGGCGGCACGATCGAGGACATCGAGCGGCGGCTGGGGATCGGGAAAGAGACGAAAGGAGAGTAAATCCCATGACAGAACGAATCGAATCGCTTCTCGCGCGCACCTTCGAAAAGGAACAGGCGAAGTTTCGCCGCGACGTGGACTGGAAGCCGCTGCTGGCGCGGTTCGTCGCCGAGAAGACCGACGACGAGACGCGCGCGCGGATGGGGCTGGAGGCGATGCTCGCCGCCGAGACGCCTGCGTTCATGGAGGGCGAGCGCCTCCACTTCCTGCGCACGGTGCGGCAGATTCCCGACCTCCATGGCGAGGACGAGATGGCCGCGCGCCGGGCGTCCGGCACGGCTTTCGGCGAGAAGGGCGTCGTCTTCAACCTGACGGCCGACTTCGCGCCGACGATCCGCGACGGCCTTGACGCGCGGCTCGCCGAGATGGCGGCGCGGTTGGCGCGCGCCCGCGCCGAGAACGACGCCGAGGGAATTTCCTTCCTCGGGAACGCGATTCTCTCGGTGAAGGCCGTCCTCGGCCTTGTCGATCGGTATGCGGCGGAAGAGCGGGCGCGGGGGAAAGGACAAAGGACAGAGGACAGCGGACAAACGTCCGAGCGATCTCTCCTCTCCGCCGTTCACACGGGCGCGAAGACGTTCCCGGAGGCGCTGCAGGTCTTGCGCGTCCTCCATTACGCGCTGTGGTGCGAAGGCGAATACCACTGCGGGCTCGGGCGCCTCGACCAGTACCTTCTGCCCTACTACGAGGCCGACCGCGCGGCGGGGCGCCTCACGGACGCGGAGGCGCTGGAATGGCTGGAGGAGTTCTTCGTCGCCTGCAACCGCGACAGCGACCTCTACATCGGCGTCCAGCAGGGCGACAACGGCCAGTCCGTCATGCTCGGCGGCATGACGCGCGAGGGGGCGCCCGCGTTCAACGCGCTCTCCCGCCTCTGCCTCGCGGCGTGCGGCGAGCTGAAGCTCGTCGATCCGAAGATCAACCTGCGCGTGGACAAGTCGACGCCGCTCGAAGTCTACGAGGCGGGCACGGAGCTGACGGCGAAGGGCCTCGGCTTCCCCCAGTACGCGAACGACGACGTCGTCATTCCCGCGCTCGTGCGCTGGGGCTATGACCTCGCGGACGCGCGCGACTATTCCGTCGCGGCCTGCTGGGAGTTCCTCATTCCAGGCTGCGGACTCGACATCAACAACATCGACGCCGTCTCCTTCTCGGGCTGCCTCGACGCCGCGCTGCGCGCCGTCCCGGACGCACCGTCCTACGCGGCGGTCGAACGCGCGTTCCTCGACGAGATCCAGCGCCGCGCGGACGCGCTCGTCCAGAAGTACCGCCATGTCGACGTCCTGCCCGGCCCGTTCGTCTCCGTCCTTTCGGACGGGTGCATCGACCGGGCGCGCGACATCTGCCGAGGCGCGAAGTACAACAACTTCGGCATCCACGGCACGGGCATCTCCGTCGCCGTCGATTCGCTCGCGTCCGTGCGGGAGCTCGTCTTCGAGAAGCGGCTCGTCACGCTCCCGGAGCTCGTGCGCCTGCTCGACACGGACTTCGCGGGCCGCCCGGACGTCCTGTCGGCGGCGAAGGCCGCGCCGAAGATGGGCAACGCCGATCCGCGCGCGGACGAGATCGCGACGCGCCTGCTCGCCTTCTGGGGCCACGCCTTCGACGGCCGGCGCAACGACCGGGGCGGGCTCTTCCGTCCGGGCACGGGCTCGGCCATGCACTACATCTGGCACGCGCGGGAGATCCCCGCGTCCGCCGACGGACGCCTGAAGGGCCAGCCGCTCTCGGCCAACTACGCGCCGTCACTGGACGTGCCGGTGAAGGGGCCCGTCAGTGTCGTCCGCTCGTTCACGGAGCCGGACCTCGTGCCCGTCTGCAACGGCGGGCCGCTCACGATCGAGATCCACGACTCGGCCTTTGCGCGGCCGGACGGCGTCACGAAGGTCGCCCAGCTCGTGAAGTTCTTCGTCGCGCGCGGCGGCCACCAGATGCAGATCAACACGATCAACCGCGAGACGCTTCTGGACGCGCAGGCGCATCCGGAGCGGCATCGCCACCTGATCGTCCGCGTCTGGGGGTGGTCGGGCTATTTCGTCGAGCTGGATCGCGAATACCAGGACCAGATCATCCGCCGCGTCGAGCTCGCCGCCTCATGACGGGCCGCGTCTTCGAAATCCGCGAGTTCACCTTGCAGGACGGGCCGGGCGTCCGCACGACCGTCTTCTTCAAGGGCTGTCCGCTTCGGTGCGCGTGGTGCCACAATCCGGAAGGGCAGGCCTTCGCGCCGGAGACGCTGACCTTACGGGACGGCACGGCGCGTCGCTGCGGCGAGGACTGGACGGCCGACGCGCTTGCGGCGGAGCTCCTGACGAATGCCGACATCATGGCGCAGTCGGGCGGCGGCGTCACGTTCTCGGGCGGCGAGCCGCTGGCGCAGGCCGATTTCCTCCTCGCGCTGATCGACGCCCTGCGGACGCGGCCCGAGGCGACGGGCGTCACGCTGGCGCTGGAGACGAGCGGACATTGTCCGCCGGAGGTCTACCGGCGCGTCGTCTCGCGGCTTGATTTCGTCTACCAGGACTTGAAGCTGCACGACGCGGCGGCGTTCGCGCGCTGGTGCGGCGGCGACCTGGGGCTTGTGCGGGCGAACGTCGCGTGGCTGAAGGCATCGGGCGTCCGGCATGTCTTCCGCGTTCCCTGCATCCCCGGCGTGAACGACGCGGCGGCCGACCGCGTGGCGTTCCGCGCGTGGGCGGGGGATTCGGCCGTCGAGTTCCTGCCGTACAATCCGGCGGCCGGCGCGAAGTATCCGCTGCTCGGCCGCGCCTTCCCGCTTCACGAAGGCGAAAGTATGGTATAATACGCAGAAATTTACAGGAGAAAGGGCATCCGATGATTGACATCAAGAAACTGCGGGACGACTTTGACGCGACGGCGGCGGCGCTGGCGCGCCGTGGCGTGGAGAAGGCGACGCTCCTGAAGGCGAAGGACCTCGACGCGCGCAGGCGCGCGCTCGTCGGCGAGACGGAGACGCTGAAGGCGAAGCGCAACGCGGCGTCGAAGGAGATTGGCAAGATCGCGAAGGAGGGCGGCGACATCGCCGCCGCGAAGGACGAGATGCGCAAGGTCGGCGACCGCATCGCCGAGATCGACAAGGAGCTTGCGCAGGTTGACCACGGCCTCCGCGAGACGTTGCTCATGATCCCGAACATCCCCGCGCCGGAGATTCCGACCGGGATGGACTCGACGGCGAACGTCGTCGTGCGCAAGGTCGGCGAATGGAACGACCCCGCCTTCAAGATTCCGACGCACATCGAGATCGGCGAGAAGCTCGGCATCTTCGACTTCCCGCGCGGCGTGAAGCTGACGGGCACGGGCTTCCCGATCATCCTCGGACAGGGCGCGAAGCTCCAGCGCGCGCTCATCCAGTACATGCTCGACCTCCACTGCCAGAAGCAGGGCTATACGGAGATGCTGCCGCCGTTCGTCGTCAATTCCGACTCGATGACGGGCACGGGCCAGCTTCCGAAGTTCGCCGAAGACCTCTACCATTGCCAGATCGACGACTTCTGGCTCATTCCGACGGCCGAGGTGCCGGTCACGAACTACTACCGCGACGACATCTTGAGCGGCAAGGACCTGCCGATCAAGCTCACGGCCTACACGCCGTGCTTCCGCCGCGAGGCGGGCTCGGCCGGCAAGATGACGCGCGGCATGCTGCGCGTCCACCAGTTCGACAAGGTCGAGATGGTGAACTTCGTCCACCCCGACCATTCCTTCGAGCAGCTGGAGGTCCTCGTCAAGGAGGCGGAGGCCGTCCTCACGGGGCTGGGGCTTCACTTCCGCGTCCTCCAGCTCTGTTCGGGCGACATGGGCTTCTCGGCCGCGAAGTGCTACGACCTCGAGCTCTGGGCGCCGGGCGAGCAGCAGTGGCTTGAGGTGTCGTCCTGCTCGTGCTTCACGGACTACCAGGCGCGCCGCCTCAACTGTCGCTTCAAGGATGCGGACGGCAAGACGAAGCTCGTCCACACGCTCAACGGTTCGGGCGTCGCGTTGCCGCGCCTCATGGTCGCGCTCTTGGAGCAGCACCTGAACGAGGACGGGTCGGTGACGATCCCGGAGGTTCTCCGTCCCTACATGAACGGGCAGGAGAAGCTCGTGCCGGTCAAGTGAGGCGGTCGAGCCTCGGTCCAAGTGCCGGGACATTTGCGCAAAGGCGGTCTGGGCGGGAGTCCAGGCCGCCTTTCGTTGTCTGCGTTTCGGGCTCCGTTGAGGGCGTGTTTATGCAATCGATGTGCGCAAACGGCGTGGAGAGCGTACGTAAACGATGTGGAAATTTGGGCGCAACGAGATATTTATGCAGAGTCAAAGGGTTTTAGCCGCAGAGAACGCAAAGGACGCAAGGCTCATGCCGCGCATATTATAATATGCGCCCGCAGCGCTTTGCGGGGTGGGCCAAGTTTTGCTATAATACGTGCAATATGAATTTGCTGAAGCTTTTGTTTGGAACGAAGAACGATCGCGAGCTGAAGAAGCTCTGGCCGATCGTGCGCGAGATCAACCGCATCGAGGAGGAGTATCAGCGGCAGAACCTGACGGACGAGGACTTCCCGAAGCGGACGCAGGCGTTCCGCGACCGCCTGGCGAAGGGCGAGACGCTCGACCAGATCCTGCCCGAGGCGTACGCCCTCGTGAAGAACGCCTGCCGCCATCTGGCCGGGACGACCGAGGAGGTCTGCGGCCACACGCTCACCTGGAACATGGTGCCGTTCGACGTGCAGCTCATCGGCGGCATCGTCCTCCACCAGGGCAAGATCGCCGAGATGCAGACGGGCGAGGGCAAGACGCTCGTGGCGACGCTGCCGCTCTACCTGAACGCGCTCGCCGGCAAGAACGTCCAGCTCGTGACGGTGAACGACTACCTCGCCCTGCGCGACGCGACGTGGATGGGCCACCTCTACAAGTACCTCGGCCTCACGGTCGGGTGCATCCAAAACTCGATGGACCCGGAGGAGCGCCGCGCCCAGTACGCCTGCGACATCACGTACGGCACGAACAGCGAGTTCGGCTTCGACTACCTGCGCGACAACGGCATGGCCCAGCAGCCGAGCCAGGTCGTGCAGAACGGCCACAACTTCGCGATCGTCGACGAGGTCGACTCGATCCTCATCGACGAGGCGCGCACGCCGCTCATCATCTCCGGCCCGGCGACGATCTCGACGTCGCACATCTACGTCGAGCTCAACCCGCTCGTCTCGTCCATCGTCCGCGTGCAGACGGCGATGTGCAACGACCTCATGCAGGCGGCGAAGAAGGCGATCGACGCGGGCGACGTCAACACGTTCAAGGAGAAGATCTACCAGGTCTACCACGCGATGCCGCGCCACAAGCAGTTCCGGCACATGCTTGAGAACGCGGAGCTGCGCAAGCACCACGAGGACGTCGAGATGCAGATGCTCTCCGAGATGCGCAAGGAGCGCGCGCGGGAGCTGAAGGACGAGCTCTACTTCACGATCGACGAGCGCACGCGCGAGGTCTCGCTGACCGACAAGGGGTGCGAGAAGATCTGTCCGCAGGACCCGCAGATGTTCGTCCTGCCCGACCTCGCCGCGCAGATGTCGGCGATCGACGGCGACAAGTCGCTCACCGACGCCGAGCGCATCGAGCGGCGGCGCGACGCGCAGGCGGCGTTCGCCGAGAAGTCCGACCGCGTGCACGTCGTGGACCAGCTCCTGCGGGCCTACTGCCTCTACGAGCGCGACGTCGAGTACGTCGTGCAGGACAACCACGTCTACATCGTCGACGAGTTCACGGGGCGCGTCCTGCCGGGCCGCCGGTGGTCGGACGGCCTGCACCAGGCCGTCGAGGCGAAGGAGGGCGTCGAGATCGAGAAGGAGTCGCAGACGCTCGCGACGATCACGATCCAGAACTACTTCCGCCTCTACAAGAAGCTCTCCGGGATGACGGGCACGGCCGAGACGGAGGCGCGCGAGTTCAAGGACATCTACAAGCTCGACGTCGTCTCGATCCCGACGAACCGTCCGGTGAACCGCATCGACGGCAACGACCAGATCTACCGCACGGAGCGCGAGAAGTTCAAGGCGATCATCGCCGACGTCGAGCGGCGCCACGCGCAGGGCCAGCCGATCCTGCTCGGCACGGTCGAGGTCGCGACGTCCGAAGTCCTCTCGCGCATGCTCAAGATCGCGCGCATCCCGCACGAGGTGCTGAACGCGAAGAACCATGCGCGCGAAGCCGAGATCGTCGCGCTTGCGGGCCAGAGGGGCGCGGTCACGATCGCGACGAACATGGCGGGGCGCGGCACGGACATCAAGCTCGGGGACGGCGTCGCCGAGGTCGGCGGCCTGCACGTAATCGGCTCCGAGCGGCACGAGTCGCGGCGCATCGACCGCCAGCTGCGCGGCCGCTGCTCGCGCCAGGGCGACCCCGGCAGCTCGCAGTTCTTCATCTCGCTCGAGGACAAGCTCATGCGCCTGTTCGGGTCGCAGCGCATCTCGGGCATCATGCAGCGCCTCGGCCTCAAGGAGGGCGAGGTGATGGAGCACCGCTGGCTCAACCGCTCCGTCGAGACGGCGCAGCGTCGCGTCGAACAGCAGCACTTCGCAGTCCGCAAGCGCACGCTTGAATACGACGACGTGATGAACAAGCAGCGCTCGGTCGTCTACGAGCTGCGCGGGCGCGTCCTGAACGGCGACCCGAAGACGGTGCACGACCTCATCCTCGACGTCATGAACGACCTCGTCCTCACGCAGGCCGAGCGGTATCTCTTCGACACGAAGGACGGCTCGCTCGTCGATTTCATGAACTGGCTCGGCGTGACGTTCCCGATCACGGTGACGGAGGAGGAGCTGCGTCCGCTGATGGGCCAGCCCGCCGAGGCCGGCGCGCTCGTCATGAAGCGCGTCGAGGAGGCGTACGAGTCGAAGTGCGCGGGCGAGGACCCCGAGGTCCTTCCGCTCATGGAGCGCGGCGTCTTCCTGCAGGTCATCGACCGCGAGTGGCAGGACTACCTGCGGGCGATGGACGACCTCCGCACGGGCGTGAACCTCCGGGCCTATGGCCAGCGCGATCCGCTCATCGAATACAAGAAGGAGGCGTTCGAGATGTTCGAGACGCTGATGACCACGATCAAGTCGAAGGTCGTCAGCGCCGAGTTCCGCAGCGCGACGGCGGCGCGCCTCCAGGCGGCGTTCAACCTGATGGCCCGCGCGCGCACGAATCAGGAAGCGTTTGACTCGGGAGAAGGAGAAAGTGGGGTGGCCGAAGGCCAGCCCACTCGGAGCGCGGCGGCTTCAGCCGCCTCTGCCCCCGGCAAGACGATCGGCGACGTGTTCGCGTCGATGATGTCGAGCCCGATGGCGGCGCGCGCGGTCGCCGCGCAGACGCCGCCGGGCGCGGCGCCCGCGCCGATGGGATTTGCCCCCGCCCCGGCTCGTCCGGCGGTGGGGCGGAACGACCCGTGCCCCTGCGGCTCGGGCAAGAAGTACAAGAAATGCTGTGGAAAGGGGCTCGTGTAACATGAAGACGGCAATCATCGTGGCGGCAGGGAAATCGGAGCGCATGGGCGCGAACGTCGACAAGGCGTTCCTCTCGCTCGTGGACAAGCCCGTGGTGGCATGGTCGCTCCTCGCGTTCGAGCGCTGCCCCGACATCGACCGCATCGTCCTCGTCGTCCGCAAGGAGCAGCAGCTCGCGGCGAAGGCGGTCGCGAAGATGTTCGGCATCTCCAAGCTCGACAAGGTCGTGGCGGGCGGGAAGACGCGCGCCGAGTCGGTCGCGGCGGGCTTCGCCGCGTGCGACGTCGACACGCGGACGGTCGTCGTCCATGACGGCGCGCGGCCGCTCGTGAAGAGCGACCTCGTCTCCGAGGTCGTCAAGGCCGCGAAGCGTTCGCCGGCGGTCGCCGTGGGGCGTCCGATGACGGATTCGGTCAAGCGCGTCGAGAAGGGCGTGACCGTCTCGGAGACCGTGCCGCGCGAGAAGCTCTGGACGGTTCAGACGCCGCAGGCCTTCCAGGTGAAAGAGTTCCGCGCGGCCTACAAGGCGCTCGGCAAGAAGGACGTCACGGACGACTGCCAGGCGCTGGAGCTGAACGGCGTCGCGACGAAGATCCTGCTCTCGCTCAAGCCGAACGTCAAGATCACCACGCCGGAGGACTTGCAGCTCGCCGCCGCGCTGCTGAAGTAAATGGACAAGCTCTTCGCCATCCTGGGGGACATCCACGCGAACCTCGACGCGCTCGAGGTCGTGTTGGCGGACTGTCGCCAGCAGGGCGTGACGGACTACCTCTGCACGGGCGACGTCGTCGGCTACAACGCCAGCCCGCACGAATGCCTTGAAATCGTGCGTGGCCTCGGCTGCCCGATCGTGATGGGCAACCACGACTACTACGTCTCGACGGACCATCTCGACCTCGACGACTTCAATCCGCACGCGGCCGCCGTCATCGACTGGACGAAGCACCAGCTCTCCGACGAGGAGCTGGCGTTCCTGCACGACCTGCCGTTCGTGGCGACGAAGATGGGCGTCACGCTCGTCCACGCGACGATGGACCACCCGGAGGGCTTCGGCTACGTCTTCGACCATCTGCAGGCTGAGTCGAACTTCTTCCACCAGATCACGCCGCTCTGCTTCCACGGGCACACGCACTGCCCGATGATCTACGAGAAGCAGATGGGCGGCGTCTACCGCATCGACGCGCAGGACTTCAAGCTGCCGATCGGGCGGAAGTACTTCATCAACGTCGGCTCGGTCGGCCAGCCGCGCGACGGCGACCCGCGCGCGGCGTACGTCCTCTATTCGCCGAAGGAGCGGACGGTGCGCTTCCGCCGGCTCGACTACGACATTGCGTCCGCCCAGGCGAAGATCCGCGCGGCGGGGCTTCCCGAACGCCTCGCCCAGCGCCTCGCGCTCGGACAGTGAGGTGCAGGTCGGTCGGCGAGTGGCCGGCCGATTTTTGGTATACTACACCGAAATTTTCAAGGAGAGAGAAAACGGAATGAAGAAGTTTCTGAGTGCGAACGAGGCGGTCGCCCACGCGGCGGCGCAGGCGGGGTGCGTGGTGGCGTCGGCCTATCCGGGCACGCCTTCGACGGAGATCCTGGAGAACGTCGCGAAGTTCAAGGACACGATCCGCTGCGAGTGGGCGGTGAACGAGAAGGTCGCCGTCGAGACGGCCGTCGGCGCGTCGATGGCGGGGGCGCGCGCACTGACCGCGATGAAGCACGTCGGCCTCAACGTCGCGATGGACCCGCTCATGACGTTCACCTACGTCGGCCCGCTCGGCGGCTTCGTCCTCGTCTCGGCGGACGACCCCGGCATGCACTCCTCGCAGAACGAGCAGGACAACCGCAACCTCGCGAAGTTCGCGCGCGCGCTCCTGCTGGAGCCGGCCGACTCGCAGGAGGCCTACGACATGACGCGCGCGGCGTTCGAGCTCTCCGAGCAGTTCCGCGTGCCGGTGATCCTGCGCCTCACGACGCGCACGAGCCACTCAGCCTCGCTCGTCGAGCTGGGCGACTTCAGCCCCAAGCCGCATCCGCTTCTCCCCTACGTAAAGGACATCCGCCGCAACATCCCCGTGCCGGCGTTCTCGCCGACCCAGCGGCTCAACGCGCAGAAGCGCACGGCGGCGATGGAGAAGGCGGCCTGCGCCTCGCCCTTCAACCGAATCGTCAAACCCACTGCAACCTCCAAACGGCCAAACACCCAAACCTCCAAACTTCCAAACGCCCAAACCTCCAAACCCGCCCCCCTCGGCATCGTGACGAGCGCCGTCGCCTACCAGTACGTGCGCGAGATCTTCCCCGACGTGCCGATCCTGAAGCTCGGGTGGACGAATCCGCTGCCCAAGGCGCTCGTCGCGAAGTTCGCGAAGGGCGTCGGGAAGCTGCTCGTCGTCGAGGAGCTGGATCCGTTCCTCGAGGACCAGATCAAGGCGATGGGCCTTGCCGTCGTGCCGCACAAGACCGAGCTCAACATGCTCGAGCTCAACGCCGACCGCCTCCAGAACCTCCGCCACGAGATCCTCGGCGACGTGCCGAAGGCCAAGGCGAAGAAGGTCGACGAGACGCTGCCGCGCCGTCCGCCCGTCCTCTGCGCGGGCTGCGGGCATCGCGGCGTCTTCTACGTCCTGCACAAGCTCGGCGCGACGGTGACGGGCGACATCGGCTGCTACACGCTCGGCGCGTTTCCGCCCCTCTCGGCGATGGACTCGACGATCTGCATGGGCGCGTCGATCGGCAACGCCGCCGGCATGAAGAAGGCGGGCGTGAAGGGCCGCATCTGTGCCGTCCTCGGCGACTCGACGTTCTTCCACTCGGGCATCACGGGCATTCTCTCCGCCCTCTACAACGGCACGCCCGTGACGACGGTCGTCCTCGACAACCGCATCACCGCGATGACGGGCCACCAGGACAATCCGGGGACGGGCAAGACGCTCGCGGGCGACCCCGCGCCCGTCACGGAGATCGGTGACATCGCGAAGGCCTGCGGCTACCGAAAGGTCGTGAAGGTTTCGGCCGACGACCTCGCCGCGCTGGAGACGGTCTTGATGGACGCGATGGACGGCGACGAGCCGGCGCTCGTCATCGCCTACGCGCCGTGCCGCATCGCCGCGAAGCTCACGAAGGAGGGGCTGTGCGCGACGGACGCGGCGAAATGCAAAGCGTGCGGCGCGTGCTTCAAGCTCGGCTGCCCCGCGATCACGCGCGGCGAGGAAGTCGCGCCCGGCCGCTTCAAGATGCGGATCGACGCCGAGCTGTGCGCGGGCTGCAAGCACTGCACGCAGGTCTGCAAGTTCGGCGCGATCGCGCGCGTGCGCTAAAGGCCGTCGTCCGTGTCCGCCGCGTGCTATGTCGAGACGCCGGAGGGCGTCATCTTGAACGTCCGCGCCCAGCCGCGTTCCTCGCGGGCGGGGCTGGACGGCCTCGTGGGCGATGCCGTGAAGGTGCGTCTGCGCGCGGCGCCCGTGGACGGCAAGGCGAACAAGGAGCTCGTCGAGACGCTGGCGGACGCCTTCGGGCTGCCGAAGGCGCGTGTCGTCTTCAAGGGCGGCGAGACGTCGAAGACGAAGCGCGTCCTGCTCGCCGGGCTCACGTCCGCCACCGTCGATTCTGTTCTTTCCTCTCTCCAATGAGACCAGTCTCATCACA
Organism: uncultured Lentisphaerota bacterium; assembly: GCA_900320855.1. Classification (GTDB taxonomy): domain Bacteria; phylum Verrucomicrobiota; class Kiritimatiellia; order RFP12; family UBA1067; genus UBA1067. Next base: position 32,608 of record ONTV01000002.1, read on the forward strand.
TGAAATTCCCAATCGAACTGAAGCGCCCGCTTGTGGTCTTTGACCTTGAGACGACGGGTCTTTTCCCGCGCAAGGACCGCATCCTCGAAATCGCCGCCGTCAAGATGAACCCTGACGGGACGGAAGAGCGGCTGGAACACCTCGTCAATCCGGGCATTCCGATTCCCCCGGAGACGACGGCCATCCACGGCGTGGACGACGCGATGGTGAAGGGCTGTCCGACGTTTGCGGAGCTGGCGGAGGAGGTCTACGCCTTCTTCGAGGGCTGTGACGTCGCGGGCTTCAACTCCGACCGCTACGACATCCCGTGCCTGGAGGCGGAGTTCCTGCGCGTCGGGCGCAACCTCTCCGCCGCCATCGTCAACCGCGTCGATGTGCAGCGCGTCTACCATCGCATGGAGCCGCGCGACCTCTCGACGGCCGTCCGCTACTACTGCGGCCGGGCGCACGAGGGCGCGCATGGCGCGCTGGCGGACGCCGTGGCGACGCGCGACGTCCTCGCCGCGCAGCTCGCCCGCGCGCAGACGGCGGCGGACGGCGACCGCTACGCCGACCTGAAGGGCAAGGACATCGCGGCGATCGACAACTACCTGGTGCCGCACGATCCGCTCAACGCCGACCGCGCGGGCATGTTCCGCTGGCGCGACGGCGTCCTCTACGTGAACTTCGGCAAGAAGAAGGGCGAGCCGCTGAAGCGGATCATGCTCAAGGAGCCGAGCTTCCTCCACTGGATCGTGCGGGGCGACTTCGACACGGACGTGAAGGCAATCGCCGCCGACGCGCTCGAAGGCCGTCTGCCGCCGCCGCCCGCCGTCTGACGGTGACTTGCGGACGCGGAGGACGTGAAGGACTCGCTGATTACGGAGGTCCTGCCGCGCTTTTCGCGCTTCGAGCGCCGGGACCCGACCGCGCGCTGCTTCTTCGGCTGTCGGCGCGGACGGGCGTTGGGCTGGACGTGGTGAACGCCTACGCGCGGCCGGGACGGATGGTTGCGTTCATCGGCTCTTCGGGCGTCGGCAAGTCGACGCTGCTCAACACGCTTGCGGGCGTGTCGTGTGGCGCGGACGCGTTTCCGTCGTGCGCGAAAAATGGTATAATGCCCCATACGTAAACCCTCCAAAAAGGAACAGGAACAGATCATGAACCTCAATCGTCGTCATTTCCTCCTCGGGAGCGCGGCGGCCGCCACGCTTGCGGGCTGTGCCACGAACAAGATGGGGCTGCGTCCGCTCAAGCCGGGCGAGAAGCGCACCGTCGCCCTGATCGGCATCGGCATCCAGGGCCGCACGGCGCTCCTGCCGCAGTTCCTCCGCCAGCCGAACGTCCGCGTCACGGCCGTCTGCGACTGCGACCGCGTGCGCTGTGCGGACGCGAAGGCACGCGTGGACGCGCACTACAAGGACGGCGCGTGCAAGACCTACGCCGACTTCCGCGACATCCTGAAGGACCCGACCATCGACGCCGTCTGCATCGCGACGCCCGACCACTGGCACGCCTACATGTCCGTCGAGGCGATGAAGCACGGCAAGGACGTCTACTGCGAGAAGCCGCTGACGTTCTCCATCGACGAGGCGAAGAAGCTCATCGCCGCGCAGGAGAAGTACGGCCGCGTCTTCCAGACCGGCTCGATGCAGCGCAGCTGGGCGAAGGTCTCCGAGTTCCGCGCGGCGTGCATGATCGTCCGCAACGGCTTCATCGGCGACCTCAAGTACGTGGACGCGAACTACGGTCGCGGCGGCCAGAAGCTCGGCGGTCCGTCGCATCCCGTGCGCTTCTTCGACAAGCCGGAGAACGCGGCGACGGAAGGCGCGCCGAACACGGACGTCGACTGGAACATGTGGCTCGGCCCGGCGAAGTGGCGGCCCTACTCCGACCAGATCGCGCCGCGCGGCGTGAACAAGTTCTATCCGATGTTTTGGCGCTTTGACGACGACATCGGCACGGGCTACAACGGCGACTGGGGCGCGCACCATCTCGACATCGCGCAGTGGGGCATGGACATGGACGACTCCGGCCCGTACCGCATCATCCGCTCCGACGAGCCGCATTCGGTCGACCTCTTCCACGGCGGCCGCCGCCAGTTTGGCATGCGCATGCTCTTCAAGTCGAAGAAGGACGGTTCGGACATCGAGCTCTACCACGGTCCGTTCGGCGTCTGGGGCACGGTCTTCTACGGCACGAAGGGCATCGTCGCGGTCAACCGCGGCAAGATCGCCGTCTGGTCGGGCACGGGCCTCGTCAAGCCGACGAAGGAGATCCGCGACGCGCTCCAGAAGATGACGTTCATGCCCGACAAGGTCGTCGCGGCCTCGGTCGGCAAGGACTACGGCACGGACTCCTCCGCGAAGAAGGACAACGCGCTCGCGAAGGCCCTGGAGACGCTCATCGCGCACTTCGACCTGAAGCACGCGCCGCTCCAGCTCTACAAGAGCGAGAACCAGGTCAAGAACTTCTGCGAGTGCATCGAAACGCGCGCGGCGACGATCTCGCCGACGACGGTCGGCGGCCGCAGTGGCGTCCTCTGCATCCTCTGCAACATGTCGTACCAGTACGACACGGGCTTCGACTGGGATCCGGTCAAGATGGAGGTCGTCGGGGCGAACGAGAAGGGCATTTCGCTCGTTCGCGCGGACTATCGCGGCTGGGACATCGTCGTCTGACGCCCCATCCGAATAGACCCCGGACCGGGGTTTTTGGTATACTACCTTCCTGGCGGCCGACCGGTCGCCAGGAAGGACGTTTTTTGACATGAAGCGCGACGACATAGACAAGGTTCTCATCATCGGTTCGGGCCCCATCGTGATTGGGCAGGCCTGCGAATTCGACTATTCCGGCACACAGGCGTGCAAGGCCCTGAGGGCCTGCGGCTACAAGGTCGTGCTGGTGAACTCCAACCCCGCGACGATCATGACGGATCCCGTGATGGCCGACGCGACGTACATCGAGCCGCTCAACGAGGCGCGCCTCGAGCAGATCATCGCGAAGGAGCGGCCGGACGCGATCCTGCCGAACCTCGGCGGGCAGACGGGCCTCAACCTCTCGATGGCGCTTGCGAAGAAGGGCATCCTCGACAAGTACGGCGTGAAGGTGATCGGCGTAAACCTCGACGCGATCGAGCGCGGCGAAGACCGCGAGATCTTCAAGGAGACGATGGCGAAGCTCGGCATCGAGACGCCGAAGTCCGGGATCGTCCACTCCGTCGAGGCGGCCGTCGAGCTCGTCGAGAAGGAGATCGGCTACCCGGTCGTCGTCCGCCCGGCCTACACGATGGGCGGCTCGGGCGGCGGCTTCTGCTACAACGTCGAGGAGCTGCGGACGATCTGCGCGCGCGGCCTCGACGCCTCGCTCACGCACCAGTGCCTCATCGAGGAGTCGATCCTCAACTGGGAGGAGCTGGAGGTCGAGGTCGTCCGCGACGCGAAGAACCAGATGATCGCCGTCTGCTTCATCGAGAACATCGACGCGGTGGGCGTCCACACGGGCGACAGCTTCTGCGCCGCGCCGTTCCTGACGATCTCGAAGGAGCTGGAGGAGAAGCTCCGGCGGGACGCCTTCCGCATCGTCGAGGCGATCGGCGTCATCGGCGGCTGCAACGTGCAGTGGGCGCACGACCCGAAGACGGGGCGCGTCGTCATCATCGAGATCAATCCGCGCACGTCGCGCTCGTCGGCCCTCGCCTCGAAGGCGACGGGATTCCCGATCGCGCTCGTCTCGGCGAAGCTCGCCGCCGGCATGACGCTCGACGAGATGCCCTACTGGCGCGACGGCAGCCTTGAGAAGTACACGCCGGACGGCGACTATGTCGTCCTCAAGTTCGCGCGCTGGGCGTTCGAGAAGTTCCGCGCCGTCGAGGACCGCCTCGGCACGCAGATGAAGGCCGTCGGCGAGGTGATGTCCATCGGCAAGACGTACAAGGAGACGTTCCAGAAGGCGATCCGCGCGCTTGAACGCGGCCGCGCGGGCCTCGGCTTCGCGAAGGACTTCCACGAGAAGTCGCTCGACGAGCTCCTGAAGCTCCTCGCCGTGCCGAACTCCGAGCGGCACTTCCAGATGTACGAGGCCCTGCGCAAGGGCGCGACCGACGACCAGATCTTCGCCCGCACGGGCGTGAAGGCGTATTTCGTCCAGCAGATGCGCGAGCTCGTCGAGGAGGAGGAGGAGATCCTGCGCCACAAGGGCGGGCTCCTGCCGGATGCCCTGCTCGTGCAGGCGAAGAAGGACGGCTTTTCCGACAAGTACCTCGCGCAGCTTCTCGGCGTGGCCGAGAGGGACGTCCGAGACCAGCGCACGCGCCTTGGCTGCGTCGAGCGCTGGTTCGCCGTGCCCGTTTCGGGCGTCGAGGGCCAGGCGTACTACTACTCCTCCTACAACGACCCGAAGTCGGGCGTCGCGGCTGCGTTCGGCGAGGCCCCGGTCTCGGCGAACCCGAAGAAGGTGCTGATCCTCGGCGGCGGGCCAAACCGCATCGGCCAGGGCATCGAGTTCGACTACTGCTGCTGCCACGCGGCGATGGCGATGAAGCGGCTCGGCTACGAGACGATCATCGTCAACTGCAACCCCGAGACGGTCTCGACCGACTACGACACGTCCGACAAGCTCTACTTCGAGCCGGTCACGGTCGAGGACGTCCTGCAGATCTACGCGGCGGAGAAGCCGATGGGCGTCATCGTCCAGTTCGGCGGGCAGACGCCGCTCAACATCGCGCGCGGCCTCCAGGAGGCCGGGTGCAAGATCCTCGGCACGTCCGTCGATTCGATCGACGACGCGGAGGACCGCGACCTCTTCCACTCCATCATGGACCGGCTCGGCGTCCCGATGCCCGAGTCGATGATGGCCAGCGACATCGACGGCGCGCTCGCGTGCGCGGCGAAGCTCGGCTACCCGCTCATCATCCGACCCTCGTTCGTCCTCGGCGGGCGCGGCATGGAGGTCATCTACGACGAGCAGCTGCTGCGCGAGTACGTCGCGAAGGCCGTGGGCGTCACGCCCGACCGTCCGCTCTACCTCGACCGCTTCCTCTGCCACGCGCTGGAGTGCGAGGCGGACGCGCTGTCGGACGGCACGGACATCTTCATCCCGGCGATCATGCAGCACGTCGAGCTTGCGGGCATCCATTCGGGCGACTCGGCGTGCGTCCTTCCGCCGGCGGGCATCTCGGCGCGCAACCAGGCGACGATCCTCGACTACACGCGCCGCATCGCCAAGGAGCTCAAGGTCGTCGGCCTCATGAACATGCAGTTCGCGATCGAGTTCACGAAGGACGAGCCGGAGGGCAAGGTCTACGTCATCGAGGCGAACCCGCGCGCGTCGCGCACGGTGCCGCTCGTCTCGAAGGTCGCGGGCACGCAGATGGCTGGCATCGCGACGCGGCTCATGCTCGGCGAGACGGTGAAGGGCCTTGGCCTCGAACAGGAGAAGCACGTCGTCCCCTACTTCGGCGTGAAGGAGGCCGTCCTGCCGTTCGACAAGTTCCCGGAGGTCGATCCCGTCCTCGGGCCGGAGATGCGCTCGACGGGCGAGGTGCTGGGGCTGGCGGACACGTTCGGGCTCGCGTACTTCAAGTCGCAGGAGGCGGCGGGCGCGCCGCTGCCGACGAAGCCGGGCAAGGTGCTCGTCTCGCTCTCGGAGAAGACGGACGACGCGGCCGAGGCGGCGAAGATGCTCGCGGACCTCGGGTTCACGGTCTTCGCGACCGAGGGAACGGCCGCGTGGCTGCGCGAACACGGCGTCGCGGCGTATGTCGTCGCGAAGATCGGCGAGGGGCGGCCCGACTGCCTCGACGTCATCAAGAACCGCGAGGTCTCGCTCATCGTCAACACGCCGTCCGGGCGCCGCGACGCGCGCGCGGACGACTGCCGCATCCGCCAGAGCGCGATCAAGTATAAGGTCCCGTACCTGACGACGGTCGCGGCGGCCTGCGCGGCGGCCGAGGGCATTGCGGCGGCGATGAACGGCCAGGGCGAGGTGCGCTCGCTCCAGGACTACCACGCCTGCATCGGGAAGTGAGAGGGCGGAACCTTCTTCACCCACCTCCGCTTGGGGTATAATCTGCGGCATGGAAAAGCTCGCGACAGACATCTACACGTTCAAGAACCTCATCGGGGACGGGTTCACGTACGTCGACAAGACGGACCGGCTCTGGCCGCTCGTGAACCTGTCGATCGGCCGCCAGTTCTTCATCGCGCGGCCGAGGCGGTTCGGGAAGTCGCTCACGGTCTCGGTGCTGCAGGCCCTCTTCGAGGGGCGGCGCGAGCTGTTCAGGGGGCTC
>ONTV01000065.1 GCA_900320855.1 uncultured Lentisphaerota bacterium
CTTGAAACAATAAACGTCTACTTGAAACAACATTTACTTGAAAGGTTCTGATCATGGCAGAGAAGAAGGCAGAAACGAAGAAGACGACGGGCAACACCGCGCTGGACGCGGTCATGAGCCAGATCCGCAAGGAGTTCGGCGAGATGTCGATCATGCGACTCGGCGACCGCGAGATTGAGGAGATTCCCGTCATCTCGACGGGCGCGCTCTCGCTCGACCTCGCGCTGGGCGTCGGCGGGCTCCCGCGCGGGCGCATCGTCGAGTGCTACGGACAGGAATCGTCCGGCAAGACGACGCTCACGCTGCACGTCGTCGCGAACGCGCAGAAGGCGGGCGGCACGGCGGCGTTCATCGACGCGGAGCACGCGCTTGACCCGACGTACGCGAAGAAGATCGGCGTCGATCTCGACAACCTCATCGTCGCCCAGCCGAATTCCGGCGAGGAGGCGCTGACGATCTGCGAGCAGCTTGCGAAGTCGGGTGCGCTCGACGTGATCGTCGTTGACTCGGTCGCCGCGCTCACGCCGCAGGCGGAGATCGACGGCAACATGGGCGACAGCCACATGGGCCTTCAGGCGCGCCTCATGTCGCAGGCGATGCGCAAGCTCACGGCCGTCGTCGCGCAGACGAAGACGCTCATCATCTTCACGAACCAGGTGCGCGAGAAGATCGGCGTCATGTTCGGCAATCCCGAAACGACGCCCGGCGGCAAGGCGCTCAAGTTCTATGCCTCGTGCCGTCTGCAGGTCCAGCGCATCGGCGCGATCAAGAACACGGCGGGGCAGGTCGTCGGCAACCGCACGCGCGTGAAGGTCGTCAAGAACAAGGTCGCGCCGCCGTTCACCGAGGCCGAGTTCGACATCCTCTACACCTGCGGCATCTCCTACGAAGGCAGCGTCCTCGACGCGGCGCTCAACCGCGGCATCGTCGAGAAGCGCGGCAGCTGGCTCTCCTTCGGCGACGCGCAGCTCGCGCAGGGCTCGCTCGCGACGATCGACTACCTCAAGGCCAACCCCGAGGTCACGCAGAAGATCGTCGAGCTCGTGAAGACGACGCCCGTCAATCCGGCGCTGAAGAAGAAATAACGGGCGGAATCGGCCATGAAACTTGTCGTCAAGGTCGGAACACACGCCATTGCCGCGCGGAGCGGCCGTCCGGACTACACGGCGCTGCGCCGTCTCGTGGCGCAGCTCTGCCGGCTCCGCAAGGCGGGGGACGAGGTCTTCTTCGTTTCGTCCGGCGCCGTGGCCGCCGGGGTCGAGGCCCTGGGTCTGAAGGCGCGCCCGACGGACGTCAACGACGTGCAGATGTGCGCGGCGGTCGGTCAGGCGCGGTTCATCGGCGAGTACGAGCGCCTCTTCGGCGAGGCCGGCGTGAAGATCGGGCAGGTTCTCCTCACGCACTACGACTTCGAGGACCGTCGGCGCAGCCAGAACGTGAAGAAGTCGCTCGACCATCTCGTCAAGGCCGGAATCGTGCCGATCATCAACGAGAACGACGTCGTGGCGGACGAGGAGCTCAAGGGGCAGACCTTCGGCGACAACGACTGGCTGTCGTTCCTCATCGCGAAGCTGATGAAGGCGGACGCGCTCGTGCTCCTGACGACGGTGGACGGCCTTCTGGACGCGACGGGGCGCCGCATCCCGGAGGTGGACAGCTTCCGCAACGTGATGCGCCTTGTGCGTGCGGGCGAAAAGGGCAAGCTCTCGAAGGGCGGCATGGACTCGAAGCTCAAGGCGGTGAAGGCGGCGGTCGCGGCCGGCATTGACACGTACATTGCGAATGGCCGCAAGACGGTGTTCCCCACGCTCTTCGAGGGGCGGGCGACCGGCACGTTCTTTCCGGGCTCCGCGCTCTGAGCGAGCGGACGCTTTTTGGTATAATAGGCGGAAATTTTCTGAGGAGAAGACATGACTCTTGCGGATCTCGAAACGGCGAAGGCCAGAAGCCTGAAGGAAATCGCTGCGGCGGCCGATGCGGCGGCGGTTGAGGCCCTGCGCGTGAAGTACGTGGGCCGGAACGGCTCCATCCCCTCGCTCATCAAGGCGATGAAGGACGTCCCGAAGGAGGAGCGCCCCGCGTTCGGCAAGGCGATTCAGGCGTGGAAGGCCGAGGTCGAGGCCGCATTGCAGAAGAGCGGTGCGGGCGCGGCGGGCGAGAAGGCCGTCGCGGCCGACCTCACGCTCCCCGGCCGCTGGTTCGGCCTGGGCGTCAAGCATCCGCTCTCGCGCGTCATCGAGCAGACGGCGCGCATCTTCGGCCGGCTCGGCTTCACGGTCGCCGACGGCCCGGAGCTCGAGAACCGCTTCAACAACTTCACGGCGCTCAACACGCCGCCGCACCATCCCTCGCAGGATCGGACGGACACGTTCTGGTTCAACGACGACTGCCTGCTGCGGACGCAGACTTCGCCTGTGCAGATTCGCACGATGATGGCGAACAAGCCGCCTGTGCGCGTCATCTGCCCCGGCCGCACGTTCCGCCGCGACACGACGGACGCGACGCATTCGGCGAACTTCCACCAGATCGAGGGCCTGTACGTCGACGAGACGGCGACGAAGCCCGTCTCGCTCGCCGACCTCAAGAGCGTGCTCGCCTATTTCGCGAAGGAGATGATGGGCGACAGCGTGACCGTTCGCTTCCGTCCCCACTTCTTCCCGTTTACCGAGCCGTCCGTCGAGGTCGACTTCTCCTGCCACGTCTGCAAAGGCAAGGGCTGCAACGTCTGCAAGCAGTCGGGCTGGATCGAGGTCGCCGGCGCGGGTATGGTCGATCCGCGCGTCTTCCAGCACGTCGGCTGGGATCCCGAACAGGTCTCGGGCTACGCCTTCGGCTTCGGCGTCGAGCGCATCGCGATGATCAAGTACGGCATCCCCGACATCCGCTGGCTCTACGAGAATGACGTCCGCTTCCTCGACCAGCTCGGCTGACGCGATGCGCGCAGGCGGCGTTCCGTTCCGGCTGGCGCTTTTCGCCGCATCGTTCCTGTCGATGCTGTGGGGCTATCGCCTCCTGCTCCTGAAGCATGCGCCGAGCGTCTTCTGCACGCCGCAGGAGGATCTTTCCTACGGCTGGTACGTGCCGCTCTTCTCGCTTTACGTCCTCTGGCGCGAGCGGAAGGAGATTGCCGCGTCGTTTGGCGCGCCGTCCGCGTGGGGGCTTTTGCTGGCCGTGCCGTTCCTGCTCATCGGCTATGTCGGCGCGCGCGGATTGCAGGTGCGTTTCGAGATCGTCGGCTTCGCGGGGCTGCTCGTCGCGCTGACCCTCGCGCTCTTCGGCGCGAAGACGATGAAGCGGACGCTCTTTCCGTTCCTCTTCCTCCTCTTCTGCATTCCGCTTCACACGTTCCTGGACGTCATCACGATCCATCTGCGGCTCTTCGCGGTGGCGACCGCGTATGGCGTCCTGCACGGCCTGGGGGTTGACGTCATCCGGCAGGGAACGATGCTCGCGTCCTCGACCGGCTCGTTCGCGATTGACGTCGCCGCGCCGTGCAGCGGCATGCGCTCGCTCTTCGCGATGATGGCCCTCACGGCGGGCTACGCCTACTTCACGCAGCCGACCTGGCTTCGGCGGGGGCTTCTCTTCGCACTGTCGATTCCGCTGGCGATTCTCGGAAACGTCCTGCGCGTCTTCACCATCGTCGGCGTGGCGGCGACGTGTTCGCCCGATTTCGCGACGGGCTTCTACCACGACTATTCCGGCTACGTCGTCTTCCTGAGCGCGATCTTCCTCATGGTCGCCTGCGGCGGACTCATCACGAAAGGAGTCGAGCGATGCGCGCGCACGTGATTCCCGTTCTCGCGACGCTGCTCGTCGTCACTGCGATGGTCTGGCAGGGCAGGAGCAGCGATCCCGTCCTCTGCGAGGCGCCGTCCGCCCGGCTCGGCGAAATCGCGGGCTTCACGTCCGAGCCGCTGGAGCCATCGGAGTCGGAGCGGACGATCCTGCCGGCCGACACGCAGTTCGACAAGCGGCTCTACACGGCCCCGGACGGCACGTGGTACCAGGTTTCGCTCGTGATCGGCGGCAAGTCGAAAAGCTCGATTCACCGGCCCGAGCTCTGCCTGCCGTCGCAGGGCTTTCAGATGATGAATCCGCGCAGCCTGGACGTGGGCGGCGTCGCCTGGCACGCCGTCACGCTCGCGCGCGGCACGCTGCCGCCGCTCGGCTTCGCCTACACGTTCTTCAACCAGGACGGCTTTCGCACGTCGTCGCACGTCCGTCGCATCCTCCGCGACGTCTTTGACCGCAGCTTCCGCGCGCGCATCGACCGCTGGGCGATGGTGACGGTGAACGCCGCGCGGGCGGACGACGCCTCGCTCGCGGCATTCCTCCTGCAGCTGCGCGACGTCGTGAAGTGACTGCGGGGGCGTGCCTTCCCGGCGAGAAGGATATGGTATAATGTCGCAGATATGATGGACACTGACCTCACGAACTATGGCGCGGACGTCTTTTCCGAGAAGGCGATCCGCCGCCATCTGCCCAAGCCCGTCGCGGCGAAGCTCCTGGCGACGATGCGCGACGCGAAGCCCCTTGACCCGACGATCGCGGACGCGGTCGCCGACGGCATGAAGAACTGGGCGCTCGTCCATGGCGCGACGCACTTCACGCACTGGTTCCAGCCGCTCACCGGCGGCACGGCCGAGAAGCACGACGCCTTCCTGGAACCGACCGGGTCGGCGCAGGCCGTGCTCAAGTTCTCCGGCAAGAACCTGATCGGCGGCGAGGCGGACGCCTCCTCGTTCCCGTCGGGCGGCCTGCGCTCGACGTTCGAGGCGCGCGGCTACACGGCGTGGGACCCGACGTCGCCGGCGTTCCTCAAGCGCCATGCGCACGGCGCGACGCTCTGCATTCCGACGGCGTTCTGCTCGTTCACGGGCGACACGCTCGACATGAAGACGCCGCTCCTGCGCTCGATCCAGGCCCTCTCGCGGTCGGTCGAGCGGCTGATGAAGGCGTTCGGGCAGAAGAAGGCGCACGTCACCGTCACGCTCGGCGCGGAGCAGGAGTACTTCCTCATCGACCGCCGCTTCTACCTGAAGCGCCCCGACCTCCTGCAGACAGGCCGCACCGTCTTCGGCGCGCCGCCGGCGAAGCACCAGCAGCTCGACGACCACTACTTCGGCGCGATCCGTCCGCGCGTCCTCAAGTTCATGGCCGAGGTCGAGGAGCGGCTCTGGCAGCTCGGCATTCCGGCGAAGACGCGCCACAACGAGGTCGCGCCCGCGCAGTTCGAGCTCGCGCCGACGTTCGAGGAGCAGAACCTCGCCGTTGACCACAACATGATGATCATGGAGGTCTTGCGCCAGACGGCGGAGAAGAACGACCTCGTCTGCCTCCTGCACGAGAAGCCCTTCGCGGGCGTCAACGGCTCGGGCAAGCACTGCAACTGGTCTGTCGCCTACGGCGGGCGCAACCTCCTCACGCCGGGCGACGACCCGCGCGAGAACGCGATCTTCCTCGCCGTCCTCGTCGCCGTGATCCGCGCGATCGACCGGCATGCGGACATCCTGCGCACGACGACGGCCGGCGCGGGGAACGACCACCGGCTCGGCGCAAACGAGGCGCCGCCGGCGATCATCTCGGTCTTCCTCGGCGACGAGCTCAACGCCGTCCTGGACGCGATCGAGCGCGGCACGAAGTCGGCCGCGCGCGGCAATCCCAAGCCCAGCCTGCGCATCGGCGTCGACACGCTGCCGCCGCTGCCGCGCGACACGACCGACCGCAACCGCACGTCGCCCTTCGCCTTCACGGGCAACAAGTTCGAGTTCCGCGCGCCCGGCTCGTCGCAGAACTGCGCATACAGCCAGACCGTTCTCAACACGATCGTCGCCGAGTCGATCGACGCCCTCTGCGACAAGCTCGCGGCGATGACGGGCGGCGACTTCCACGCGAACCTGCAGAAGCTTCTCCAGCGGCTCGTGAAGGCGCATCGTCGCGTCGTCTTCTCGGGCGACGGCTATTCGGCGGACTGGCCGAAGGAGGCCGCCGCGCGCGGGCTCCCGAATCTCCGGGACACGCCGGCCGCCCTCGCGCCGCTTGCGGATCGCGCCAACGTCGCGCTGTTCGAGGCGTACGGCGTCCTCTCCGCGACGGAGATGCGCGCGCGCCTGGAGATCGGGCGCGAGGACTACGCGCGGCGCATCCGCATCGAGGCGGGCGTCGCCCTCGAAATCGCGCGGTCGATGGTGCGGCCCGTCGTGGCGGACGAGTTCTCTCGGCTCGCGACGGCGCTTGGGCAGGCGAAGGCGGACGGCCTCAAGACCGGCATCCGGGGCCTGACGGCCCTCTCGCTCAAGCTGGGCGCGGGCCTTGACGACCTGCACGTCAAGTGCGACCGGCTGGAGAAGGCGCTCGCCCGCGAGGACGCCGCCGCGCAGGCGACGGCGATGGACGACCTTCGCAAGACGGTCGATCGCCTGGAGGGGCTGGTCGACGACGCGCGCTGGCCGCTCCCGAAATACCGCGAGATGCTGTTCGTGTACTGATGGCGGTGGTTGCTCTCGGAACGAAGAAAGGAAAGTCAGAATGATCAAGATGAAAATGGAACTGTCGGCCTTGGTTCGCCTGTGTGCCGTCGTTGGCTGCCTGCTGTCCGCCGCCGTCGCGTGGGCCGAGGCCCCAGCGGTCGGGGCGCGTCCGAAATACGTCTTTCTCTTCATCGGCGACGGAATGTCCACGCCGCAGCGGATGACGGCGAACGAGTTCTCGCTCAAGAGCGGGCGCGGCAATCTCGCGATGAACGCGCTGCCGTTCCAGGCGACGACGCGCACCTGCTCGGCGAACTCGCTCGTCACGGACTCGGCGGCGGCGGCGACGGCCATCGCCTGCGGTGCGAAGACCCTGAACGGCGCCGTGGGCATCGATGCGAAGGGCGCGCCGCTTGAATCCGTCGCGGCCGTCGCGCAGCGCCACGGCAAGGCCGTCGGCATCGTGACGACCGTCACGATCAACCACGCGACGCCGGCGGGCTTTTACGGCCACCGCAAGGGACGCGGCGAAGGCTATGGCCTTGGCCTCGACCTGCTCGCGTCGGGCTTCGACTACTTCGCGGGCGGCGGGCTCTCGCAGCACGACGACCGCGAGGCGCCGGGCTATCGGGGCGACGTCTATGCGCTCGCGAAGGACGCGGGCTACACGCTTGTGCGCGGCGACCGCGCGGCGTTTGACGCGCTGAAGCCGGGCGGCGGCAAGGTCTGGTACATCGCGTGCGAGGCCGCGATGCCGTACGCGATCGATGCGGACGCCTGGGCGGGCGTGCCGACGCTGGCGGAGCTGACGGCGAAGGGCATCGAGCTTCTCTCGCCCGACCCCGACGGCTTCTTCATGATGGTCGAGGGCGGGCGAATCGACTGGGCCGGGCACGCGAACGACGCGGCGACGAACCTGCGGGACCTCCTTGCGCTCGACGATGCGGTGAAGGTCGCGCTCGCATTCCAGGCGGCGCACCCGGAGACGCTTGTCGTCGTCACGGGCGACCACGAGACGGGCGGCATGACGATGGGCTTTGCGGCGACGGGCTATGCGTTCTACATGGATCGCCTCGTGAACCAGAAGTGTTCCGCCGACGCGCTTGTCGCGCACATCCGCGCGACGCGCCCCGTCGATTTCGCGGCGCTCAAGCCATTCCTCTCCGCGAACTTCGGCCTCGACTTTACGACGGCGGACGTGACGCGCAACCCGATGGCGGTGACGGCAGAGGAGCTGAAGGAGCTTGAGTCGGCCTTTGCCCACGACCTGCGGCTGGCGCGCGCGGGCAAGAAGGAGAACGAGGCGTATGACGCGAAGAAGATCGCACATTTGCCGACGGCGGTGAAGGCGCTCTTCTCGCACAAGTGCGGCATTGGCTGGACGAGCGGCGCGCATACGGCGCTCCCCGTCCTCACGACGGCGCAGGGGCGCGGGGCGGAGCGGTTCGTCGGCTTCATCGACAACACGGATCTCGCGAAGACGCTCAAAGACCTTGTGCAGTGAAGAAGGCGCTGCCGATCGCCGTTCTCGCGCTCGTCTGCGTCGTCCTGGCGTGTCTGCCGGGATCGCGTCGGCTCGCGGCGCCGGCGGGGGAGACGGCGCGGGCCACGGTCGTCGAGACGGACGATTCCGGCGTCCAGCTCCATGGGCTCATCGAGTTCGGCACGCAGCGGCTCAAGGTGCGGTTGCCGGACGGCTCGGTGAAGCGTGCGCACAACGAGCTGCGCGCGCAGCTTGAGCTCGACAAGAAGTTCGCGGTCGGCGACACGGCGCTTGTCGTCCTCGGCGACGAGCCGCTCGTGGCGCGCGATCACTGGCGGCTGGGCTGGGGGGCGCTCCTGTTCGGCGGCTTCGCCGCGCTCCTCTGCGCGTTTGGCGGCTGGACGGGTGCGAAGGCCCTCTTCAGCTTCGTCTTCAGCTGCCTCGCCGTCTGGAAGCTGCTCGTGCCGCTGTGCCTCGCGGGCTGGAATGCCGCCGCCATGTCCTTTGCGATCGTCGCGCTTCTGACGGCCGTCATCATGTATCTCGTCGCCGGCTGGACGCGCACGGGACTGGCGGCGCTTTTGGGCGCGCTTCTGGGCGTGGGCGCCTCGCTTCTTCTCGCGTCGCTCGTCACGGCGCTCATGCATGTCAACGGCGCGACATTGCCGTTCGTCCAGACGCTGCTCTATTCGGGCTATGCGGATCTCGACCTGGCGGACGTCTTCGTGGGCGCGGTGATCCTCGCCTCGTCGGGCGCGGTGATGGACTTGGCGATGGACATCGCTGCCGGACTCGCCGAGCTGGCGCGTCATCGTCCGGACTTGCCGGGCGGCGAGCTGTTCCGCAGTGGCGTGCGCATTGGGCGCAGTGTCGTCGGGACGATGACGACGACGCTCCTGCTCGCCTATTCGGGCGGCTACCTGACGCTGCTCATGGTTTTCGCGGCGCAGGGGACGGATCCGCTCGACTTCCTCAATTCGACGCTCGTCTCGGCGGAACTCGTCAAGACGCTCGTCGGCAGCTTCGGGCTTGTGCTGGTCGCGCCCTTCACGGCTCTCGTCGGGGCCTTCGTCTTCTCCCGCCATGCGTCGCGTCACGATTCACGGAATTGACGCGGAGATTGCGGAGAGCTTGCCGGCGCGGTTGCGCGGCCTCATCGGGCGAACGGGCCTTCCGCCGGGGTGCGGTCTGCTCATTCCGCGTTGCAACGCGATCCACACGCTCTTCATGCGCTTCGCGATTGACGCGACGTTTCTGGATCGGCACGGGCGCATCGTGAAGGTCGTGCGCAACATCCGTCCGGGACGCCTCTGGGTCTGGGGCGGCTGGCGCGCCGCGCAAGTCCTGGAGACGGCAGCTTATCACGAGTTCAGGTAGAAGTGGCGCGGAAGAAGAATTCCGCGCCAGATTCTCATTTCGTGAAAGGGTATGGAGGAGGGGCCGCCTTAGGGGGCTTTGTCTGTTGGGGCGGGGTCTTCGCGGATTGTCACCTTCTCGATGACGATTGGCGTCTTCGGCACATCGGCAAAGTAGCCCACGTGTCCCGTTTCGACGGCGGCGATCTTGTCAACGACGTCCTGGCCATTCGTCACGGCGCCGAAGACCGCGTAGCCGTAGCCCATCGGGTTAGGCGCGCGGTGGTCGAGGAAGGCGTTGTCATTCACGTTGATGAAGAACTGCGACGTCGCCGAGTCCACGACCTGCGTCCGCGCCATTGCAATCGTGTACTTGCGGTTCTTGAGTCCGTTTGTCGCCTCGTTCCGAATTGGCGCGCGCGTCTTCTTCTGCACCATCTCCTTCGTGAAGCCGCCGCCTTGGATCATGAACCCCTTGATGACGCGGTGAAAGACCGTGCCGTCGTAGTGTCCGCTCGTCGCATACGCCACGAAGTTCGACACCGTGAGCGGGGCTTTCGCCGCGTCCAGCGCGACTTCGACTGTCCCGGCCGACGTCACGATTTCCGCTGTCGTTCCGGCGAATCCGGCGCACACAGACCATGCGACGCCGAACGCGAGCAGTTTTCTCATCTTGTTTCCTTTCTTCATTTAGGTCTCGTTCTGAACCATCGGTCTTGTCTCCCGACTCCGCGCAGTATAGCACACCCCCTGTAGAACCGTCAATTCTGCGCTTTGCCGAACCAGAACCTGACGGGATGGGGGACCGACGTTCCCCGTGGTGAGAGCTCTCGCTCTCACCACTTGACGGGTTCGTTGAGAATCGTGCGTCGTCGGGCGATGCCGTGCGACGGACGAGTCCGCGTTCCTCGAGCTTGTCGACGAGGACGGTTGTCGTCGGCTTCGTGCGGTGGGCGAACGCGGCCCGTTCCTGCATCGTCGCTGCGCCGCGAGCGAACAGGTAGGCCAGCACGTCGCCGTGCGACGGCGCAACGCCGGAGAGCCCGGCATCAGCCAGCTCGCCGCGCAGCATCTTTGGGGCCTGCTCGTGGATTCGGGCGATCATCATGACAGCGTGGAACTGGCGAAGTTCAAGCCGCAGAGCATTGCTGAGCACAAGATGGCGGTGCTGTGGCTTCGCTTCCTGACGGAAAGGCCTTCCCGTCGCTGGATGCCGACGATGTCATTCAGGAGACGCTGCTCGCGCTGATCAAGGCGTTGCCATCCTTCCGCTATGTTCCCGACGAGAAAGGGGCGTTCCGCAATTACCTGACGGGCATCCGGTGGCGGCACGCGTTGCCGAGCTTGTCGCCTATCTTGGCGTCAACCGGACGTCGTTCTACCGCGCCGTCGCCAAACTGCAGAAGGCCGCGCGCGTCTTCGCGGCGCGGGACTGGGTCGCGGCGCGGGACTGGTCGAAGGCCGAGGAGCCAAGTCCTGTGCAGGTCGCGCTCATGGACGTGACGGCCTTGCGGGCCGTGGCGAAGGCGAGCGTGAGGTTGTAGCCGCCGGTCGGTCCGTCGATGTCCATCACCTCGCCCGCGAAGAAGAGTCCGGGGACGAGTCTGGACTGCATCGTGTGCGGGTCAATCTCGTCCGTCGCGACCCCGCCGAGGGTTACAATCGCCTCCTTGACGGGGCGTGGCGTCAGATTGGCGAAGGTCAGGCGGTTGTGCCCGAACCAGACTTCGAGGGAGAGGGTTTGGGCGTTTGGGCGT
>ONTV01000037.1 GCA_900320855.1 uncultured Lentisphaerota bacterium
GCCACGGTAAAGGGCGCGCGTGAAGGCGCGCGCGTCGAAATCATGTCGGTGGGGTGCCCGCGAACTGCGGTTCGGGCGAGCAGGTCGGCGCAGGCCTCGGTATGAACCCCGCTACGCGCAAGCTGCTCAACGGTTTAGAATCGCACCCGACTTGAACGCGGGCGGGGAAAACTGCTATACTACACGGAAATTAAGTGAGGCGGGAGAAGAAGATGTCCAAACCACAGATCACGATTTGCATGGGCAGCAGCTGCTTTGCGCGCGGAAACGAGAAGAACGTCGCGTTCTGCGAGGACTTTCTCGTGGCGCATGGGCTGCGAGATGACGTTGACGTCGAACTCGGCGCGTCGCTCTGCACGGGGAACTGCGCGCAGGGCCCCGTCGTCATCGTCAACGGCAAGACGTACACGAACGTCGACCGCGGCGTCATGCAGGACATTCTCGAGAACCTCTTTCCAGAAAGGATCTAGCACGATGAAGTCAGGATGGAGATGGTATGGGGCGAAGGACGCGATCAGCCTCCGCGAGATTCGGCAGGCGGGCGTGACGGACGTCGTCGCCGCGCTTTACGGGCGCCGTCCGGGCGAAGTCTGGCCGGTTGAGGAGATCCAGGCTCTGGCGCGCCAGGTGAAGGACGCCGGCATGACGTGGAGCGTGGTCGAGTCCGTGCCCGTCCACGAGGACATCAAGAAGCACGCGGGCGATTGGCGCACGTATGTCGAGAACTACAAGCAGACGCTGCGGAACCTCGCGGCCTGTGACATCAAGACCGTCTGCTACAACTTCATGCCCGTCCTGGACTGGACGCGCAGCAACCTCGCCTACGTCCTCCCCGACGGGTCGGACGTCCTCTGCTACAACCACGTCGAGGTGGCGGCGTTCGACCTCTTCTCGCTCAAGCGTCCGAACGCGGCGCGCGACTACGACGAGGAGACGCGCGACCGCGCGAAGACCCTCTGGGAGAAGCTGCCGCCGTCCGAGCGCACGCGCATCGAGAAGTCCATCCTCCTGGGGCTTCCGGGCACGGTCGACGACCTGACGCCCGCCGAGTTCCTGAAGCAGCTCGACGCCTACCGCGACATCGGCGAGGAGACGCTGCGGGCGCACCTCTACGGCTTCCTGAACGAGATCACGCCGGTCCTGGAGGAGACGGGCGTGAAGATGGCGATTCATCCGGACGATCCGCCGCGCCCGCTGTTCGGCCTGCCGCGCGTCCTCTCGAACGCGACGGACATCCGCCGGATGTGCCGCGAATGCCCCTCGACGAACGTCGGGCTCACGCTCTGCACGGGCTCGCTCGGCGGCAGCCTCGACAACGACGAGGTCGCCATCTTCCGCGAGTTCGCCCCGCGCGTCCACTTCGGCCACTTCCGCAACATCCGGCACATCGCGCCGGGCGTCTTCCACGAGTCCGAGTCGCATCTCCGCGGCAAGGTGGACATGATCGGCCTCGTCAAGGAGCTCCTGAAGGAGGAGCGCCGGCGCGGCGAGGGCATCGTCGTGCGGCCCGACCACGGGCGGCACCTGGAGATCGACCGCGCGCGCACGTGCTACAGCGGCTACGACTACGGCGGGCGTCTCGTCGGGCTCGCGGAGCTGCGCGGCCTCGTGTTTGGCCTCGAGCACGGAATGCAGGGATGAACGCGCCCGTCTACACGATCGAGAACGAGTGCCAGGACTGCTACAAGTGCGTCCGGCACTGTCCTGTCAAGGCGATCCGCATCGTCAACGGCAAGGCGTCCGTCATCCCGGAGGCGTGCGTCGCGTGCGGCGCGTGCGTGAAGGTCTGTCCCGCGCACGCGAAGAAGATCCGCAGCGACCTCGCGCGCCTGAAGGAACTCCTGTCCTCCGGCGCGAAGCTCTACGCCTCGGTCGCGCCGAGCTTCGCGGGCTATTTCAAGGGCGTGACGATCGGCCGCCTCGCCGCCGCGATCCAGAAGCTCGGCTTCGCGGGCGTGAGCGAGACGGCGCACGGCGCGGAGTCGGTGAGCGCGCACGTCTCGCGGCTTCTCGCGCAGACCGGTTCGCCGCTCGTCATCTCGAGCGCGTGTCCGGCGGCGGTTGACATGGTGCGCAAGTACCTGCCCGCCTACGCGAAGTTCATCTCGCCCCTGCCGTCGCCCGTGCGCGCGCACGCGGGGCTTCTGAAGGAGGCCTACGGCGCGGACGCGAAGGTCGTCTTCTTCGGGCCGTGCGCGGCGAAGAAGAACGAGGCCGACGCGCATCCGGACCGCCTCGCGCTCGCGTGCGTCTTCCCGGCGCTGGAGAAGCTGCTGGAGGAGAAGGGGATCTCGATCACGGACGAGACGGCGGAACTCGCGCTCGGTCCGGCCGAGGAGGGGCGCTTCTATTCCGTCGAGGGCGGCATGAACGACACGCTCCGCGACGGGAAGGCGGACGTGCGCTACCTGTCGGTCTCGGGGCTTGAGAACATGCGGCGCGTCCTCGGCGAACTGCCGGGCGAGCTGCGGACGGGCGCGGCGAAGCCGGGCGGGCGCAAGATCTTCCTCGAAGTCCTCGCCTGTCCGGGAGGCTGCGTGAACGGGCCGGTCATGCCGGCGGACGGCGGGTCGCTCGCGACGCTCTTCGCGACGGACGCGACGTCGCCGCTCCAGACGAGCGTCGGGCGCTGCTTCACGCACTGCGGCGTCGCGTCGTATCCGGCGGCGGCGAACCGCGAAGAAGAGCCGGACGAGACGTCGATGGCGCAGGCCCTCGCGCGCGTCGGCAAGTACACGAAGGCCGACGAGCTCAACTGCGGCTCGTGCGGGTACGAGACGTGCCGCGCGTTCGCGCGCGCGCTCCTCGCCGGCAAGGCGGAGGAGGCGCAGTGCCACACCTTCCTCAAGAAGAACTTCCAGCGGACGTCGAACGCGCTGATCAAGTACATCCCGGCGGGCGTCGTGATCGTGGACGGTCGGGGTCTGGTCGTCGAGTGCAACCGCGTCTTCGCCGAGATGTGCGGGGAGGTCGAGGTCTTCGAGACGCTCGGCAACCTGGAGGGCATCGCGTGCGAGGCGCTGATGGGCGAGTTCGCCGACCTCTTCGCGGGCGCGCTCGAGCACGGCAGCGAGATCGTCAAGTACCGCCAGCCGTGGAAGGACCGGCTCGTGAACGTGAGCGTCTTCCCGATCGCCAAGGGCGAGTTCGCCGGCGCGGTCGTGCAGGACGTCACGCAGAACGAGGGCCGGCGCGAGGAGATCGCCGCGAAGGCGCGCGAGGTCATCGCGAAGAACGTCTACACGGTGCAGCAGGTCGCGCGGCTCTTCGGCGAGCACATCGCCGAGACGGAGATCATGCTCAACGAGATCGCGGGCGCCTACGAGTCCCACACGGAAGGCAAGCGCCTGCGGGAATCCGACAACGGCGACTACCTGAATGGATAGCGACCTTTTCATCGAGATGGAGGCGGCGCAGTACACGAAGACGGGTCAGGCCGCCTGCGGCGACGACGTGCGCTTTCTCACGGTCGAGAAGGAGAACCGCCATCTCTGCGCGCTTTCGGACGGCCTCGGCAGCGGCGTGAAGGCAAACGTCCTCGCGACGATGACGACGTCGATGGCGATCAAGTTCCTCGAGTCGAACATCCCGACGCTGGAGGCGGCAGAGATCATCATGGACTCGCTGCCCGTCTGCGAGGTGCGCAAGATCGGCTACGCGACGTTTTCGCTCTTCGACTTCCGCCTCGGCGGCCGCGCGAAGATCACCGAGATGGGGAACCCCGGCTACATCCACCTGCGCGGGACGGAGGAGGTCGCGCCGCTCACCGACGAGCAGGTCGTCTCCGTCCACTGGCCCGACCGCGAGGTGCGCGAGTGCGAGGCCGACTTCCGTCCGGGCGACCGCATCATCCTCTGCTCCGACGGCGTCACGCAGTCGGGCCTCGGCGTCAGCAAGGAGATGAAGTTCGGCTGGCGGCGGTCGGGCGTCCTCAAGCACGCGCGCGAGTTCATTCACTTCGACCCCGGCATCTCGGCGAAGGACCTTGCGGCCTCGATCGCCTCGCGCGCGCTCCAGCTCACGCCCGGCGGCTGCAAGGACGACATCACCTGCGTCGTCATCTACCTGCGCCGTCCGCGCGTCCTCCGGATCCTCTCCGGGCCGCCGTTCTACAAGGAGCATGACGCCGAATACGCGCGGCAGGCGAAGCTCGGCTTCGACCACGTCGTCATCTGCGGCGGCACGACGGCGAACATCGTCGAGCGCGAGCTCGGGCGGAAGGTCAAGGTCGATCTCGCGGACATGCGCCGCGCGGGCGGGCTGCCGCCCGCCGGGCGCATCGACGGCGTCGGCCTCGTGACGGAGGGCATCCTCACGCTCTCGCGCGTCGCGACGGCGCTGGAGGAGATGCGTCCGCCGCGCGACGAGCCGGCGGCGGCGAAGGCGATTCTCGAGCGCATGATGGCGCACGACCGAATCGAGTTCGTCATCGGCACGAAGGTCAACGAGTCGCACCAGGACCCGAACATCCCGCAGGACCTCGAACTGCGGCGTTCGGTCGTCAAGCGCCTCACCGCCGCGCTGGAACACAACTATCGCAAGCAAGTCAGGGTCAACTACTACTGAGGAGTCTCCGAAAAATGATCAAAGTCGAAATCTGCTGTGGCACGGCCTGCTACCTTCTGGGGGCGGCGAAGATGATGAACCTGGAGGACCAGCTGCCGTCCGACTGCCGGGGGCGGGTCGAGGTCGAGGCGAAGACCTGCCTCGACCTGTGCGAGCGCGAAAACCTCGGCGGGGCGCCCTATGTGCGCTTCAACGGGACGGAGGTCATGGGCCAGGCGACGCCCGAGAAGGTCGTCGCGCGTGTCCGCGAGCTTCTGGAGGGGGTGGCCTGAAATGCTGAACGGCGCGACATTCCTTCGGCGCGAACTGATGATCCGGCTTGTCCGCGCGTTCGACGCGGGGACGCTGCAGGAGGAGATTGACCAGATCGCGATCACGCTGCGCCCCAAGGGCAGCGAGCCGTCCCGATGCTGCATCTACCACGACCGCGCGGTCATCAAGTACCGTCTGATGGCGCTTCTGGGCGTGACGGTCGAGGAGGAGACGGACGAGGCGAAGGCGCTGTCGGCCTACTGTGCGGAGAAGTTCGCCAACGGCGGGGTCAACCACGTGAACCGGCAGGTCGATGCGCTGATCGCGACGTCGCCGCTCTCCGTCTGCGGGCCGGCGTGCAGCGGCTGCCCGGACGCGAAGGTCGTCTCGACGCCGAACTGCCGGGGCTGCTTCGCGCGCCCGTGCGTCTACAACTGTCCGAAGAAGGCGATCGAAGTCGTGAACGGGCGGAGCGTCATCGACCCGGCGAAGTGCATCAAGTGCGGCAAGTGCATCACGGCGTGTCCCTACCACGCGATCGTGAAGACGACCGTGCCGTGCGAGGAGGCCTGTCCCGTCGGGGCGATCCGCAAGAACGAGCGCGGCGTTGCCGAGATCGACTTCCGGAAGTGCATCTTCTGCGGCAAGTGCTTCAACGCCTGTCCGTTCGGCGCGGTCATGGAGCGGTCGCAGCTCCTGGACGTCCTTGCGGCGATGAAGCGCGGCGAGCGGCTTGTCGCGATGGTCGCGCCGGCGGCCGAGCGCCAGTTTCCCGGCACGATCGAGCAGCTGCTGACGGCCTGCTCGAAGGCGGGCTTTGCGGACGTGATCGAGGTCGCGCTCGGCGCCGAGAAGACGACGGAGCACGAGACGGCGGAGTTCATCGAGCGCATGGAGAAGAACCCGAAGACGTTCATGACGACGTCGTGCTGCCCGGCCTTCGTGAACCTCGTCGCGAAGCACCTGCCCGACCTTCTGGAACATGTTTCGCTCACGCCGAGCCCGATGGTCTACGCGCGCGAGATCGTCAAGGAGAAGGATCCGGACGCGAAGACGGTCTTCATCGGCCCGTGCGTCGCCAAGCGCAGCGAGGCGCGGCGCAAGGCCGTGGACTTCGTTCTCTCGTTCGAGGAACTCGGCGCGATTCTCGCGGGCCGCAAGGTCGATGTCCTCTCCTGCACGCCGTGGCCGGTCGCGCGGCCGGCGAACCCGACGGCGCGCAACTTCGCGCGCAGCTGCGGCGTCACCGAGGCGGTGCTGGCGGAGGCGACGGCGAAGATTCCCGGCTTCAAGCTGAACGCGAAGCAGATCAACGGCATTGACCGGAAGAGCTGCACGATGCTCAAGCTCTATGCGTCCGGAAAGCTTCCCGCCAACTTCCTGGAGGTCATGGCCTGCTCCGGCGGCTGCGTCAACGGCCCCTGTTCGCTGACCTAGGCCGTCGCACTCATAGTTGTGTGGTATAATACGCGGTCATGACAACGGTCACGAAGACAGTGCGGTTCGATGCCGCGCACATTCTCACGAATCACCAGGGGCTCTGCAAGAACCTCCACGGCCACACGTACCGCGTGGACGTCTCCGTTGCGCAGGCGGACGGCGCAGGCGGCGACATGGTCATTGACTTCAAGGACCTGAAGCGGATTGCGACGGAGACGATCTGCGAGCGCTTCGACCATGCGTTCGTCTATAACACGGAGTCGGCGGGCGAGCGCGAGATCGCGGCGGTCGTCGAGCGGCACGGCATGCGGACGGTCGCGATTCCCTTCCGCTCCACGGCCGAGAACCTCGCGAAGCTTTTCTTTGACGAGCTGCGGGCGAAGGTGCCGGGCCTCGCGTCCGTCCGCGTCTGGGAGACGGCCGACAGCTGCGCCGAGTACCGGGCATGAAGCGGTATGTCCGGATTTTCGTCGAGTTCTTCAAGATCTCGCTGTTCGTGATCGGCGGTGGCTACGCCATCCTTGCCGTCGCCGACCAGGTCTTCGCGAAACGGAAGTGGACGGAGGAAGGGGAGCTTCTGGACGTGCTGCCGATCTTCCAGATGCTGCCGGGGATCATCGCGACGCACACGGCCGTCTACGTCGGGCGCAAGGTCGCCGGGCTGCCGGGCGCTGCCACGGCCGTCGTCGCCGTCGCCCTGCCGTCCGTCGTCATCTTCACGGCGGTCGCCCTCGGCTACGACGCCCTGCCGCTCGACAATCCGCATCTCGCGAGCGCGTTCGTCGGCCTTCGCAGCGCGCTGACCGGCATCGTGGCCGCCGCCGTCTTCCGCAACTGGGCGAAGGCGACGAAAGACGTCTTCTTCTTTTCCGTCCTCGTCGCGGCCTGTGCCGCGCTGGTGGGAGGCGTCCCGGTCTGGGCCGTCCTCCTTGCGGCGATGGCGGCGGGGCTCGTGGTCGCCTTCTCGCCGACGCGGGCGCGGGGCGGGCGCACGTTCTGCGCGGCGGCGTGGCTGCCGCTTCTTCTCTTCCTCAAGTACGGGGCGCTCTGCTTCGGCGGCGGATTCGTGCTGGTGCCGATGTACATCGAGGACTTCGTCGGGCCGACGGCGGCGTTCCTGCAGGTCTCGGCCGAGGAATTCTCGAACCTGATGGCCCTCACGCAGATGACGCCCGGCCCGATTGGCGTCAACGGCGCGACATACTTTGGCTTTCGGCTCGCCGGCGTGCCGGGGGCCGTGCTGGCGTCCGTCGCGCTCCTTCTGCCCGGATCCGTCCTCGTCTATCTAGCCTTCGCGTCGATTGACCGGTTCAGGACAAGCCGTCTCGTCGGCGGCATCCTGCGGGGCGCGAAGCCGGCCTCGCTGGCGCTCATGCTCGTCGCGCTGTGGGCGTTCCTGAAGCTGAGCGCATTTGCGGATGGCTCCTTCCAGCCGCTGGCGGCGCTGCTCGTCCTGGTCAGTTTCGTGCTGTCGCAGCGGAAGGCCGTCCATCCCGTCCTGCTCATTGTCGGCATGGCGCTCGTCTCGCTCGTCGTCCGCCTCTGTATGGTATAATACGCGCCGTGAAAGTCGATATCAAGAGCAAGGCCGAGATCGCCCGCATGCGCGAGGCGTGTCGGATGAGTGCGGAAATCCGCGACATTTGCGCGAGCGCCGTTGCGCCGGGCGTGACGACCGGCGAGCTGGACGACCTTGTCGTCGCCTACTGCAAGAAACACAACGTCAAGGCGAGTTTCTACGGGTGCGAAGGCTTCCCCGGACACCTGTGCGTCTCCCTGAACGACGAGGTCATCCACGGCATTCCGTCGCCGCACCGCGTGATCCTGCCGGGCGACCTCGTGAAGACGGACGTCGGCATCTTCACGAACGGCTTCCATGGCGACACGTCGCGCACGGTGATGCTGGGCGTGACGGATCCGGAGGTCGTCCGCCTCGTCGAGACGACGAAGGCGTGCCTCAAGGCCGGCATCGCCGCCTGCGGGCCGGGCGTCCACCTCGGCGACGTCGGCTACGCGATCCAGTCCGTCGCGGAGGCGGCGGGCTTCGGCGTCGTGCGCGACTGGATTGGCCACGGCGTCGGGCGGACGGTGCACGAGGATCCGGAGGTGCCGAACTACGGCACGCCCGGAACGAAGCTTGTCCTCCGGCCCGGCATGACGATCGCGATCGAGCCGATGATTTCAATGACGAAGAAGGGCGAGAAGACGGTCGTTCTCGAGAACGGCTGGACGGTCGTCACGCGCGACCGCTGCCTCTCCGCCCATTTCGAGCACACCGTCGCCATTACCGACGACGGGTGCGAAGTCCTCACTTTGCCGGCGGACTATCCCTGAAATCCTTAAGCCCGAAGGCGCTTCGGTCGAATGGCGGCTGATTGCTTGGGGATGGATGGTCCGTCGGCTTTTCAGTTTTCTCGTGCGCCCGGCATGGGGCGGAAAGGGGAGAAGATGGCGCGGGTGCAGTCGAGCGGCGAGGAAATCGCCAACACGGTGACGCATGTCGTCGGGTCGCATCTGGGCGCGGCGATGCTCGCGCTTCTGGTCTGGCAGGGTGCGCAGAGCGGCGTGGACGTCGCATGGAAGGCGACGAGCGGGGCGATCTTCGGCTTCTGCATGATCCTCCTCTACGCGACGTCGTCGGCGTATCACGCCGTCACGTACCGTCCGGCGAAGGCCGTCCTGCACGTGATGGACCACATCTCGATCTATTTCCTGATCGCCGGCAGCTACACGCCGTTCTGCCTGGTCTCGCTCCGTCCCGCGCATCCGGTCCTGGCCTGGACGATCTTTGGCGTCGAGTGGGGCGCGACGCTCGTGGGAACGCTCTTCAAGGTGCGGACGACGGGCCGCTTCCGCGTCGTCTCGACGCTCGCGTACGTGGTGATGGGCTGGGTCGCGCTGCTCGCGATCGCGCCGCTGGTTCGCGCCCTGCACGGCATGGGCACGATGTGGCTCGTCCTGGGCGGCGGGCTCTACACGCTTGGCTGCGTCTTCTATCTCTGGAAGTCGCTGCCCTACGCGCACATGGTCTGGCATCTCTTCGTGCTCGCGGGCACGATCTGCCACTTCTTCTGCCTTCTCTGGCACGTGATGCCCGCGTGACGTACCGCCCGCGTTTCTTCCGTTTCGTTTCCAAATCCTGAAGACTCATGACCCAGACACCCGCTCCTGAATCCTTTTTGCTCATGTGGCGCGGCGACGCGCTCGCCGTCACGCTCACCGTCGATCCGCCGCGCAAAGGCCGCGCCGCGTTCCGCACGAACCTTGGCCACGCCGCCGTGCGCCGCCGCGAGATCATCGACGAGACGGAGAAGGGCGTGACGCCCCTCGCGAAGGCGTGGACGGACATTCCGCTCGCCGAGACCGCGCCCGGCGTCTTCTCGGCCGAGATTCCCCTGGACGAGGTCGGCGTCTTCTCCGGCAAGGCCTGCTTCTTCCCCGAAGGTTCGCACGTGCCCGAATGGCCCGAGGGGCGCAATCTGCACGTCAAGGTCGAGAGCGGCGAGACGCGCGCGCACAACGCGATCTACTGCGTCTTCCCGCGCCAGTTCGGCAGCTTCCGCGAAGTCGTGCGGCGTCTGCCGCTCATCATGGACACGATGGGCTTCCGCATCGTCCAGACACTGCCGCCGTTCCCCGTGCCGACGACGTATGCCGTCATGGGCGAATACGGCTGTCCGTTCGCCGCGACGGACTTCCTCTCGGTCGATCCCGCGATGGCCGAGTTCGACGAGTCCGTCACGCCGCTCGGCCAGTTCGAGGAGCTGATTGGCGCCGTCCATGCGCGGGGCGGGCTCTTCTTCGTCGACCTGCCCGCGAACCACACGGGCTGGGCCTCGACCCTGCAGACGCACCACCCCGACTGGTTCCGGCACGAGGCGGACGGCCGCTTCCATTCGCCGGGCGCCTGGGGCGTCAAGTGGGCGGACCTCGTCGAGCTCGACTACGCGAACGCGGAGCTGCGCGCGTACATGGCCGACGTCTTCCTCTTCTGGTGCCGGCACGGCGTGGACGGCTTCCGCTGCGACGCGGGGTACATGATTCCCGCCGAGACGTGGGGCTACATCGTCGCGAAGGTGCGCGAGGAGTATCCCGACACCGTGTTTCTGCTGGAGGGCCTCGGCGGCGACCTCGCCGTCACCGACCGCCTGCTCGCCGAGGCGAACCTCGACTGGGCGTATTCGGAGATCTTCCAGACCTATGACCGCAGCCAGTTCGAGGGCTACCTGCCCGGCGCGATCGAACGCGCCGAGCGGTATGGCGCGCTCGTCCATTTCGCCGAGACGCACGACAACGACCGGCTCGCGAAGCGCGGCCCGGTCTACGCGCGGCTGCGCGTGCAGCTCGCCGCGCTCCTCTCCTGGCAGGGCGCATGGGGCATCGCCAACGGCGTCGAGTGGTACGCGACGGAGAAGATCGACGTTCACGGCAAGAACGACCTCAACTGGGGCGCGGCGGAGAACATGGTCGATCTCATCGCGCGCCTCAACGCGCTTTTGCGGGCTCACCCGTCCTTCGCGGGCGCGAGCCGCCTCGCCGTCGTGACGCGCGGCGACGGCAACACGCTCGCCGTCGTGCGCACGGGCGCCGGCGTTGCGCCCGTTCTCGTGCTCGCGAACCTCGACTGCGAGCGGCCGGCGGCCGTCGCGTGGGACTCGGCGGCTTTTCCGCCGGGCGAAGCCGACGACCTCCTGAACGGCGGACGCCGCGCAGTCGCGCCGGGCCTTCGGCTCGCGCCGGGCGAAGTCGTTTGCGTGGGGACGGCGGCCGACGCCGCCGGCTGTGCGCCGGCGGCACAGGACAGGAAGGACGCGCCGCGCGCGGCGGAAACGGAGGCGCTTTTCAACGTCTCTCTGCCGCGCGACGTGCGGCGCGAGGTCGTCGTGCCGGCGGGCGTGCGCGTCGCGGTCGGCGCGGACGCGCCGCTGCGCGCGCGGCTTGTCGATCCGGTGACCGGGAAGACGCTCTGCGTCGCGCGGTCGTCCGAAGGCCGCGTCGTCTTCACGGCGCCGGCCTACGAAGGGGACGGCACGCGCTGTCGCCGTCTGCGGCTGGAGGCCGCGCGCTACGTCGAGGGCCGTGCCATGCGCGACTGCGTGGCGCTGCTCGTGCCGCCGCCGGCGGACGCCGCGCGGGTGACGCTCGCGGTCGCGGGCGAGGAGGTGCGGCGCCATCCCGAGTTTCGCACGGTGCTGTCCAACGGCGCGGGCGCGGCCGCTCAGGTGCGACTCGGCTGGAGCGAGATCCGCTCGCAGTACGACGCGCTCCTCGCGGCGAACCCGAACCCGGACGTGCCGTCCGACCGGCTCAACCTCTGGACGCGCACGCGGTGCTGGCTTCAGCGCGAGGGCTACGTGCGCGAACTCGACCGCAAGTGCGTGACGCGCTTCGTCGCCGATCCGGCGGGACGCTTCGCGCGCTGGGACTTCACCGTGCCGTGCGGCATGGGCAAGGATGCGGCCTTTTCCTTCGTGCTGGCGCTCGTGCCCGGCGCGAACGCGGCGACGCTCGCCGTCACGCGCGTCGCGTCCGACGGCGACGACGTGCGCGACCAGGTGCGGCTTGTCTTCCGTCCCGACGTCGAATGGCGCAGCTTCCATGCGACGACAAAGGCGTTCGCGGGGCTGGAGACGCTGTTTCCCGGCTCGACGCGCGCGACGGCGGACGGCTTTGCCTTCGCCCCCTACGGCAAGACCTTTGCGCTGCACGTGACGGGCGGCACGTATCACCACGAGCCGCAGTGGACCTATTGCGTCGGGCACCCCGAGGAGGCCGCGCGCGGACAGGACGGCCTCGGCGACCTCTTCTCGCCCGGCTGGATTTCGGCCGACCTCAAGATCGGGGAGACGGTTAGCCTTAAGGGGGCCTTGGAAAGCGGAAGCTCCGAATCGGCGCTCTCGACCCTCAAGCCCCTCTCGTCCCTCGCGTCGGCCGCCGCCTCGGCGCCTGAACGGCTTCCCCTTGAATCCGCCCTGCGCGCGGCGCTCGACCTCTATGTCGTCAAGCGCGATGACCTCAAGACCGTCATTGCGGGCTATCCGTGGTTCCTCGACTGGGGACGCGACACGTTCATCGTCCTGCGCGGCATGATCGCCGCCGGGCAGACGGACGTCGCGCGGCAGATCCTGCTCGCGTTCGCGGCCTTCGAGGATCGCGGAACGCTGCCGAACATCATCTACGGCACGACGGCCGGAAACCGCGACACGACGGACGCGCCGCTCTGGTTCGTGCGGTGTGTGGAGGAGGTGGAAAAGTGGGAGAGTGGGAAGGTGGGAGAGTGGGATACATTGCGGAAGACGTGCGCGTCGATTGTGGACAACTATCTGAAGGGGACGCCGAACGGCATTCGCGTCGATCCCGATTCGGGGCTTGTCTGGTCGCCGTCACACTTCACGTGGATGGACACGAACTATCCGGCCTGCACGCCGCGCGTCGGCTATCCGGTCGAGATCCAGGCACTCTGGATCTCGGCCCTGCGCTACCTCGGCCGCGATGCGCTGGCCGACAAGGCGCTCCAGTCCGTGAAGGCGCTCTTCCGCTGGGAACACGGCTACCGCGACTGCCTTGCCGCGCCGAACGGCGAGCCGGCGCGGAAGGCGATGCCGGAGGACACGATTCGTCCGAACCAGCTCTTCCTTATTACGCTCGGCGTCCTCGACGATCCGGCGATCCTGGCGGCGACGGAGGAACTGCTCGTGCCGGGCGGCGTGCGGTCGCTCAACGCGGGGCATCCGCTCTATCGCGGCGTCTACGCGGGCGACGAGGACACGGCGCGCAAGCCGGCCTACCACAACGGCACGGTCTGGTCGTGGCCGTTCCCGCTCTACGCCGAGGCGCTCGTGGCGACGGGCGCGTGTTCGGCGGAGGTTGCGCGTTCGCTTCTCGCGGGCGCGGTCGAGAACCTCAACGCGGGCTGCATCGGCCACCTGAGCGAGTGCATGGACGGCGATGCGCCGCATGCGCAGAAGGGCTGCACGGCGCAGGCCTGGAGCGACTCGGAGCTGCTGCGCGTTTGGCTGAAACTCGGCGGACGGGACGCCTGACGCCGCGCTGACGGGCCGTTTTGGTATAATGCGCGCATGAAGAAAAAAGGAACGCTGGCGCTCGTCTCGCTTGGATGCGCCAAGAACGCCGTCGATCTCCAGGTTCGCGCGGGAGGGCTGTTGAAGGCCGGGTGGACGCTCTCGCCCGATCCCGACCGCGCCGACATGGTCATCGTCAACACGTGTTCGTTCATCGCTTCCGCGCGCGACGAGGCCGAGGCGGAGATTCGCCGCGCGCTTGATCTGAAGGCGCGCGGCCAGTACGGGCGCGTCGTCGTCACGGGCTGCTATCCCCAGCGCTATCCGAAGCTCAAGGACGCCTTTCCGGGCGTGGACGAGTGGGTCGGCGTGCCGCAGACGTGGGAAGCGCCGAAGGTTCCCGCCCTGCGCCTCACGGGCAAGGCCTACGCCTACCTGAAGATCGCCGAGGGCTGCGCGCACCGCTGTTCCTATTGCGCGATTCCGCTCATTCGCGGCAAGTACCGCTCGCGGCCGATGAAGGCGATTCTCCGCGAGGCAAAGGCGCTGCTCGCGACGGGCTGCCGCGAGCTGAATGTCGTCGCGCAGGACCCGATGCTCTGGCGCGAGGGCGAGAAGACGCTGGCCGACCTCCTGTGGGCGCTCGACCGGCTTCCCGGCGACTTCTGGGTGCGCGTCCTCTACAGCTATCCGAGCGAGATCACGGAGGACTTCGTCGTCTGGCTCGCGACGGCGAAGCACGCGGCCCGGTACGTGGACGTGCCGATCCAGCATACGGTGCCGGCCGTCCTCGAGAAGATGAACCGGAAGCGGGCGATCGAGGCGACGCGCAGCGTGGCGGAGACGCTGCGCGAGATCGTGCCGGGCGTCACGATCCGCACGACGGTCCTGACGGGCTTTCCGGGCGAGACCGAGGCGCGTTTCGCCGAGCTGCTGGCCGACCTCAAGCGCCTGCAGTTCGATCACCTGGGCGCGTTCGCCTATTCGCCGGAAAAGGGGACGAAGGGCGCGACGCTGGGCGGCCGTCCGAGCCGCGCCGTCGCCGAGGCGCGCGAGAAGCGCGTCATGGCGGAGCAGGCGAAGGTCTGGCGGCACAAGGCGAAGCGGATGGTCGGGCAGACGTTTCGGGCGCTCGTCGTCGCGCCGGGCGTCGCGCGCCTGGAGTCGCAGGCGCCCGACGTGGACGGCGTCACGTACTTCGACGCGCCGTCGGGCGCGCGTCGCGTGGCCGACGCGGCAGTCGGTGCCTTTGTGGACGTTCGCCTCACGAAGGTTCGCGGCTTCGACTTCGAGGGCGTTCTCGTCCCTTGACGGAACCACAGTCGCTCCGTCGGCCGTTCGCCTGGTCGATGGGGCGTTTGAGCCGCAGCTTCCGTTTTTGCTATAATGCGCGGCGACGAAAGGAGTTTATCCGATGAGGGATCTGTTTATCGTGGGCGCCGGCGGTTTCGGGCGCGAGGCGGTGTGGACGGTCGAGCGCATCAATGCGGCGTCCGCCCAGCCGATTTGGCATGTGATCGGCTTTGCGGACGACGATCCGGCGAAGGCGCAGGGCAACTTTGAGGGCTATCCGCTACTCGGGTCTGTCGAGACGGCCTCGAAGGACCATCCGGGCGCGTCCGTCTTCATCGCGGTCGGCGACAATGCGATTCGCCGCCGTCTCTACGCGCAGCTGCGCGGGCACGACTTCCCGGCGCTCATCGACCCGTCGGCGCAGGTCGCGCCGACGACCGAGTTCAAGCACGGCACGTTCATCGCCGTCGAGGCCGTCGTCTCCGTCGGCACGGACATCGGCAAGTTCGTCATCATCAATTCCCGCGCCGGCATCGGCCACGACTCCGTCGTCGGCGACTTCGCGAACGTCGCGCCCGGCGTCTCGCTCTCGGGCCACACGACGCTGGGCGCGGACGTCTTCATGGGGACGAACAGCTGCACGGCGCCGGGCCTGACCGTCGGCGAGGGCGCGCGCGTCGCGTGCGGAACGCCCGTCCTCGCGAACGTGCCCGCCGGCTCGACGCTGAGCCCGTTCGGGACGTTGAAGGCGTAGAGGAAGAGTTGGGAGGTTTGGAAGTTTGGATGTCGGGAGTTTGGAGGTTTAGGTGAAGTGGGCGGTTTATAATCTCCTGTTCGCGGTTGTCTATCCGTTTCTCCTGCCGGGGTTTCTCGTGCGGATGCTGCGGCGTGGCGGCTATGCCGCGCGCTTCGCCGACCGCTTCGCCCTCTATCCGCATTCGATCACGCGATCATTCGATCCTTCGGCCATGGCTTCTGCCCCCATCTGGATCCACGCCGTTTCCGTCGGCGAGGTGCAGGTCGCGGGGCAGCTCATGCGCGAGTGGCGGGCGGTCGAGCCGTCCGTCCGCTTCTGCTTCTCGACGACGAGCTCGACCGGGTGGAAGATGGCCGAGCGCGAGGTCGGCCCGAACGACACGCTCATCTACAATCCGCTCGACTTCCCGAACTTCGTCAAAAGCGCGCTCAAGACGGTGCGTCCGCGCGCGGTCATCCTGACGGAGAGCGAGATCTGGCCGAACTTCATCCGCCAGGCGAAGAAGTGCGGCATTCCGCTTTTCCTCGTCAATGCGCGCGTCTCCGACCGCAGCGCGCCGCGCTACCGGTTCGCGCGTCTCTTCTTCAAGGACGTCTTTTCCTGCTTCGCGAAGATCTTTGCGCAGAGCGACCTCGACAAGTCGCGGCTCGTCGCGGCGGGAGCGCCGGCGGAGACTGTCGCCGTGACAGGCTCGTTCAAGTTCGACGTCGCGCACCGCAATCCGGCGAAGGAGGCGGAGCTGCGCGCGTGGCTTGCGGCGCATGGCGTTGCGGACGACGCGCGGATCCTGCTCGGCGGCTCGACCTGGCCGGGCGAGGACGAGGTGCTGTTGGGAATCTACAAAAGGATGTTGACGAAGAGGCCGCTCGTGCTTGTCCTTGCGCCACGCCATTTCGAGAAGGCTGATGCCGTCGAGGCGAATATCCAGAAGGCCGGCTTCTCCTGCATCCGCCGCTCCAAACAGCCCAACCCCCAAACTCCCAAACATCCAAACCTCCAAACTCCCAAACCTCCAAACGTCCAACCCTCTCTCCCTCCCGTCTTTCTGGCCGACACGACGGGCGAGCTGATGGGGCTCTATGGAATCGCCGACGTCGTCTTCGTCGGCAAGTCGCTGTGCGCGCACGGTTCGCAGAACATGATCGAGCCGTGCCTCTGCGGCAAGCCGACGTTCGTCGGGCCCTACACCGAGAATTTCCGTCCCGTGATGAGCGACCTTCTGGCGGCGGACGCGATTCGCCAGGTCAAGGACGCGGCGGAGCTGGAGGAAGGGATTGGGGAAATAATCGAATGGTCGCTGTCGCGGACTTGGGGGCGCGGGCGAAGGCGGCGGTCGAGCGTCGTCGCGGCGTCGTCGCGCGGTGCGTCGCGGCGATTCGGGACTCCACCCCTGTCACGGGGGCAGATCCGATTTTGGTATAATGCGCGCGTGAAAAACTGTTTCGAAAAGCGTGGTGCGGCGGGCGCGGAGGCGGCTCGCTGCCGGGAAGGGCGGGCATGAGCGACTTGCGCACGCCGCCGCACAGCCTTGAAGCCGAGCGCGCGCTCCTCGGCTCGATTCTCCTCGACGCGAACGGGCGCGGCGAAGAGCGCGTCATGGACGAGTGCCGCAGCGAGGGCGTGACCGAGGAGGCGTTCTACGGGCCGGCGAACCGCCTCGTCTATGCGACGATGCTCAAGATGTCGATGGCCTCGAAACCGCTCGACGCGCTGACCCTCATCGAGGAGCTGCGGCGCGAGAACCGGCTCGACACGGTCGGCGGCGTCGCCTACGTGCAGTCGCTCATCGACCAGGTTCCGACGACGGCGCACGCCGAGCACTATCTCGGTCTCGTGAGGGCGAAGTACCTCCGGCGTCTCCTCATCGAGCGGGCGACGAAGGTCGTCGAGAAGGGCTACGACGAGAACGAGTATCCCGATCCGCAGGTGGTCCTCGGCGAGGCCGAGAAGACGTTCCTCGAGATCGGCGGCACGCGCGGCGCGACGATGCCGTGGGCGTCGGCCATCGACGACAGCTATCAGCGCATCGACCGCATGTTCGAGTCGGGCGGGCGGCTGATGGAGGGCCTCTCGACCGGCTACAAGTACCTCGACGAGACGCTGCAGGGCCTCAAGCCCGCCGAAATGATCGTCATCGCCGCGCGTCCGTCCGTCGGCAAGACGTCGCTTGCGATGAACATCGCCGAGTCCGTCGCGCTGGGGCAGATGATCTCGACGGAGATGCCCGTGCCCTACGACGAGGGCAAGCGGCACCCCGTCGCGATCTTCTCGCTCGAAATGCCGGTCGAGCAGCTGACGAAGCGCATGCTCGCGGGGCGCGCGAAGATCAACATGTGGAAGCTGAACCGCAACCTCGTCGCGAAGAGCGAGAAGGCGGAGATGACGGACAACCTGATGCGCGCGTGCGGCGAGCTGAAGGGCGCGCCGATCTACGTGGACGACACGGCGGGTCTGGACGTCATGGATCTCCGGGCGCGCGCGCGGCGCATGAAGAAGCAGCACGGCATCGAGCTGATCGTCATCGACTACCTCCAGCTCTGCAACTGCCGCGAGGGCGCGCGCCAGAGCCGTCAGATCGAGGTCTCGATGATCTCCCAGCAGATCAAGGCGATGGCGAAGGAGCTGAAGGTTCCGGTGATCGTCCTCTCGCAGCTCTCGCGCGCGAACGAGCAGCGCGGCGACAAGAACGAGAAGCCGAAGCTCTCGGACTTGCGCGATTCGGGCGCGATCGAGCAGGATGCGGACGTCGTCTTCCTCCTCCGGCGGCCGAGCCGGACGGCGGGGGCGGACAACGCGGACGACAAGACGCTCGCGATCGTGGACATCGCGAAGAACCGCAACGGCGAAACGGGCGAGGTCGAGATGAGCTTCGTGCGCGAGTGGACGCGCTTCCTCGACCGCGAGCCGGTCTCGAAGTCCGTCGAGAACTTCGAGTCGTCCGAACAGGTTCCCGAACAAGGCGAGTTCGCGGCCGACCCGCTGGCGTGACGCCGCGCGAATCGGCCGCGAGGGTGCGGACGCCTGGACGTTAGACGTCAGATCACGATCTGGCCGTCCTTCGCCGTCACCTTGATCGTCGCGCCCGGCAGGTACGTGCCCGCGACGATGAGCTTCGCGATCGGGTTCTCGAGATCGCGCTGGATCGCCCGCTTGACGGGCCGCGCGCCGTAGGCCGGGTCGTAGCCGTCCTGGACCAGCACGTCCATCGCCTGCTCGTCCACGTCGAGCGTGAACTCCTGGTCGGCGAGCCGCTTCGTGAGATCCTTGAGCTGGAGCTTGACGATCTCGCGAATCTGCTCCTTGGTGAGCGAGTCGAACTCGAGCACCTCGTCGAGCCGGTTCAGGAACTCCGGACGGAAGATGTCCTTCAGCGCTTCCTTCGTCGCGTTCGACGTCATGATGACGACCGTGTTCTTGAACGAGACGGTGCGCCCGTGGCTGTCCGTGAGGCGGCCGTCGTCCAGCACCTGCAGGAGCAGGTTGAAGACGTCCGGATGCGCCTTCTCGATCTCGTCCAGGAGAACGACCGAGAACTGCTTGCGCCGCACGGCCTCCGTGAGCTGGCCGCCGTCCTCGAAGCCGACGTAGCCGGGGGGCGCGCCGACGAGGCGCGAGACGGCGAACTTCTCCATGTACTCCGACATGTCGAGCCGCACCATCGCGTTCTCGTCGTCGAAGAGCTCCTGCGCGAGGGCCTTGGCGAGCTCGGTCTTTCCGACGCCCGTCGGGCCGAGGAACAGGAACGCGCCGATCGGACGCTGGCGGTTCTTGATGCCGGCGCGCGAGCGGATGACCGCGTCGGCGACGGCGTCGACGGCCCTGTCCTGGCCGATGACGCGCTGGTGGAGCGTGTCCGCGAGGCGCACGAGCTTTTCGCGCTCGCCCTCGACGAGCTTCGTCACGGGGATGCCGCTCCAGCGCGAGACGACCTCCGCGATCTCGTCCGCCGTCACCTCCTCGCGCAGGAGCGCCGAGCCCGCGTTCGCGCGCAGGTCGTCCTCATGCACCTTGAGCTTCTTCTCGAGTTCGGGGATGTCGCCGTACTTGAGCCGCGACGCCTCGTTGAAGTTGCCTTCGCTCTCGGCGCGCTCGTAGCGGTGCTTCGCGTCCTCCAGGCTCGTGCGGACGCGGCGCACGTCCTCGAGCGCACGCTTCTCCTCCTGCCACTGCGCCGTCATCTTGTCGGACTTCGCCTTGAGGTCCTTGAGCTCGTCCTGCAGCTCGACGAGCCGCTTCTTCGAGTTCTCGTCCTTCTCCTTCTTGAGCGCGATCTCCTCGATTTCGAGACGGCGCACGTGCCGCGAGATCTCGTCGAGCTCCTGCGGGCAGGAGTCCATCTCCGTGCGGATGCGGGCGCACGCCTCGTCGAGGAGATCGATGGCCTTGTCCGGCAGGAAGCGGTCCTGGATGTAGCGCGAGCTGAGCGTGACGGCCGAGACGAGCGCCTCGTCGCGGATGTGCACGTTGTGGTACTTCTCGAAGCGCTCCTTGATGCCGCGCAGAATCGAGATCGCATCCTCCTCGCTCGGCGGATCGACCTGCACGGGCTGGAAGCGGCGCTCCAGGGCGGCGTCCTTCTCCATGTACTTGCGGTACTCGTCGAGGGTCGTCGCACCGACGCAGTGGAGCTCGCCGCGCGCGAGCATCGGCTTGAGCATGTTGCCCGCGTCGCTCGACCCCTCGGTCTTGCCGGCGCCGACGATCGTGTGGATCTCGTCGATGAAGAGGATGATCTTCCCCTCCGACTCCTTGATCTTCTTGAGGACGGCCTTCAGCCGCTCCTCGAACTGGCCCCGGTACGACGCGCCGGCCATGAGGGCCGTCATGTCGAGCGAGAAGACCATGCGGTCGCGCAGCCCCTCCGGGACGTCGCCGCGCACGATGCGCTGCGCGAGGCCCTCGACGATGGCCGTCTTGCCGACGCCCGGCTCGCCGATGAGGACGGGGTTGTTCTTCGTCTTGCGCGACAGGATGCGCACGACGTCGCGAATCTCCGTGTCGCGGCCGATCACGGGATCGAGCTTGCCCGCCTTCGCGAGCGCCGTCAGGTCCGTGCCGTACTTCTCAAGGCAGTCCTTCGTGTCTTCCGCCGGATCGAAACTTGCATTCATATTTGAATCCTCCAATCGGAATCCTTCGATTCCGCTCCTGTCTTTGCAAATCCCGTGCCAGCGTGGGGTGGCCCGACGCGGCCGCGACAAAATGTCGCAGACTGCGCCGCCGTCACGCGGAGACCGACACGAGACGGCCTTCCAGCGTCGCGTCGCCGTGAACCTTGGCGACGGCAATCCGGGCGCGTGCCTTGCGCGGCGCGGGCGACACCGTCTGGCAGCGCAGATACTCGCCCGTCCATCCTTCCGTCTTCCGCTCGCCCTCGACGACGATTTCGACTTCCCGGCCGAGGAAACGGCGGGCGAACTGTTCGCGCTTCGTCCGGACGAGGTCGGCGAGTTGGTGCGCGCGCACCGAGCGGACGTCCCTCGGAACGGCTCCGCCGAACGCGGCGGCAAGCGTGCCCGGCCGCTCCGAATAGGGGAAGACGTGCGCGTGGTTGAAGGGCAGGCGGCGCAGAAGGCCTTCCGTCGCCGCGAAGTCGAAGGCCGACTCGTCCGGAAAGCCCGTCATCACGTCACAGCCGAGGCCAAGGCCCGGCAGTAGCTTGGTCGCCGTGCCGACGAGCGCCTCGACGTCGCGCACGAGATAGGGGCGCTTCATCGCCGCGAGGATGCGGTTCGACCCCGACTGCACGGGGATGTGGAGAAAGCGGCAGACGTTCGGCGCGGCGGCCATCGCCGACACGGTCTCGCGTGCGCACGGCCCCGGCTCCAGCGAGCCGAGCCGAATGCGGCAGTCCGCCGAGACCGCCGCCAGCGCGGCGACGAGTTCGGGCAGATGCTGCCCCTCGGAGGAATAGAGCGCGAGGTTGCAGCCCGTGACGACAAGTTCGCGGTAGCCGGCCTCGACGAAGCGCCGCGCCCTGTCGAGCACGTCGGCGAAGGGCACGGAGACCGAGGCGCCACGAAACGTCGGCACGATGCAGAACGTGCAGGCGCACGAACAGCCGTCCTGAACCTTCAGGTAGGCCCGCGCCGTGCGCGTCGGCACGGCGGGGACGGCGGCGGCTCCGGACGGCAACTGCGCGGCGGGGGAGGACGCCTTCATCGCCTTGGGGAGGCAGCCGCAGAGGCGCAGCGGCGTCTTCGGATAGTGGCGGCGCAAGTGGTCGATCCGGCGTTCGCAGTCCCGCTGGGCGCGCGCCGTCACGCTGCAGCCGCGCACGACGAGGAGGTCGGCCTCGGCGGGGCGCGCCGTCACCGTCCACCCCTTCGCGAGGTAGGCGGCCTCCATTTCAAGCGCCTCGGCCTTGTTGAGCCGACAGCCGA
This sequence comes from uncultured Lentisphaerota bacterium, assembly GCA_900320855.1. Taxonomy (GTDB): domain Bacteria; phylum Verrucomicrobiota; class Kiritimatiellia; order RFP12; family UBA1067; genus UBA1067. Next base: position 21,714 of record ONTV01000037.1, read on the forward strand.
ACGTCTCGAAGCAGACCTTCAAGCCTCAGCGTCAGCGCTCGCCGTTGAAGAGCGCGTTCGTCGCGTAGTACGGGTCGGACGTGAAGCGGCAGCCGAGCCGGCGAAGGCCCGCCTCGTCGCCGGGCGTGACGATGTGCGTCATGTGCACCTCGCAGCCGCGCAGCTCGTTGAGCCGCTCCATCGCGATCTGCGCCGCCGGGTTCGTCGTCGCGGAAATCGCCAGTCCGATCAGCGCCTCGTCGAGGTTGAGCGACGTGTAGCCGACCTTCAGGATGTCCTGCTTCATGTGGGCGATCGAGCGGATGATGTTCGGGCTGATGAGCGGAATCTGCGCCGGGATGCCGGAGAGCGTCTTCACCGCGTTCATCACCATCGCCGCCGCCGCGTGCATCTCGTCGGAGTTGCGCCCCGTGACGAGCCGCCCGTCGGCGAGCTCGACCGCCGCGCCCGAGACGATCGTCCCGCCCGCCTTGCCCTTGCCGCGGATCTGCGCTTCGGCCGCCGCCGCGCGCGCCGCCTCGACGACGATGCGGTCTTCCGTCCTGAGGCCCAGCGAATCCATCAGCTCCTTCGCGCGCTCGACCATCGAGCGCGGACACGCCCCCTCGGCAAACGCGCACTGGTAGCGCAGGAAGCGGCGGATCACCTCCTGCTTCGAGGCTTCGCGCACGACCGCGTCGTCCACGATGCCGAAGCCGATGCGGTTGACGCCCATGTCCGTCGGGCTCTTGTAGGGGCATTCCCCCTGCGTCATCTTCTGCCAGATTGCCACGAGCAGCGGAAAGGCGTCCACGTCGCGGTTGTAGTTCACCGTCTCGACGCCATACGCCGCCTTGTGGTAGGGGTCGATCATGTTCTGGTCGCGCAGATCGATCGTCGCGGCCTCGTAGGCGATGTTGAGCGGATGGTCGAGCGGCAGGTTCCAGACGGGGAAGCTCTCGAACTTCGAGTAGCCGGCGACCTTGCCCTGGCGGTACTCGTGGTAGATTTGCGTGAGGCACGTCGCGAACTTGCCCGACCCAGGGCCGGGCGCCGTGACGACGACGATGGGCTTCTCGGTCTGCACGTACTCGTTCCGCCCGTAGCCGCGGTCGGAGACGATCGTGTCGACGTCGGACGGATAGCCCTCCGTCTTGTAGTGGTAGTAGACCCGGACGCCGCGCCGCTCGAGCTTCGCGCGGAAGAGCTTCACGGCCGCCTGCTCCTGGAAGCGCGTGATGACGACGCCGCGCACGGTGAGGCCGAGCGACCGCAGGTCGTCGATGAGCTTCAGCGCGTCGTCGGCGTAGGAGATGCCGAAGTCAGCGCGCATCTTCTTGCGCTCGATGTCGCCCGAATAGAGGCAGAGAATGACCTCGGCCTGGTCCTTCAGCGTCTGGAGAAGGCGGAGCTTCACGTTCGGGTCGTAGCCGGGCAGGCAGCGCGCCGCGTGGAAGTCGTTGATGAGCTTGCCGCCGAACTCGAGGTAGAGTCGCCCGTACTTGCCGGCGCGGCGGCGAATCTCCTCGGATTGTTCCTTCAGGTACTTCTCGTTGTCAAAGCCTAGTTTCACTGTAAAAGAAATAATCGAATTAGAAATGAAGAAATAATCGAATGGTCGAATGGTCGAATAGTCG
>ONTV01000121.1 GCA_900320855.1 uncultured Lentisphaerota bacterium
ATACTACGTGATGTAATTTCAAAAGAAAAAGATCATCATGGAGGGTGTAATGAAAGCTAAGACTCGTTGCATTTTGGTTGGATGCGCACTCGCGGCGCTGCCGGTCGTTGCCGGTCCGAACTGGACGGGCGCGGTGAGCACAAACTGGTGGGATGTCGGCAACTGGACTGGCTGGCCTGATGGCCAGACGCCCGAGAGCGTGACGAACGAGATGGGTGAAGCCAGTTTCGATGACTGGGCGATCGCCCCGCATCCGAACCGGACTGCGGACTTGGGCGGTCAGACGGTTGCGTTGAGCGGTCCGATCTGGGTCTTGACGAGAGCCGAGATTCCTGTTCGGATTGTCAATGGCAAGGTCTCCTGCAAAGATTTGAATATCCGCAACGATTCTTCGCTCGCGTCCCTGACCCTGGCGGATGTCGACCTGACGGTGAGCAATTCGGTGAACGTCGCTTCCCATTGGCAGCCTGGCGGTCAGGGATCGCTGACGGTTGAAAGCGGTCGCCTCTCGGGGAAAGATCTGCGGTTGGTTCAGCAAGAGAACGAGGTGTCGGTTGTGTGCATCAACGGCGGTGAAGCGCGGTTTCACTGGTTCTGTTGTTCGCGCCGGGGTGGCGGCGACGGCTCGCTGGAGCTGAATGGCGGAACCTTGAAGGTGCCGGGCTTTACCTACATCTCCGAGAAGGACGGACCGCTGGCGGAAGTGGACGGCACGACCAACATCAACATGTGCCTCGTGATGAATGGCGGTACGCTCAAGGCCTGGCCGAATAACGATGGAAACATCAATACCGGGGACTTCGTTCCGAAGTGGATGCGCGTGACACTCGGCGAAGGCGGTGCGGTCATTGATACGAACGGCTACGATCTGCCATTTCAGGCGACGAACCTGACCGTTGTCGCCAATGACGGCGGCTTCACGAAGAAGGGCGCCGGTACGCTGAGGGTCGAGCAGGGCGTCTTCTGGCACGGACCGACCAAGGTCCTCGGCGGCACGCTTGACCTCTGCGGCGGCACGGTCACGGGACCGCTCGTGCTGGGCGGAGACGGACGCATCGTCAATGGAACGATTGCGACGGAGGATATCACGATTCAGGAGGGCTACGTCTTCAAGACGGGCGACTGGACTTCGGTGGACGAGCAGGGCGTCTGCCGGATCGAACGCCTCTCCGTGCAGGGAGCGGCGACGGTGACCTCCCCGCTCAACGGGCTGCTCGCGTCCGCCAGCGTCTGGTACGATCCTTCCGATGCCGCAACGCTGGTCAAGAACGCGAACAACGGTGTCGTCGAAATCGTCAACAAGGGTGCGGGCGGCGATAAGATGAACGGCACGCTGTTCTATGAAAAGCGTTATTTCGAGGAGCGGGGGCGCACGCAGGTGGAGCCGCCGGCGATGGCGGAAATCAACGGACTCACCGCCCTCGCGTTCACGAATAACATCACGGGTTTCCGCACAGAGGGCAAGGTGAATTTTTCGGGTGCGTTCGGCAAGTCGGTTTTCGCGGTCGGCAAGCGCGTTCAGGCATTTTACGACACGTATCACGGTGGTAGCGGAAACGCCGAGGTCTATCCGATCGAATGGACGGGAGGCAGCTATATCTGGCATGGCGACAATCTGTTTGGCCTTTCGCTGCAGGTCGACAACGAGCTGCAGGTCGACAAGACGTGGAATTACTATCATCACGCCGAGGGGGATAATAAGGAGACGTGGTGGAATCTCTCCGGGGCGAGGAGCGTCGATGACGTGCCTTATGTCGCCTCCCAGCGCGGCAAGGCCCAGCCTGACGGAGAGATGCCGAACATCTTCGCTCGGGTGACCTGTGTCGTGGCGGGAGAGCGAATGGACGTTTCCGGTTCGCGTGCGGAGGCGCTGGAGAACGCGAACAACGGGAATGCCCGCGTAACCTACGGCTGGTCAATGGGCCTGGGACGGACGTCCAACGGCATCATCGGCGAGGCGCTGGCTTTCGCCCGTTGCCTGAACGAGGCCGAGGCGAGAATCGTCCAGTCCTATCTCGGGCGGAAGTGGATCTCGCCCGAGATCCCGGAAGAGTCCGCCACGCTGGCGTTCGGCAGTCTGGCGTTGAGCAACGACGCCGCCCTTGACTTGGAGCGCTCTGACGCGACCATCGGAACGTTGACGGGTGCCGGTGCGCTTGTCAACGCGGGGAATGTGTCCGTGACCGGAACGATCGAGCCTCAGCTGCAGGAATCGAGCTCTGCGTTGACGGTGTCGGGTCCAGTCGACGTGACCGGCTCCACAATCGTTCTCGATGAAGCGGATCTGGCGGGCTGGGCCTCTAACGCGTCTCGCACGGTGCTGACGGCGGCGTCGCTTGTCGGTGTGCCTGCGGTTTCGGTGCCTGACGGTGGGAAAGGCAAGTACGTGGTCTCCAACACGGGAACGGCCCTGGTCGTGACGCGCATTCCCAATGGAATGGCCATTTTCGTCAGGTAAGTGAATTCTGAATTTCTTGATTTGAAACAGATGATGAGAGTCCGACTTATTTTCGGTGTGTTTGTCCTTCTTGGTGGAATGGCTTGCGCGCGTCCTGCGGCGTCTTTCTCGCGTTCGGCAACGGACTTCGTGAAGACCATCAACCTTGGCATCAACATCGGCAACACCTTTGATGTTCCCAGCGGGAACGAACTCGACTGGGGCAACCAGCGCGTTACGCGCAGTCTCATCCGTCTTTACAAGTCGAAGGGAATCAACGCCGTTCGGCTGCCGGTCACTTGGGGCGGGCACTTCGACGTCGACGATCCCGAGCACCGACTCCAGCCTGCCTTTCTTGATCGGGTGCAGGATGTCGTTGATTTCTGTCTCGACGAGGGAATGGTGACGATTCTCAACATTCATCATGACGGCGGTTCGGCGGGCTGGCCGAAGGAATGGCTGACGATTGACGGGGTCAACGAAGACAGGTCGAATCAGATCCTCGCCGATCTCTGGAGGCAGATCGCCTTACGCTTCCGGGACTACGGCGAGCATCTCGTCTTCGAGTCCTTTAATGAGATCCGCAAGGCGAAGAGTCATCCCGGCGAAGACGGGCAGCAGGCGGGACAGGACGACTGGAGCGGGAAGCCGCTCTACTGCAAGACGGTCAACCGTTATGCCAAGACGTTCTATGATGTCGTTCGTGCGACGGGCGGCAACAATGCGAAACGCTATCTGATCATCCCGACGTATGCGGCGACCGACTACGAGCCGTCCTGCCGCGCCTGGGCGCATCCGAATCCGTCCGACAACCACGTGATGGTCTCGATCCATGCCTACGAGCCGGTCGGCTTTACGCTCTGCGGAGAGGATCCGCACTACAACCGCGAAGAATTCGGCAAGCGCTTCAGCGAGGTCTTCGCGCTTTTCGACGAGGTCTTTCTCAAGAAGGGGATTCCGGTCGTCATCGGCGAAGTCAATGCGGACCTCCGCTTCTACGACGCGGAGAAGACGATGCCGAACGATGCGGACCGCGTCAACTGGGCGAAGCACTACGGTTATGTCGCGGGACGTGCGGGCTGCCCCTGTTTTCTCTGGGAGCCGGGTGGCAAGCTCGGCATGGGGCTCATCGACCGCAAGAATCTCACCTGGACCCATCCCGAAGTCGTCGACGGATTCCTCCGCGGACTGAAGGCCGGGCGCAAATCGCAGACCAAATAAAACCGAAACAATTAAACAGAAACAATGAAAACGACTCTTCTTTTAGCTTGTCTTGCAGTCTCTTCGGCTTTTGCCGTCACGTCGCCCAAGTTCGACGGGACGAAGTTCCTGGGCAATCCGCTTCTCGACCATCACTTCACGGCCGATCCGACGGCTGTCGTGTACAAGGGCCGGCTCTACGTCTACGGGACGAACGATCATCAGCAGTACGAGAATCCGAATGCGGAGAACAAGAACTCGTACGAGAAGATCAAGACGCTTACCATCATGTCCACGGCGGACATGGTGAACTGGACGTATCACGGGGAGATCCCGGTCTCGACGATTGCGCCGTGGATCATCAACAGCTGGGCGCCGTCGATTGTCTCGCGCAAGGAAGGGGACGGGAAGACGCATTTCTACCTCTACTTCTCGAATTCGGGTTGCGGTACGGCGGTTCTCACCGCGACCGATCCGATCGGACCCTGGACGAGTCCGCTTCCGAAGTCGCTCGTCGACCAGCAGTCAACGAATACGAAGAAGTGCAAGGTGCCGTTCGACCCCGGCGCGGCGATTGCGCCGGACGGGACGGGATACCTCACCTTCGGAGGTGCCGAAGCGCGACTGGTGAAGCTCGGTCCCGACCTTCTCTCCGTGGTCGGTGAAGCCGTGATTCTGCCGGCGCCGTACCACTTCGAGGCGAATGAGCTCAACTTCATCGGCGACACCTGCGTCTACACCTACAACTGCGACTGGACGGCGCACGAACCGTGGAACTACGACTGTCCGAAGCCGTCCACCTGCTCGATGGTCTACGAGACCTCGAAGACGCCGCTCGATCCCACGAGCTGGAAGATGGGCGGCGACTACAACGCCAATCCGATGATCCAGGGCAATACGCCGTGCAACAACCACACGCATCTGCACAAGTTCAAGGGCACGTGGTATCTCATCTACCACGATCAGGAGCTGCAGTTCAAGTTGCTCGGGGAGAACCACGGCTACCGCAACATCAACATCGATGTCTGCGAAGTCGACGAGAAGAACGTGACGATCAAACCGTGTAAGAACACGAAGGAAGGCGTCGCACAAGTCGAGAAGCTCAATCCCTACGTCAGGGTCGAAGCCGAGACGACGGCGGCGACGGCGTCAATGACGTTCAAGCCCGCGGAGAAGCTCGGCAATATGATCGCCGTCCCGAAGGAGGACGGGGCGTTCGTCGCCGTGCGTGGCGTCGATTTCGGACCGAAGGGGGCGCAGAAGTTTGCGCTGGTCGCAAAGGGCGCAGGACGCGTCGAGGTGCGACTCGACAAGCCGGACGGCTTGCGTGTCGCGACCGTTGAGCTGTCGGATGGGCCGGACTTCAAGAAGCGCGCCGTGAATCTTGAGAACGTCCCGACAGGCGTCCACAATCTCTTTCTCGTCACGACCGGAAAGCCCGAGCTCGACTGCTGGCAGTTCGCGCCTGCAAAGTGAGCGACGCCATGCGAAAGATCACGCTCTTCGCTTTCGTCCTGTCTTTCCTTTCCGCAGCCGCCGCGGTTACCGACAAGGCGCGTCTCGTCGTCCTCACCGACCTCGCGAACGAGCCTGACGACGAGGAGTCGCTCGTTCGCCTTCTCGCGTACGCGAACGAGTTCGACTTCGAGGGACTCGTTGCGACAACCTCGTGTCATCTCCGCGAGAATCCGAGGGAGGACATCCTCCGCCACACGATTGATGCGTACGCGCAGGTCTGGACAAATCTCGTCGTCCACGCGCCGGACTATCCGACGCCGGACTTTCTCCGGTCGGTTGCCGCATCGGGCCAGCCCGGCTTCGGTACGAACAGCCTTGATGTCGCGTCCGCCGGTTCGCGTCTCATCGTTGCGGCGATGAAACGCGACGATCCGCGTCCCTTGTGGGTCTCGGTCTGGGGCGGCCCCAACACGTTGCACCGCGCCTTGCGCGACTGCCGTGACGAGCTGTCGCCCGAAGCGTTCGCGGCCGCGCAGAAGAAGCTGCGCGTCTACGCGATCTCGGATCAGGACGATTCGGGGCCCGCGATTCGCCGCGAGTTTCCGCTGGTGACCTGGATTGTCGATCCGAGTTATCCTTACGACTGGCGCGACTACTGGTGGGCGACGTGGGGCGGAATCTCGGGTGACGTGCGCGGTGTCGATCGGGCGAAGAACCTGCCGTTCGTCGACTATGTCGATAACGCATGGCTCAAGGCGAACATCACGGATGTCGGGCCGCTCGGCGCGTGCTACCCGCCGCACATCTGCATCATGGAAGGTGATACGCCTTCCTTTCTGGGGTTGATCCGTAACGGACTCGGCTGGAGTGAATCGCCGGACTACGGCGGCTGGGGAGGGCGCTACGTGTGGCGCACGTTCAAGGACGAGCCGCATCCGATCTGGACCTCGCCCGAACAATGCGAAGAATACTACGGCACCTGGCGCAACGGCAATTCGATCGTCCGCTGGCGCGAGGACTATCAGCTCGACTTCGCCGCGCGCATCCGCTGGAGCGTGACGCCGCGGTATGAGGACGCGAACCACAATCCGATCGCGGTGGTGAACGGTGAATCTGGACGTGCCGTCCTTCATCTCACCGCCGTTCCCGGCGCGACGCGTGCGCTGGATGCGTCAGGTTCGTCCGATCCCGACGGCGAT
>ONTV01000079.1 GCA_900320855.1 uncultured Lentisphaerota bacterium
ATTCGCTCGATGAGCGGCATGGGCATCGTCGGCTTCCGCTGCCGGGATGTGACGCTGCGCGGCGTCGAGGTCGCGCCGTGTCCGGGAATGGCGATGAGCACGAACACGGACGCCACTCACTTCGCGTGCTGCTCGGGCGTCCTGCGGGCCGAAGGCTGCACGTTGCGGGGCATGGGCGACGACGGTCTGAACGTCCACAGCTACTACTTGGCCCTTTCGGACATCCGGGGACGGACGGCCACGGCGCGCCTGCCGAGCGGGTGTGACCTGCATGCGCTGGAGCCTGAGTTCCCGGAAGTCGGCGAGGATGTCGCGTTCGTGCGCCGGGGCACACTGGAGCCGGTGGGCCGCGCGCGCGTCGTTGCGTCGTCCGCGACGCTGCCCTGTCGACTGGAGCTCGACCGTGCGATTCCCGATGACGTCTACTTGGCGAACCTGTCGTGCGACCCGGAGCTGGTCTTTCGGAACAACACGGTGGGCGATACGCCGGGGCGCGGACTGCTCGTGAAATGCTCGCGGGCGCTTGTCACGGGCAACCGCTTCTTTCGGACGCGTTGTCCCGGCGTCTTGGTTGCGGCCGAAGAGAGCTGGGGGGAGGGAATCGTGCCGCAGGACGTCACGATCAGTTCCAACCGCTTCGAGTCCTGCGGTTGGGGCGTGGACGCGGGGCACGGAACGGCGATTGATGTCTTCGTCGATTCGGCGCGCCGCCATGAACGCGCGCTGATCGGACGGGTCGTGGTGGCGGCGAACGAATCTGTCGGCCGTCGGGATGGGCGTGAGCCTGTGGTGATTCGCAATGTCAAGGAATACGTAATCAAATGAACAGCAAGAGAAAGGAAAACAGATGAAGAGCAGTTGGATGCGAGGCGGGTGGCTCGCCCTTTTCACGGGGTTGGCGACGCTGACCTTCGGTTTCGTTGGATTCGCCGGCGCACTGGACAATGCGATCCTCGCCGGGCAGTGCGACAAGGACGCGCTGTCCTATCGTCCGGGAGAGGAGATGGTCTTCCGCCTGGTCATGGACAAGGTCGAGGGGCCTGTCCCCGAAGGCGAATACCGCATTCGCTGGCGGGTGACGGGCGACGACGGGTCGGTCACGAACGGGATTGTGCCGATCTTGGCGCGTCCCGAACCGCTGGTGATTCGCACGTCGCTGTCGAAGCCGGGGTTCGTGCGCGTGAACGCCTACGTCATCGGGAAGGACGGTCGTCACTTCCTGAAACCGGGGAAACGTCTCTACTGCGACACGGGCATCGAGTTCGATGGCGGCGCGGCCGTCGAGCCTGAGAAGCTGGAGGCCGTGCCCGAACCGGCGGACTTTGACGCATTCTGGAAAGATCGCCGTGCCGAGCTCGACGCCGTGCCGTTCGACGTCACGGCGTGCCGTGAGCCGGTTCGGACGCGCGCGGGCGGGCCGCTGGGCTTTCAGGTGTCGATCCCGTGCGCGGGCGGCCGCCCAGTCACAGGCTACCTCTATCTGCCGCACGACGCCTCGGCGACGAAGCGCTATCCGGCGCGCGCGGTCTTCGACGGCTACGGCGTCTACAACCCGCGCGTCGTCTGGAACGGCGAGGGCGGCGGCAAGGAAATCGTCCTTCACATCAATGCGCACGGCGCGCCGCTGGGGCTGGCCGACGCGGATTTCGACGCCTGGGCCGCGCAGAACGTGCAGCCGAAGGACGCGAAGGGGCTGGATCGCTACGCGCTTTCGGCTGACGAGCATCGGTCGCCGACGAACGCCTATTTCCTCGGCATGGCCTATCGCGTCCAGCGTGCGATGGACTATCTCAAGGCGCTGCCGGAATGGAACGGAGCAGACCTGACGGCGAGCGGCGGCAGTCAGGGCGGCATGCAGTCCGTCTGGGCGGCAGGTCTCGATGCGGCCGTGACGCGGCTGGAGATTCTCGTGCCGTGGTGCTGCAACATCGGCGGGCATGACGTTCAGGGGCGGAACCGCAAGAACTGGGGTGTGCAGTGGACGTCGGCGATGGGGTATTTCGACACCGTGAACTTCGGCAAGCGGGTGTCGCGGAATGCCGTCGCCGTCATCTCGCGTGCGGGGCTGGGCGACTACACGTGTCCGCCCGAAGGCGTGGCCTGTCTCTACAACGCGCTGCCGTGCCGCAAGTCAATCACGTGGATTCAGGCGTCGACGCATCCGTTTACGCCGCGTTGGCCGCACCGCAAGGACTTCACGTTTGCCGTGACGGAGCTTGAAGGCGAGTTGGCACTGAAGCCGACCTTCGTCTCGTGCGGCGTCAGCTACGGCACGAAGGAGGAACGGCCCGGCGCGTCGCTCGCGTGGCGGAAGCGCGGCGGCACGTGGCGTTCCCTGACGGGCGTCGACTTCCCGTTCTTCCGCCACAATGCGGCGTATCGCGCGTCGCTCGTGGACTTGGAGGAGAACGCCGACTATGAAGTCCGCATCCTGTCGCAGGGGAAGGTGCTTGCGGCGGCGTCCTTTCGCACCTGGTCGAGTGCCGTCACGGTTGCGAAGACCGTCACGCTGGGAAAGACGACGCGCTTCCCGGTGCGAATCGCCGACAAGGGCACGCCGGACGGCTGGATCCGCTATGTGCCGGAGCCGGACTTTGTGCTGGACTACCAGGACGACACGGCGTCGGCCTTTGTCCTTGACGGGGCGGAACATGTCATTCTGGACGGCTTCACGGTTCGCGGGTCTGGCGCGCGGAGCCTCGTCACGCTGTCGGACACGCGCGCCGTTCGCATCCTCAACTGCGACCTCTCGCGCTGGGGGCGCACGGGGATGCCGAAGTTCGACGACAGCGGCATGCTGTATGACGCGAAAGGCGATCTCGTCAACTTCGACGGGGCGATCGCGATTGGCGCGGGCGCGCGCGACACGGTCATCGAACGCTGCTGGATCCACGACCCGCGCGGGCGCGCCAACAGCTGGTTCTATTCGCATCCCGCCGGGCCCGAAGCGGTCGTGGCGGGCATCCCCTGCGAGGGCACGGTCATCCGCTGGTGCGACTTCACTGGCTCCGACGCGCATCGCTTCAACGACTGCGTGGAAAGCCTCGGCAACTTCGACGCGGACGGCGGCCTCAACCGAGACAGCGACGTCTACGGAAACTTCATGGCCTTCGCGAACGACGACTGCATCGAGCTGGACGGCGGACAGCGCAATGTGCGCTGCTTCGACAACCGCTTCGAGAGTGCGCTCGTCGGCGTGTCCGTTCAGGGCTGCATGATGGGACCATCGTATGTGATGCGTAACGCTTTCACGTCGATGTGCGAAGAGTTCGGAATGGCGGGGCAGACCGTCAAGACGGGCGGCGGCGACCACGGGCCGGACGCGCGGACGTTCGTGGAGAAGAACCTCTTCTGGGGCAAGGGCACGGGCATCGTCATGATGCCGACGCTGAGTTCCGTCGTCCGCGACAACGTCTTCTGCGGCGGACAGACGATTGCGCGCCTTTCGGAATCGCCGCGCTCGATGTCCGCGAGGAATGTCCTGGGCGCGACCGTCGCGGAGGCTGAGCTGGATCCGGGCATTCCCCGTCGTCCCGTTCCGTTTGTGCTGGATCGCGTACGCTTCTCGGGCATCAAGGTCGCGGCGGGCCACGTGACGCCGGCGACGCTCACGTTCAAGGCCGCCTGCGCGAAGGACGCGGCCGCGCCGGTGCCGTTTACGGTCGTCAAGCCGGCGGACATGGACTGGTTCACGGTCGCGCCGGCGGCAGGCACGCTTGCGCCGGGCGAAGAACGGGCGTTCACCGTTTCGCTGGACGCGCAGAAGATGGACGGTCGCCGCCAGTATCGCGGCGTCTTTCTCGTCCGCACGCCCGATGGCCTGTCGCGCGCCGTCACGCTCTACGCCGAGACGGACTTCGTGCCGCCCTACCGCGCGGAGAGGCCCGGCGACGTCGCCCTTTACGCGCCGGAGGCCGCGGAGGGCGTTTTCCGTGCGCTGGACAAGGAGCGGCCGCTGGAATTTACCTTCGATGTGCCGAAGGCGGGACGGTATTATCCGATGCTCCACGCGAAGAACTGGGGCTGGATCGACGTCTCGGTCGATGGCGGCGCGTTTGTGCCGTCGCGTCAGGAGAACGCGGCGCATCCGTTCTGGACGCTGCTCACGACCGACACGAAGACGCTGCATGGCGGCGGTCGCCACTGCTGGCTCGACCTGACGGCGGGGCGTCACGTGATCCGCCTCCGGCAGAATCGCGGCGGCCTCGTGCTGGACGGCCTTGTGCTGACCGACAATCCGCTGTCTTTTGAACCGAAATGAGAACAGGAAAACGAACGACATGAATCTGAAGAAAACGGAAATCAAGATGGTGCGGACGCTCGTGCGGGCAGTCACGGTCGGCGCGCTGATCCCGAACCTGGGCCTTGAAGCCGCGCGGCCTCCGGTGCCGGACGTGATTTCGGAAAAGTCGGCGCTTCCGGTCGAGTCGCCGGAAGCCAAGGCGGCGCGAATGGCGTGGTGGACGGACGCGCGCTTCGGGATGTTCATCCATTTCGGGCTCTATTCGCTTCCGGCCCGGCATGAGTGGGTGAAGACCGAGGAACGTCTGCTTGGAAAGGACTACGACCGCTATTTCGAGGCGTTCGACCCGGATCTCCTCGACGCGCGGGCCTGGGCGCGCCGTGCGCGCGAGGCCGGCATGCGCTATGTCGTCCTGACGGCCAAGCACCACGAGGGCTTCTGCCTGTGGGATTCGGCTTTCACGGACTACAAGATCACGAACACGCCGTTCGGGCGGGATCTGCTGAAGGAGTTCGTGGAGGCCTTCCGGACGGAGGGGATTCGCGTCGGCCTCTACTATTCGCTGATCGACTGGCATCATCCCGACTTCACGGTTGACCGCAACCATCCGCGCCGTCCGCAGACGCTTGACGCGGACAGCTACGCGGCGGCGAACGTCGGACGCGACATGGCGAAGTATCGCGCCTACATGAAAGACCAGACGCGCGAACTGCTGACGAAATACGGCAAGATTGACGTCATCTGGTTCGACTTCTCCTATCCGCTGCCGTTCGGCAAGGGCTGGCGCGACTGGGACTCGGTCGGCCTCGTGCAGCTGGCGCGCGAGCTGCAGCCCGGCATCATCATCGACAACCGGCTGGATCTCAACGACACGACGGGCGGCTGGGACTTCATCACGCCGGAGCAGTGTCGCGTCCCGGCGTGGCCGCGCAAGGACGGCGTGCGCGTGCCGTGGGAGACCTGCCAGACGTTTTCGGGCTCGTGGGGCTACCATCGGGACGAGGCGACATGGAAGAGCGCGGAGCAGCTGATCTCGATGCTGGTCGGCACGGTCGCGCACGGCGGAAACCTCATCCTGAACGTCGGCCCGGACGCGCGCGGCCGCTTTGACGCGCGGGCGACGGATCGGTTGGAGGCCTTTGCCCGCTGGATGAGGCTCAACGCGAAGGCCGTCTACGGCTGCACGGAGGCGCCGGCCGAATTTGCCGCGCCGCCCGGCACGGTCTTGACCTACAGCCCCGCGACGAAACGCCTCTACGTCGCGCTGACGGAGTATCCGACCGGCAAGCTGGCCTGTCCGTTCGCCAAACGCGTCCGACTTGCGCGGTTCCTGCACGACGGGTCGGAAGTCCGCGTCGTTCGGCGGCACTACTACTCTGGGTATACGGGGGACGACCGCGACGACGAGGCGTACGACTTCGAGCTGCCGGTCGTCAAGCCGGATGTCGAGGTGCCGGTGATCGAGGTCCTTTTGGGCGAGGCGGAGCCGACGGCGAATTGGCCGGACGGACTGGACCCGAAGACGGTCGGCAGCCGGATCGTTCGCCAGTTCCTCTCGACGGACGCCGAGCGGTACACGCCGAAGGGCTTCGACGGACAGTATGGCGACGGCGTGTCGCTCCAGTACGCGAACGTGAGCCTCTGGGCGACGGCAATCGACTTTACGGCCCTGACGGGCGAGGTCGCGCTTGAACGTGAACTGCTGAAACGGTTCGAGGACTACTATCCGGGCGGACGGCGCGCCGACCACGTCTCGGTCGCCAAGCACGTCGACTACTACGTCTTCGGCGCGCTGCCCTACGCCGTCTATGCGCGGACGAAGGATCCGCGTGCGCGGGCGATGGGCGACCGTTATGCCGACGGACAGTGGGAGAAGCCGCTTCCGGACGACCACGAGCGCACCTATCCGAAGTGGCTGCTGGACACGGCGAAGGAGCACAATCTCGACTACGCGACCGAACTGGCCTACTGGAAACGGGGCTACACGCCGCAGACGCGGCTGTGGATCGATGACATGTACATGATCATCGCCTTGCAGACGCGCGCGTTCGTCGCGTCAGGCGACCGAAAGTATCTGGAGCGGACGGCGCGCGAGATGTGCCTGTACCTTGATGAGCTTCAGCTGAAGGACGGCCCGAACCGTGGCCTCTTCAACCACGCGAAGGGCGTGCCGTATGTGTGGGGGCGCGGCGCGGGCTGGATGGCCGCCGGCATGGCGATGATGCTCAGGGAGCTTCCCGAAGACAGCGCGTATCGTGCGCGCATCTTCAGGGGCTACTACCTGATGATGGGCAAGCTGCTGGAGACGCAGCGGGCGGACGGTTTCTGGGGGCAGCTGGTGGGCGACCCGGAGGCTTGGCCGGAGACGTCATGCACGGCGATGTTCGCGTATGCGTTCGCGGTCGGCGCACATCGCGGATGGCTCCCGTCTCAGTACGGTGCGGCGGTGCGGAAGGCGTATCTCGCGCTCTGCGGCAAGCTGGACGAGCATGCGAACCTCGCGGACGTCTGCATGGGCACGGGGGCCTTCAACGACCGCGACTACTACCTTCAGCGAAAGCGCATCAACGGCGACCCCCACGGTCAGGCTCCGCTCCTGTGGCTTTGCACAGAGCTCCTCCAGCCATGAATGGAAAGGACGACGTCTGCCCGAAGTGCGGCTACCGCGCCTGACCGATGCCGGGCGCCCGCACCGTTCGGATGGGCGGGCGCCAGGTTTGGTATAATACGGGCGATGAAGCCATCCTTGAAAATCCTCTTTCTTTGCCACGGGAACATCTGCCGCTCGCCGATGGCGGAGTTCGTCATGAAAGACCTCGTGCGCCGCGAGGGACGCACGGACATCGAGGTCGAATCCGCCGCGTTGCACACGGACGAGATTGGAAACGACATCCATCCGGGCACGCGCGCCAAGCTGCGCGAGAAGGGCATTCCCTTTGCGCCGCGCGCGGCGTGGCTCCTGACGGCGGCGAAGGCGCGCGAATACGATTTCCTCATCGGAATGGACGCCTACAACATCGCGGACTTGAAGCGGCTCGTCTATCCGGAAGACCGCCCGAAGATCCATCGGCTGCTGGGGTTCGCCGGACAGGCGCGCGACATCGCTGATCCGTGGTATACTGGCAATTTCGACGCGACCTACGACGATGTTGCCGAAGGGTGCGCGGCGTTGCTGAAGAGCCTGGCGTAAGAAGTTTCTCTGGGATTTCTGGGGATGGATTTCTGGGGACAGACCCCCGATCGGTGGGGTCTGTCCCCAATTGGGATGTTAGAAAATGTCAAAAAGATGAGTGTTTTGGTGAGATAACGTAAGAATGAGAATTTGATGCGGAAAATTCTGAGGTGATGGGCCGAAGTCGGTGGGGAGGAGTGGGGTATGCGGATTTTTCAAGAATTGCAATCGTTTCTTCAGGAAGTGCAATAGACTTTTCGCCGTCGGTGGTGTCTACTACTGGGCATGAAAACGATTCTTGTCGCTGTCCTTGCCGTCTGCGGTTCGTGTGCGTACGCCGAAGCCGCGTCCGAAGCCCAGCTCAAGGCGAGACTCTCGGATGTCTTCGTGAAGGCTTCCGCGCACTACCGCGCGCTGGACGCGGCAGCGACGCCGCTCATGCGGGACGCGAGCGGAAGGCCGCGCGTGCCGCATGGTTGGTTGAAATGGAAGACCGGAAAGGACGAGCTCGACATGCGCGAGATCTACTGGTGGACGTCCGGCCACTTTCCCGGTTCGCTCTGGCTTCTCCACGAGGCGACGGGCGAGGCCTACTTCCGCAGCCGCGCGATGGCGTGGACGGAGTTGCTGCGCCCGGTCGCCGACTATGGCGGCAACCATGACATCGGCTTCATGATGTACTGCTCCTTCGGCAACGCGCGGCGCATCCTCAAGACCGACCGCTACGACGACTTGCTCGTGCAGACGGCTGAAACGCTCTCCCGGCGCTACGAGCCGTCCCTTGGACTGATCCGCAGCTGGGGCGATATCGCGGACCGCGACCACTTCCTCGTCATACCCGACAACCTGATGAACCTCGAACTGCTGGAGGTGGCCTCGAAGATTTCGGGGAATCCGCGCTTCGACGCGATTGCGCGGGGTCATGCGACGAAGACGCGACAGAACCACTTCCGCGCCGATGGCGGCACTTACCACGTCCTCGACTACGACCAACGGCCGGGCTTTCTCGGTTCGGTACAGGATATCAGGCGCGGACAGGGCCTCTCCTGCCGGACGGCGTGGAGCCGTGGGCAGAGCTGGGCGATCTACGGCTACGCCATGATGTACCGCGAGACAAAGGATCCGGCGTATCTCGCCTTCGCCCAGAGGGTGGCGGACTTCGCGATCGGCCATCCCGGCATGCCTGCGGACGGCATCCCATACTGGGACTTTGGCGCGCCTGGCGAGGAGCGCGACAGCTCCGCCGGCGCGGTCATGGCGTCGGCACTCCTGGAACTTGCGGACTTCGTCGGCGGCGCGAAGGGCGCGGCGTACCGGGCGTTCGCCGTGAAGCAGCTTCTCGCGCTCGCCTCACCCGCCTACTTCTCGGAAGGCGACGAGATTGGTCACTGGCTGCTCAAGCACGGCGTCGGACACAAGCCCGGCGACTCGGAGATCGACACACCGCTCAGCTACGGCGACTACTACTTCCTGGAGGCGCTGCTCCGCTTCCGCGCATCCGTCTCCATGTAATCCACCAAATCCATGTTAAAGCGAAAGGATAAGACCATGGCAAGAAAGACAAGACCTCTCCAATGGAGCCTGTTCCTCGGAGCCTTCTGTGCGACACTGTCGTGCCCGTGCGCAGCGGCGGAGGTCACGTTGCAGCAGAACAACATGAAGGATTTTGACGGTAGCGGCGCGTTTGTCGGCTTTGGCAATGGAACGTCCTATGCGACGACCTGGACGTGCCTTGATGGACATGGCTATTGGAATGGGGACATCGACAAGATTTCTGAAGGGTACGACTATGTGATTGGTCAAGGGCGCGTTCTGCGCACGCCCGCATCCGCGACGGCGGACACGTTCAAGGGCGACAGCCTCATCCTGCGGGGCGGAAGCATGGTCTCGTATTCGCGCCGCGACTGCATCCTTGACTTCAAGACGCTGCGCGTGGAAGCCGATGCGAACATCAGCAGCTACACGGGTGCCTCGTCTGTGCAAGACGTTTCGGACAGTACGCACAGCGCGATGAAGATCGGCGGAGTCTTTGATCTCGGTTCCTGTACGGTGACGCTCGCTTGCGGGGAAAACCGCAACACGGGCATGGAAGTCTCTGGCGAACTGAAGGGCGAGGCGACGGCGCACATTGTCGTTTCGGGAAACACGAGGAACTGGACGCCTGTCTCGGAGACCTGCTCGCTGTCTCGCCAGAATGTCCTGATCCGCCCGCGCTTGGCGCTGAAAGGGAAGACAGACGGTTTCAAGGGCCAGATCCGGATGGGCGACCGAACTCGCCTTCTGATTGGCTCTTCGGGGGTGGCCGGCGACGGCAGCTCCGTCGAGCTGGCGGGGACGGATTTGCCGGGTGATGCCGCGATCATTGCGTCCGCTGGCGCGGACATCAAGCCGTCGGTCGCTACGCTGACGCTGGGGAAGAACGCCCTGGTCGAAGTGCCGACGGACGCGGCGCGAAACGCCGGTGCCCTGACGGTGACGCGCGCCTTGACGTACACGGCTCCCGTGCAGGTTGCCGTCA
>ONTV01000094.1 GCA_900320855.1 uncultured Lentisphaerota bacterium
GCCACGGTAAAGGGCGCGCGTGAAGGCGCGCGCGTCGAAATCATGCCGGCGGGGTGCCCGCGAACTGCGGGTCGGGCGAGCAGGTCGGCGCAGGCCTCGGTATGAACCGCGCTACGCGCAAGCTGCTCAACGGTTTAGAATCGCACCCGAGCTTCTGACAGCCGTCTGCGGCAATTGGTATAATATGGGGTATGAAATCACTCCTACTCTGCTTGGCCTTGCCGTTTGCGGCGGTGGGTGTCGAATTGCCGAAGTTGGCGGCTCCCGAATTCATCGATACCGAGGCATCGGCGACGCATCGGCTGGAGCAACCGGCGTTCGGGTTGCGGGGGTTGGACTTCCGGCTGGACTTCAACGGTACTCCCTCGAACAATGTCGAGGTGGCGTTCGGACGCGATCTGGACGAGGACGGCAGTCTCGCGCCGCATGAAACTGATGTGATCGTCGGCTGGGAGTGCGGACGCTACTTCATCGAGCGCTTACGCACGGGAGAGCGGATCGAAGAGGCGAACGTCGGGACGAACGATGTCGCCCGTTCGCTCGCGTGGCATTATGACGTGCGGAAGGGCGGCAAGGTCCTGAAGGCGTTTACCGCGTCTAACGAGGTGTGCGTGGCGTTCGCGTCCGTTTCGACGAAAACTCCGGCTTGGCTCTACGACCGCAACTGGAACCTGATGCAACTCACCGCCCGCGGCGTCGATGTGCAGGGCGAGCGGTTCGAGGTCGATGTGCGATCCAGCGGGTTTCTCATCCATTTGAAGTGAGGGAGGTGGGAACTGTTCATCGACTCGGTTTATGTCGTCAGGTTCCTCGTTTGGGGCGCGGTCATTCTGCTCGGCTGGTCGGCGGTCGCCGCGCTCGCACAAACCGGTCTCTTTTCACCGCTTTTGGAAAAGTGGCGTGGTTTGTCTCGCTTCCAAAAGGGGATGATCGTTTCCGTGCTTCTTGCAGTGACCGTTTGGGCTGGTGACAAGCCGGGTATCGGCGGCGATGGCGGCGATGACACGGGCGGCTCGTCCACCAACGACGTGACGCAGGTCGAAGGCGACGCGAGCAACACGAACGATGTTGGCTGGATCGGAGGGGACGCGGACGGCACGAACGATGTCGGCGGTGCGCTCATGCTCGGCATGTTCCGCGGTGCGCCGACACAGGGCGAGACCGGCGGCGAGGACGACGACACCGAGCCGGAGATTCCGACGAACGCGCCGATCTCGCATCTTTCGCGGATCACGCATTCGATGTGCGCGGCGGGATTCACGATTCAGGGCATCGGCACGAACGAGACATTCGACTTCTCCGCGCCGGAGGGGGCGTTTGTCGCGACCAACTGGGTGCTGCACGGCGCGGCGAATGCGAGGATCCACACCGACCTCAAGGATTGGACGTTCCCGTTCGGAAACAACTTCGTGACGAATCTCGCCGCGTTCGCGTCCGGCAAGGTGATGACGGACACGGCCAACCCCGATCAGTTCTTCGCGCCGTTCGCCGCATCGCTCGGCGTCCCGCCCGAAGCGAACTGGGGCGAGCTGGACGAAGCGAATCGTCCCAGCATCTACTGGCAGGCGATGGGCGAGAACAATGCCTTCATCTGCACTTGGCAGAACGTGCTGCTGGATCGTGCGCCGACGAATCCCGTTTCGTTCCAGGTCGAGTTTCGTCCGGGCGGCTCGTTCATCTACCGCTACGACCTTTCGCGGCTCCCGTCCGACGAGTGCCTGACGAACGTGGCGATCGGCGTGAAGAACGGAAAAGGAGAGTGGTTCGCCCCGACGGTCGGGCGTTCGCTCACCTCGCTGAAGTTTGCACGGGTGACGCTGGGCGACCTGATCAATCCCGACCGGGACGGTGACGGCGTTCCGACGGAGGTGGAGCTGTTCGACCTCGGGACGGATCCCGACCTTGCCGACTCCGACTTCGACGGGAAGTCCGACGGCGAGGAAATCGCGGACGGGACGGATCCGAACAGCCGCGACAGCGACAGCGACGGGCTGGTCGATGGCATCGATCCCGATCCGACGACCTCGAACACATTCGTCGACGAAGACCACGACGGGATCGACGACAACCTTGAGCGGCACTACTTCGGCGAAACGAGCGTGATCGACGATCCGGCCGAGGTCAAGGAGGACGGCTTCTCTCTCGAAACGGAAATCCTCGCCGGCATCAATCCGACGAACGCCGCGCCGACAGCCGTCACCTACATCACCAACTCGCTTGTCTCTTGGAAACTCTTCGACGGATTCGCCGCGCAGTTGCCGAGCGCGGGCGGCGTCCTCTGGACTCGTTCCTTCCGCATCAACAAGACCTCTCCGTGGCAGCAGTATTTTGTTTCCGCCGCGCCGGATTCGGCGGCGGGCTGGATGCTGGAGGGGATGCGCCTTGAATGGGAGGACTCGAACGGCAACGGCGGCAGCGTCGCCCGTTCGCCAGGCGGCGACAGCTGGCGCATCCCGCTTTCCACGAACGAGACGGCGAGCATCACGCTCCGCCTCCGTGCGACGAGCGCATTTGTCCGCACGGCGACCCCGCTCTACCTGATCGCCTACACGCCCGAGTTCAAGGTGAACGGCGGTAGCGAGATCGACTATCAGGGCGTCAAATACTCGATCTTCACGGATGGCTCCGATTCGCAGGTAAGCCTTGACATTGACCGCTCGCACCGCCCCTGTCACGCGCCGCTCTCCGAAGAGGAGCGCGACATGAGCGTCTTGGACGAAATGCAGTCGTCCGGCGACCTGACCTATGACGGCGACGAAAACGGCGGCTCCCTGTTCGCCTCTCGTCCGGGCGTCTATCCGTTCCCCGAACTTCCGGCGACGCTCGCGATGCCTCCGGCGCGGCGGCTCCTCCGTGGTTCCGGTAACGGCGACGGAAACCACGTCCTTCTCATTCTCTCGCCGTCGGTGTGGTATGGCGAGGATCATTGCTATTCCGGTATCGACCTTGGCTATGACTGGTCGAGCGATTCCTACTATTACGAGGAAACCTACCCGCTCAACAGCAAGTGCCTGTGGGGAAACTGGTCGAGGGATGTGTTCGGCGGCTTGGTCTGCAACTGCACTCCGGGCGTGGCAACCGGATTCGGTGACTACTGGCCGCTCGTTTGCGATTGGGAAATCAGCAGCGAGGACAAGTGCCTCGGAACGATCAAGATCGGCGATGACGTCATCTGGTCGGGCGAGGCGCTTCACCTCCGCGACTACAGCGGATGCGTCGGAACCTACACGCATTCGGAACTTCTGTCGCAGCTCGACGAGTGCCAGACGTGCGAGGACACCTGCACGGGCGGCGTCTGCAAATACGGCGACGAGGGGACGAGTCTCGGTTCGCTCGCGTTCAAGGTCTGCGTCGGTGCGCCTCGCAAGGGGCAGGTGTCCGGCTTCGCGTGGTTCAAGACTGAAGGCCCGATCACAGTCATGCCCTCGACGTTCCTCTACAAGTTCAGGAACGATGCCGATGTCAGTGTCACGACGAACTACAACTACCGGCATATCGTCTGTAGGGACTTGCGTGGCAGAGACATCGTGATCGAGAAGGACGGGGACGTGACGCGGCTGACGGTGCGCGACAGGGAGTCGCAGACGCTCGACCACACGTGGGAGTTCTCGAACGAGAACGGCAGCGCGTCCCGCGTCCGCGTCCGCAAGATCAGCAAGCTGGACAACCCGCTGGAGGACTGGACTTACATCTACGAGGACGGGAACTGGACGCGCTTCGACAACCTGAAGCAGATATTCGAGGTGTTGCAGAAGGAGGACGGGCTCAATGATCCGTGGGACGGTGCGAAGCGCGAGTGGCGGACCATCTACGATGCCGCGGGCTACGAGCTTTCGTCCACCTATACCGAATCGCGGCGCATCGGCGAGTGCGAGAACGCCGTCCTCCGCGAGACGTATCGGAGCGAGTGGACGGGGCTCAACAACCGCGTCCGCGAAGCCGACTACTGGCATGACCCCGAGCATAGGGCGCGGCACGGCCAGCTGCGACTCCTGACGGGCAATGATCGTCCGTGGGAATACCACGACTTCGACGAGTTCGGACGCGAAGTCCTCCGCGTCGAACAGCGCAACGGGTCGAATGTGCCGGGATCCTTCCCGTGGTCTGACGGAGAGGGCGGGATTTCCGCTTACTCCGGTCTTGCCGACGCTTTCGTGACGGTCTTCGATTACACGCCGATGGACGGCGACGATGCGAACGCGAATGACGACAGCCGCGCCCGCCGCGAGACGAAGTTTGTCGTGACCGGCGGAACGGCGACGGTGATCGGTCGGAGGTGGTGGCGATACACGCGCGGATTCTCCGGCTACGAAACGGTGAGGGCCGAGAAGTGGCGGGCGGCATCGTCAGCAGGGCTCGCATCTCCGTCGGCTGCGGGCAACGCCTACTCCTACGAAGAGACGTTCACGGATGACGGCGAGGCGACGCCGCTCGTCCTGCGCAACCAGATCGCCGAAGCCCTCGATGAAAACGGCGTCCATACGGAGAACACCTACACGACATCGGACAATGCCGTGACGCAGACCTCCCGCCGGTACTTCGGCTCGAATGCGTTCCCGACCTACACGCAGACCGATTTCGACCCCGTTTACGGTCTTGTCACTCGGACGGCGACCTGCCTCACGGCGGGCGGCATCGTGCTGTCCGAGGAGCGTTCGACGTATGACGAGAAGAACCGCCTCCGCTCGACGACCTATTCGGACGGCACATCGCTCACGAACGCCTATTCGTGCTGCCGACTCCTGTGGAGCCGTGACCGCGAAGGGCGCAAGACGCTCCGCTCTGCGGTGACCGGCTATGATCAGATTTACAATGCGGATGAAGAGGTCTGGCTTGCCGACATCAGCACCAACGGCGGCTACCGCGTCGTCCAGCACTTCTTCGACGGCCTCGGACGTGAGACGAATACGCTTGTCTATGTCGGCCACACGCCCGGAGAGGCGAATGACTTCGCCGCGTCGAACGGAAAGGCGGTCATGGTCGATACGACGGACTACCCCTGCGGCGGCAGCGACTACGCCGTCCACACCGATGCCCGCGGCGTCGAGACGATCCGCCGCAAGGATCTTGTTGCGGGCGGGACCGAGACGGGCGAAACGGTCTTCACGAACGGAATCCGCGTCACTTCGACCAAGACCCGTAGTGTCTTCGGCGGCGGCTCGTCCACCCGCCGCGAATGGGGCGAGCACGATTGGACGGAAGAATCCCGCTTCACTGATTACTCCGCAGACGGTTGCCGGATCGATTTCGCCGTTACCACTTCGCCGGACTGCGGCACAGTCACGAACTCCATCGCCGTTTACGATTGGCTCGGACGGCTTGTTTCGTCCGAAACGCCGCTCGGTGTCTGGACATACGCTTACGATGGCACTTCGTCGCGGGCTCTCTCGACGTTGTTCGAGGCAGGTTCTGTAAGCCGTTCGGCAGCGTACCTCTACGACGCACAGGGCGAGAAGATTGGAAGTGTCCAGGATGGCGTAACCAAGCGGAGCGACATTTCATATGAAGTTGCATCGGGTGTTGTTTGGCGCGTGACACGCGAAGCGACGGTCGGACCGGACACGAACGCTTTGACGGTTGTTCGCGAACGGCTTTCCGGCCTTGGCGATGGACTGATCTCCCGCGTCGAGACGACAGAGGAGAATGGTCCAAGCACGACAGAGGAGAAGACGCGCGATGCAGCGACCGGCATTACGACCGAGACGCGCACTTCGTCTGTCGCCTTGCCGACCGTCACGCGGCGGAACTGCGGTCTTGTGGTCGATGAGGAAGCTGACGACGTGATTTGGCTTTCCTCCTACGACGCGCTCGGCCGTTGTGTCGGTAGGGCGCGTTGTCCTCAACGCGCCGCAACGCAGATCCCGTTTGAGTCGTACATTTACAATCAATTGGGTGACCTTGTGGAGAAACGCGCTTTCACCAACGAGAGTGAAACGGTTGTTGAGCGTTACGGCTATGACATGTTTGGCCGCAAGATGCTGACCGTCAATGCGCTTGGCGTTGAAACCGTGACGGCCTACGACGCGAACGACAATGTCGTTTCTGAAGAAGGGGCGACCTATCCGGTGCGCTACGCCTACGATTCGCAGAACCGCCGCGTCGCAATGTGGACGAACAGGAGTGGCGACGAATGGGACATGACGCGGTGGGCTTACGATCCGGCGACGGGCCTTTGCACGTCGAAGACCTACGAGGACGGTTCCGTCGTCACTTACGAATACACGCCCGATGGACTCCTTGAAACGACGCGCACGGCTGACGGTCATTGGACTCGCAACATCTACGATGCGAAGCGTCAGCTCGTCGGCGTCCAATACGACGACGCCAGCAACGTGACGTATGTGCGCGACGCCTATGGACGCGAAGCGTCCGCGGCGAACGGAAACGCCGCGTATGCCTACGCCCTTGCCCCTTGCGGAATCGCCACGAGCGAATTGGTCACAATCGGCGTCACGAACTACACACTCCTTCGCGGACTTGACGATCAGGGCCGCATCACTTCGTTCGGAATTGAGAATTCAGGTCTGGCCTCCTGTCTCAATCTCGCCTATCATCCAGATGGACGCATTGGCAGCGTCACGAACGGCGAGGTGACGGTCGATTACGCCTATTCGAGCGACGGCTACGACACCGGCTACACGCTTGCGGTGGAGGGCGGAGCGACCTTCGTTCGGACGCTCGTGCGCGACCCGTACAGGCGCGATCTCGTGACGGCGGTCGTGAATTCGCAGGGTGCGGATTATGCTTATTCGTATGACGCGCTTTCGCGTCCGACAACTCGCAACGAAGATGTGTTTGCTTACAATGCCCGTAGCGAAGTGACTGGGGCGACAGCCGCTGGTGAGGTCGAGGGCTACGCCTACGACAATATCGGTAATGCGACGTTCGCCTCCGTAGGTGCTGTCACGAATACCTATGTGGCGAACGGCCTCAATCAGTACGTCGCAGTGTGCAATGACGGCGAAACAGTCGAACCCGTTTATGACGCGGACGGGAACCTCGTCTCGTTCGGCGATTGGTCGTATGCCTATGATTCTGCCGCGCGACTCACGGAAGTGCGTAGCAACGGCGTCCTCGTAGCGTCCAATTACTACGACCATCTGGGTCGCCGTGTTCGCCTTGTTGCGTCCGAGGCATCTTACACATTCATCTACGACGGCTGGAACGTCGTTCTCGAATTGGTTGACCATGATGGTGTGTCGGATCGGATCGAATACTACTGGGGTAAGGACATTTCCGGCAGCTTGCAAGGTGCCGGTGGTGTGGGCGGGCTTCTCTACCTGAAGCGCAACGGTACGATCTTCGTCCCGATCTATGATGCCTTCGGCAATGTGATGGAATACCGCGCCGCCGATGGCTCACTTGCCGCGTCGTATGTCTATGACGCCTTTGGCCGCACTGTCTCGCAGGACGGCCCTCTGGCTGATTCCTTCAGACCAAGACAAGTTTATCATAAGTTCCATGCCCCTGCTACCCGGAAAATCCCTTCCAGAGCGCCCAAATGGGCCGGAAAGTGCCGAAAAGTGCGGCAAACTGCACAGTTTCCGGCACATCACAATTTCATTTGCAGGCAAATTTCCGGAAATATTCTGTTTTCTTGTAGAACTGTGATGCCGATGCTAAAATGGATAAGTTTGAAATGGTTCAGACAGGGCAAGGCCCGGCTTTTTCGGGATTTGTCCGGATTTGTTTTGTCAGTCAATACGAGGTTTTTATGATTCAGAAGAGAGAAGACGTACGTAACGTTGCGATTATCGCCCACGTCGACCACGGCAAGACGACCCTGGTGGATGGCCTGCTTCGCCAGAGCGGTGTGTTCCGCGCCAATCAGGCTGTCGTGGACCGGGTCATGGACTCCGGTGCGATCGAGCGGGAGCGCGGCATTACCATTACGAGTAAGAACACCGCTGTGTTCTACAACGGTGTGAAGATCAACATCCTCGATACCCCCGGCCACGCGGATTTCGGCGGCGAGGTGGAGCGTGTCCTGAAGATGGTCGACGGCGTCATCCTGGTCGTCGATGCCTTTGAGGGACCGATGCCCCAGACGAGATTCGTGCTGTCCAAGGCCATGGCCCTTGGCCTCTCCATCATCGTCTGCATCAACAAGATCGACCGCCCCGGCGCAAGGCCGACGCAGGTCATCGATGAGGTGCTCGAGCTCCTAATGGACCTCGGCGCAAACGACGAGCAGCTCGACTGCCCGTTCGTCTTCGCCTCTGCAAAGAGCGGCATTGCAACCCTGGATCTCGGCTCCCCGGGCGTCTCCATGAAGCCCCTGTTCGACACCATCATCGAGCACATCCCGGCGCCTGTGGGCGATCCGGATGCCCCGACGCAGGTTCTGATCT
>ONTV01000062.1 GCA_900320855.1 uncultured Lentisphaerota bacterium
CGAGCCGTCTCGCTGTGTTCAGTCCGAGTCCGTGCCGCCGAGGCGCACGGTTGGCGCCGCGCGGTCTTCGGAAAGCGAACGCCAGGCGTCCACGCCGCGCCCGTCGTCGTCCTCGACGCGCACGACGATCTTCGCGTCCAGCCACCCGCCTAGAGCGCGGCGACGTTCATCTCGCGGAGCGTCGTGCGCCCGTCGTAGAGCGCTTTGCCGACGATGGCCGCGCGCAGGTTCGCGCGTTCGAGCGCCTTCAGGTTCTCGACGTCGAACGGCGAGGAGACGCCACCGGACGCCGTGACCGCGCACGTCGGCGCGGCGTCGCAGATGGCGGCCATCTGCGTGAGGTTCGGGCCGCCCAGCATGCCGTCCGTCGCCGTGTCGGTGTAGATGATCGTCTTCACGCCGAGCCGCGCGACGGCGGCGGCGAGGTCGGTCGCCTTCACACGCGTCGTCTCGACCCAGCCCTTCGTCTGGACGTAGCCGTCGCGCGCGTCGATGCCGACGGCGATCTTCTCGCCGTAGAGCTCGACGGCCTTCGAGAGGAACTCCGGATCGTCGAGCGCGGCCGAGCCGATGATCGCGCGCGCCGCGCCCGCCTCGATGACGGCCGCAAGCGCCTCGGGCGTCCGCAGGCCGCCGCCGACCTCGACGGGGCCGCCGAACGCCGCGATGATGCGCGCAATCGTCTCCGGATGGCGGGGCGTGCCCGCGAACGCGCCGTCCAGGTCGACGACGTGGAGTTCGCGGCCGCCCTGCTCGGCCCAGTCCTTCGCCTGGGCCGCCGGGTCGTCGCCGTAGACCGTCACGTCGTCCGCGCGCCCCTGGCGGAGGCGCACGCACTTGCCGTCCTTGAGGTCGATTGCCGGTAAGATGACCATCCGACTCCTCAGAACAGGTTCTTGAACCAGCCGTCCGCCGTCGACTTGTAGCCCGTCCACGGCTTGCCGCCCGCGAGCACCTGGCGCGACTCGGCGTCGAAGGTCGCGCGCATGCCGGTGCGGAGCGCGGCGTTGGACATGATGAGCGCGATCGCGTGGCTGTAGCCCGCCTCGACCGGCGCGTTCGGGTCCTTGCGGCTGCGGACGCATTCCATCCAGTTGCGCATGTGCGCCGACGTGAGCCGGTCGCCGCCGGTGTTCGCGGACGTCACGACCGTCTCCTTCGGGCACGGCAGGTCTTCGCTCGTCGGCTTCGCGCGCTCGACGCCCTCGTTCGTGACGGCGCCCGCGCCGAGGTCGATGCAGCCGTTCGGGCCGAAGTACTTCTCGACCGGCGACTCGTTGTTCGGCGTCACGCCGCCCGCGCAGTTCGTCTGGTGCGACTGGAACATCACCTGGAAGCCCTTGCCCTTCACGCCCGACTCGCCGTACTCCATCAGCGTCGTGAACGTGTCGTAGCTCTGGCGCCCGTCGGCCCACTGGTAGAGGCCGCCCGACGAGACCGCGCTCTTCGGATACGGCTGGCCCATGAACCACGCGACCGTGTCGATCTGGTGGCACATCCATTGGCCCGGAATGCCCGAGGAGAACGGCCAGAAGAGGCGGAACTCGAGGTACTTGCGCGGATCGAACGGGTTCTCCGCCGGATCGCGGTCCAGCAGCCACATGTTCCAGTCGATGTCCTCCTTCTTGAGCGACTGGACGAGCGCGTCGGGCCGACGCCAGCGGCGGGGCTGGTTCACGTTCCACGTCAGGTGCACGTAGGAGATGTCGCCGAACTTGCCGGACGTGATGAAGTCGCGTGCGGCCTTGTACTTCGCGCCGCTGCGCCGCTGGGAGCCGATCTGGAGGACGGCGCCCGGCTTCATCGCGCCGAGGGCGCGCTTCGCGTACACCGCGTCCAGCAGCTGGTTCGCCGAGTACATGTCCTCCGCGATCGGCTTCTCGCAGTAGGCGTCCTTGCCCGCGTTCACCGCGTGGACGGCGTGCTGCGCATGCTGGAAGTCGGCCGTCGAGATGATGACCGCGTCGATGTCCTTCGCGTTCTCGTAGAGCGACACGTCGCTCGAATACGTCTCGACGTCGTGCCCGACCGCCTTCTGGATCTCGGGCTTCGCGTTCTCGAAGAGGCGCTTCTTCCAGAGGTCGGCGACCGCGACGAGGTCGAAGTTCAGCTCCTTGTTGTGGTGCAGGAAGCACGGCAGGAGCGTCTGCCGGAAGCGGTCGGAGTAGCCGACGCAGGCGACGCGGACGCGCTCGTTGGCGCCGGCGGCGTAGAGGGACGGGCCATAGCCAGCAGCGAGGATGCCGGCCATGCCGGCCGCGCCCTTCACGAATTCACGGCGCGTGGTGGTGTTCTGTTCCATCAGACGAGTCCTTTCATGGTTGTGAGTGCAGTTTCAAGATTCTTCGCGAGGTCTTCCTTCTCCTCCCAGCCGCATTCGCAGCTGACGCCGCCCGCATAGCCAATCGCCTTGAGCGCGTCGAAGTAGGGGCGCAGGCGGCCGACCGTCGCCGGGTCGCTGCCGGGGAAACTGCGCGTCTCGTAGGACGCGATGTGGCAGTGGCGCAGGCGCGCGCCCGCGAGCCGGATCGAGTCCGCCGACTCGCGGCCCATCATCATGTGGAAGATGTCGGCGAGCTGGTTGAGGCGCGGGGAATCGACCTCCTCGCAGATCTGCAGGCCCTGCCAGACGTAGTTGACGATGTTTGACTCCTTCGGACGCAACGGCTCGACGACGATCGACACCGTCTTCAGGTCGGCGACGCGTCGGCAGAGCGCCGCGCAGAAGTCGCGGTACTGGTCGCGGCCGCGCTCCGTGTCGGGGCGGTCCTTCGCGTCCCTGGCGAGCATGTCGCCCGGCACGTTGCGCGCGCCGCCCGAGCCGAAGACGAGCGCCTTCACGCCCACCTCGTCCGCCCGCCGCAGCGCCGTCTCGGCGTAGCGCAGGGCCGGCTCGAAGTCTGCGGCCGGGCCCGTCAGACGGAACTTGCCGGGGAGGAAGCCGTTGCAGCTCCGGAGCGGCAGCGGCTGCGCGCGGATGAAGTCGCGCTGGCACGACCACCAGGCGTCGTCCTTCGTCGGGTCGAACGCCGCGCCGACGCCCCATTCCCAGAAGTCGTAGCCGACGCTCTTGAGGAGCGCCGTGTCCTTCGGCCCCCGGCAGGCGCCGAAGAGGATGCGCGCGTCGCCGCCCGCCGTCCCGCTGCCATCGGCCGTCACGCAGCCCGACAGCCCCGCCGCCGCCGCGCCGACCAGAAAGTTCCGTCGTGTCATGTTCCCGTTCTCCTTTGCTGTCTGTTGCTGTCTCTCGAGGAGTCAGATGACGCCCTTCGAGCTCGGCACGCCCGTCTCCAGCGGATCGATCGCCTTCGCCTGGCGGAGCGCGCGCGCGAAGCTCTTGAAGAACCCTTCGCAGACATGGTGCGTCTCGTCGCCGTAGACCTGGCGCAGGTGGATGTTCGCGCGCGCCTCGACCGCGACGGCGCGGAAGAACTCCTCCAGGAGCTTGACCTCGAAGTCCTTCACGAAGAGGTGCTTCATCGGACACTGCATGACGAGGAACGGACGGCCCCCGAGGTCGAGCGACGTCTCGCACAGGGCCTCGTCCATCGGAATCGAGGCGAACCCGTAACGCGTCAGGCCCCGGCGGTCGCCGAGGGCCGCGTTCAGGGCCTTGCCGAGGACAAGCCCGACGTCCTCCACCGTGTGGTGGTAGTCGACGTGGAGGTCGCCCGTCGCCTTGACCGTGAGGTCGATGAGCGCGTGCTTCTTCAGAAGCTCGAGCATGTGGTCGAAGAAGCCGATGCCCGTCTCGACCGTTCCGGCGCCCGACCCGTCGAGGTCGAGCGCGAGCGAGACCTGCGTCTCCTTCGTGTTGCGTTCAATTGTCACGCTGCGCATAATGCAACGTATTATATCAAATTCCCGCGCGCCGCGACGTCCGAGTCAGGCCTACGCGTCACGTCGCGTGGATCTCCAGGCGGAGGTCGACTTTCTTCGGCGCGCCCGGCAACGCCGCAAGCTTCGCGGCCATCTGCCGAAGCCTCGGACGCAGCAGGAAGAGCGTCGGCGCCGTCTTCACGTAGACGAAGATCTTGCCGTCCTCGTAGCGGCCCGGCCGCGCGGGCACGTCCGGGAAGAGGACGCGCCACCGATCGACGAGCGAATCGAAGAAGTCGCTCTTCTCGGTCAGGAGATCCTTCAGGGCCGCGTCAAAGGCCGACGCGGACGTCCGATGGCGTCCGCGCTGGTCAAGGCCTGTCGCCCGCCCGTAGAGATTGTTGTCGTCAAACCCCATTCACCCGTCCACTCATTCAAATTCGACCATTCGACCATTCGATTATTCGACCATTTCCTACTTCGCCTTCATCTGGAGCCAGGCCTCGATGAACGGCTGGATGTGGCCGTCCATGACGGCGTTGACGTCGCTCGTCTCGCACTCGGTGCGGAGGTCCTTCACCATCGTGTACGGACAGAAGACGTAGGAGCGGATCTGGCTGCCCCAGCCGTTCTCGGACTTCGCGCCATAGAAGCGGTCCATCTCGGCCTTCTTCTGGTCTTCGTAGTATTCGTAGAGCTGGGCGCGCAGCATGTTCATCGCCTTCTCCTTGTTCATGTGCTGCGAGCGCTCCTTCTGGCAGGCGACGACGATGCCGGTCGGCAAGTGCGTGAGGCGAACCGCCGAGTCGGTCTTGTTGACGTGCTGACCGCCCGCGCCGCCCGACCGGTAGGTGTCGATGCGCAGGTCCTCGTCCTTGATCTCGACGTCGATGTCGTCGTTGATCTCGGCGACCGTCTCGACGGACGCGAAGGACGTCTGGCGGCGCTTGTTCGCGTCGAACGGCGAGATGCGCACGAGGCGGTGGATGCCGCGCTCGGCCTTGAGCATGCCGAAGGCGTAGGGCCCCTCGACCTTGAAGTAGACGTCCTTGTAGCCGGCCTCTTCGCCTTCCTGCGTGTCGTACTCCTCGACCTTCCAGCCCTGGCTCTCGGCGTAGCGCTGGTACATGCGGTAGAGCATCGCGACCCAGTCGCACGCCTCCGTGCCGCCCTGCCCGGCGTGCAGCTTCACGAAGACGTTGCAGGCGTCGAACTTGCCGCCCAGCAGCGACTGGAGGCGGAGCTTCGCGAAGAAGTCGTCGGCCTTCGCACACTCGCCGAGCGTGTCCTTGAGCGCGGTCTGCTGGGCCTCGCCCTCCTCCATCTCGGCGAGCTCCAGCATCACGCCCGCGTCCTCGACCGTCTTCTCGAGCGACGTAAACGGCACGACATACGCGCGCTCGGCGTTCGTCGCGGCAATGACCTCGCGCGCCTTCGCCTGGTTGTTCCAGAAGTCGCCCGTCGCCTGCTGCGCCTCGAAGTCGGCGAGCTTCGCGCGCCGCTCGCCGATCTTGATGTAGTCGGCCATCTCGCCGACCTTCTTCTTCAGGCCCTCAATCCGCTGCCGGACTTCCTCGACCTCCAGCAGCTTCGCTTTCTCTTGTTCCGCCATAGTGCGGCGTATTATACCAAAAAACGAAACGACAGCCGAAGCGGGGAACGCCGGGGACGCCGCACCAGGAACGGCCGCCGCTACCGCGTGATGCTCTCCGACGCGCCGGAGGTCGCCGCGCCCGCCGTCGGCAGCGTCCAGTCGACGGGACGCCCGCGCCGCTGGCGCGCGAGCCACCAGATGCCCGCCGTGTAGTTCCCGGCGTGTCCGGCGTTGTAGACCGTCAGCTGCGCGTTCCCCGACTGCCGCCGCAGGTAGATCTCGCGCGCCGGCACCGGGAAGAACGGATCCCGCCCCGTGAAGCGCTCGCCCGGCGGAACCGTCTCCGTCCGCTCCATGAACGCAATCGTCTCGTCCGAGACCCGGTCGCCGTCCGCCGCCAGGCAGTTGAAGGCTCGGATGGCATGGCCGCAGGGCACGGAGTCGCCGTGATGCCCGTCATGGATGCCCGTCTGGATCTGGAGGGGAACGCCCTTCGCCGCCGCGAGCCACGTGACGGGCGAACGGTGGCGGTATTCGCCCGGCTGCGCGTCCGGCGCGCCGCCGCAGACTTTCTCCAGCATCCGCGCATAGCGCGCGTTGCCGTTCGTCATCGCGCCCGTCTCCGCGTGCCAGTGACCGACGTCGCTGATCGGACACGCCGCGACGACGCCCGCCCAGATCTCGGGATGCCGCCCCGCCATCAGAAGCGCCATGTGCCCGCCGCCGCTGCCGCCGAGCAGATAGATCCGGTCGGGATCGACATTCGCGTGTACCTTCGCGTATTCGACGCCATCGACGATGTCCTGAACCGCAAGGTCGCTCCCGCAGGCCTCGGGACGCGAATTGGGCCCCCGGAAGTGCGGATAGTAGAACGCCCAGCCGCGCTTCGCGCACTCCGACAGGCCGAACTCGCCGGGGCTGCGCGTGAAGTCGTAGCCGAAGCTCCACGAGTGCAGAACGACGAAGAGCGGCACCTTCTCCTTCTTCGCCGTCGGCGGCACATACAGGAAGCCCGGCTGGCGCGAACCGTCCAGCGAGCTCGTGACCTCGATCCGCAGGTCAGCCCAGATCGGCTTCGGCCCCGTCCATTCGCGCCGGTAGAACTCGTAGGCGGGCTTCAGCGTCTTGTGATCGAACCCGACGAGACCCTTGTCGTTGATCCCGTCGCGCGCGCCCTCATGCCGGCTGTCGCTCGCGCAGTCGAACATCTGCCAGACGAACGCGCCCCAGACGCGCGGGTTCGACTTGATCGAGTTCCAGCTCTCGACGTGATGCCGGAGCTGGTAGTCGAGCGGATGGAACTTGCCGTCGTGCTTCGGACGGCTGCCGTCCCCGCCCGTCTGCCCAAGCGAGCCGCCCGCGCCGTACTCCGAGACCGCGACGCACGGACGCCCGTTCGACGCACGGTAGTCGTCCAGCCGCGCGCCGAGCTGGGACGACTCGCCGCCGTACCAGCCGGGATAGAGGTTGAAGCCGAGCGCGTCCGGGATGGCGTGCAGATCCTTGCGTTCCCGCCGGCAGCTCGCCGCGACGGTCGGGCGCGGGTCGAGCGAGCGGATGAGCGCCTGCACCTCGCGCACGAGCGGCTCGGCCTGTCCGTCCGGCATCTTCTTGAGGTAGAGTTCGTTGAAGAGCCCCCACATCGCGATGCATTTGTGGCGGCGGTGCTGGAGCACCATCTCGCGCGCGACCCGGAGCGTGTTCGAGCGGAACGCGGCGGAGTCCGTCGTCGCGTCCACGAGCGGGATCTCCGTCCAGACGTAGAGTCCGTACCTGTCGCAGAGGTCGTAGAACCGCTCGCTTCGCGGGTAGTGGCTCGTGCGGATCGCGTTCGCGCCCATCGCCTTGATGAGGCGGATGTCCGCCTCCTCGTCCTCGGGCGAGACCGCCCAGCCCTTCCCCTCGCGGTCCTGGTGGTAGCAGACGCCCTTCAGGAACGTCCGCCGGCCGTCCACATAGAAGCCGTCGTCGCGGAACTCGTAGCGCGGCAGGCCCGACGGCACGGCGAGCTCGTCGGCGAAGAGGCCGTCCGCCGCGACGAACGCGCGCGACGGGTCGGCCTCGACCAGGTCGACGCCCCGGTAGAGGCCACCGTACACCGTGAAGTCGCCGCAGACGGGCGGCACGTCCGGGTCGTGGAAGTTGTCCACGGCGATCTCCAGGGTCTTGCCGTCCGCCGGGACGGCGAAGGTGAAGGCCGTGAACGCGCCCGCGTGGCGGGCGACCTCGCGCCCGTCCACCGACGCGACGGCGTGGATGGACGCGGCGTGGACGCGCACGTAGCGCACCTTCCCCGGCGTCGCGGGCGGCAGCTCGCGGCGGTAGACGACACGCTTGCGCGCGTAGCCCGTGCCGCCGACCGAGTCGTGGTTCCAGGCCTTCGGGTCGGTCGGGCCGTCCGCGCCGTCCGCCACGTTCCAGCAGTGCGGCAGCGTGACGGGCTCGCCGTCGGCCGTCCAGCCGTCGTTCAGCGGCGCGCCGAAGGCGACGCCGGCAAAACCCAGGACAAGAGCCCGAACGGCCAGGGAAAGGGAAACACGGGGCTTGGTCAGGGCTCTCAGGTTGTGCATAGCGAGTGTGATCGGATTGGTGGCATGTGGCCCTCAGCCCTCACGCGACGCGGCGAAAGGCGCGGACGCCCAGGGCGAGGAAGACGATGTCCGGCAGAAGCGCCGCCGGAACGACCGGGAACCAACCGTTCTTGGCCAAGACCATCATGAAGATCGTCAGGCCGTAGAACGCGAAGTAGAGGCCCAACGCCCCCAGGATGCCGCGAAAGACGCTTTGCCGCCCCGTGGCGATGCCGGCGGGAATGGCGAAGAGCGTGATCACGAGACAGGCCAGCGGCGAGAGCAGCTGCGCCCAGACGTCGTAGAGATAGTCGCGGCGGCGGTCGGCGTCCAGGTCCGGATGGGCGCGAAGGTAGACCAGCCGGTCGCGAATCGAGTTGAACTTCCACGGACGGTTCTGCACCAGGAAGTCGCCCGGACGCTCGTCGAACGCGGGAAAGCCCCGCAGCGGCAGCGCGTCCAGCTCAGGCGTCGGCGTCGCGACCTCCTGGCCGAGCGCGTCGTAGTGCTGAACCTGCGGGTGGTCGAACCACCACTCGCCGTCCAGGAAATCCGCGCGCGCGGCCGTGACGTTCAGGAGCCGTGCGCCGCCGTCCGGACGATCGACCGTCACGCGCACGTTCCGCAGGCTCGTGCCGCGCGCGTCGGCCAGTTCGCCGATCTGCCACGTCCGCGCCGCCGACGTGTTGCGGAAGACGATGTTGTCGACGCGCGCCAGCGCGCGCGCGTCGAAGCGGCACGTCTTCAGCTGCGACGCCCAGGCCGCGTTCCGGGGCACGAAGACCTCGTTCACGTAGACGACGAACAGCGCCATCAGCACGGCGACCGCGAGAAGCGGGCGGACGATCACGAGGAAGCTCACGCCGCTGGCGCGCATCGCCACGATCTCCGAATGGCGGCAGAACGTCCAGAGCGTGTAGAGCGTCGCGAGCATCAGCGCGGCCGGCGCGATGTAATGGAAATAGGGCGCCAGATAGCC
Source organism: uncultured Lentisphaerota bacterium (assembly GCA_900320855.1). Classification (GTDB taxonomy): domain Bacteria; phylum Verrucomicrobiota; class Kiritimatiellia; order RFP12; family UBA1067; genus UBA1067. Next base: position 8,963 of record ONTV01000062.1, read on the forward strand.
GCAGAAATAGAGGATGGCCGTCCTCACCGGAATCTTCGCCTCGAACATGCGGGAGAACGAGCCGAAGAGGTCGAAGAGGACGTAGATCATCAGGAACCCGGCCAGGCAGTAGAACAGCGGGACCAGGAACTCCTTCAGGACGTAGCGAGACAGGATTTTCATGTCAGTTGCCTTGCGTGAGGAGCGGATCCGAATACGGCGCGGACGGGTCCATGCGCGCGAACGAGACGTAGCTCGGCGCGCCCCAGCCCGTCCCGGGGTTGCGGCCGACGACGGTGATGTCCACGCGGTTCGTCGGCGAGAGCCCGCGCCGGCCCAGCGTCACCTTCGCGACATGCGGCCCCTGCCGCTCGACCGTGACGGCGACGCCCACGCCGTGCGTCTGCACGAACGCGAACTCGTGCGCGCCCTTCGCCTCGATCGTGAACGTGCGCGTCTCGTCCGCCGCGCGCAGGACGAACGCCCAGGCGAACGGCGTCGCGTAGGTCAGCTCCGGGACGTCCGCCGGCGCGGCGACCGGGCCGGGCGTGACGGACACGGCCACGAGCGGCGGAATCGCCTCGGCCGTCAGCGCGGCGGCGGCGGCGGCGAGCCGCCGGACGTCCACGCCGTCCTTCGGGAACGCCGTCGGATGCGCCTTCGCCGAGATGTAGTCCGTCTCGTTCGTGACGCCGACGAGCGTCTGCCGGAGGAGCGTCTGGATCGTCGGCGCGAGCAGGCCGCGACGGACGATCTCGCGCTTCACGTCTGGCTTGAACGCGCGCGACGCCTCCAGCGCGGCGCGCAGGTACGGCAGGTCCGAGAAGCTGCGCCCCGCCGTCGTGATCCAGTACGGCGCGAGCGAGGCGAAGACGTCGCCGTTCGTGCCGACGGGCGGCGTGTCCGCGTTCGAGGGGAAGACCCACGTCTGGTTCGAGAGGTAGAGCTTCGCCATCCGTCCGAGGTGCGCCGCGTCGGCCGTGAGGAGCGCGCGCGGAATCGACCGCCATGCCGCGCTGCCGAGAAGCGCACGCGAGCAGTTGCCGAAGACGGGGTAGGGGAAGAGGACGTTCGGCGCGTTGAGGTCGGCGCCGCGCGCCCGGCCGTCCCGGTCGAGGCTCACGACCGTCAGGCCGGGGTACGCCGTCGCGTTGAGGAGCGAGTGCCCGCCGTCGCGGTTCATGTAGAGGTCGCCCGCGTTCCCGCCCGCCGCCGCAGGGGCGAGCTTGAGGCGCGCGACGAAGCAGCCGACGTCGAAGTCCCAGCCGAGGTTCTGCTCGCCGAGGGCGATCGGCTGGCCGAGGACACCCGTCGCGGGCACGGTCGCGAGCGGGCCCATGAGAATCGGACGCGTCTGCATCTGGCGCGCGTATTCGATCAGCTCCGCATAGCGCGGGAACTTCGCGATCCGTCGGAGGTCGCCGTCCTTCGCGATCGCGTCCACGTCGCGGAAGCCGCAGTCGATCGCCTTCTCCAGCTCGTCGAAGGCCTCTTCCTGACGCTTCTCGAAGTAGGCGAGCGAGCAGGCGAGGTTGTAGTGCCAGGTCGGGTCGTCCGGCAGGAGCTTCACGCCTTGCCGGCACGTCGATTCCATGGTCGCGGTGTCGCCGCCGCGCAGCGCGGCCATGAACTGGCGGCGCAGGCGGTCGTGCGCGGGGAAGCGCGCCGGATAGTCCCAGATCGACAGGACGGCGAAAAGGAGTGCTGCGGCCGCGTTCATTTTCCGAGCCTCATCCAACTGGGCAACCGCACGAGCTTCGCCTCGCGGCTCTGGTTCGTCTCCATCGACTGGGCCGTGCCGATCGACGGGGACTCCAGCGTCGCCAGGCGGTTCATCAGCACCTGCTGGCGCGTCGCCTGCTGGCGGCGGATGTCCTCCGTGTGCTGGCGCTCGGCGACCAGTTCCTTCTCGCGCGTCTGCAGCTGTTCGCGCAGGGCCTCGACCTCGGCGCGCAGCTGCGTGACGTCCTTCATGTTCTCCGCGAGCCGCGCCTCCTCGGCCTTGCGCTCGCGCAGCTGCACCGTCAGCTCGCGCACCTTCGCCGCGCTTTCGAGCGACTCCAGCTCGCGCGCACGGCGAAGGTCGTCCAGCTCCTTGCGCAGCTGGGCCGTGCGCGGGTCTTCGGGACGGTCCCGCAGGGCCTTGCGCGTCATGTCCTCGATGTTCGCCCCCGCGCGCTTGAGCATCTCGCGCCGGCGCTCCAGCAGATGGTCGGCGCGTTCGAGATGGCGCTGCTTGAACGCCTCGAACTCGCGTTTCTCCGCCTCGAGGATGCGCCCCAGCTCCTCGGCCTCGCCCGTCATGATCGAGTAGACGGCGGCCTGGATGTCGGCGACCTCGCTCGCGGCCTGCGGCAGGCGGCGCAGCTCGTCCTCCAGCGCCCTGACCTGCTCCTGCAGCTTCGCCTCGCGGTCGGACGCCTCCTGCGCCGCGCGCGCGGACTTCTCGGCCTGAGCGCGCAGCTCCGCCGCGCCCTTCTGCGCCGCGTCCAGCTTCGCCTGAAGCTCGCCCGTGTGCCGGCGCTCCTCGGCGAGCAGGTCTTCCAGCTCCCTCACGCGCGTCTCGTCCACGACGACCTTCTCGACGACCTTTTCCACAATCTTCTCGACCGGAACTTCCGGCTCGGTCGCGGTCGGCTCGGCCTCCGGCGCATCGGGCTCGGTCGCGGTTGGCTCAACCTCCGGCGCAACGGGCTCGGTCGAGGTCGGCTCGGCCTCCGGCGCATCGGGCTCGCCCTCGTCTTTCGCTTCGGGTTCCGGCGGCGCGTCCGGTTCGCGTGCGGCTTCGGGTGCGGCCTCCGGCGCGTCCGCGCCGCCCTTTTCCAAGGCCTCTTGCGACT
>ONTV01000061.1 GCA_900320855.1 uncultured Lentisphaerota bacterium
CGCCCTCGCGGGCGAAAACTTGTCCTCGGCTATTTGGTTCCTCCTAACTGGCCCATTGGAGACTTTCACTCCAGACCGTGTGTCATGTCCTGCGTACAAAAAGAAACGCCCGGATAGTCAAATCCGGGCGTACCAATACTGACCTTGAAAAGGACTTAGGCTTCAGGCTTCGTCTTCTTCAGGCCAAGGCCACGGCAGCCTTCCTTCCACTCCCCACGCTTCTGGAGGAGATCAACGCGCTCAAAGCGCTTCAGGACATTGCGCTTCGAGGTAATCTTGCCGGAACCCTTAAGAGATGCATGCTGGCTCATTTTTTTCTTCCTTTCAATCGATGAGGGAGTAGTATATCATTTCTCGGTCGGCTTTTCAACCGCCGCCGGGAGGAAGTGCTTGTATTCCTCCGCCGCCTCGATCTTCGCCGCGCGGACCTGGTCCATCACGAACTTCTGCGCAAACGCGCGCTCGCCCTGCTTCTCCAGCATCTTCACGAGGTCTTCCTTCTTAGGAAGCGGCTGGACGCCCGCCGCCTTGACGAGGATGTGGCTCGCCTGGACCTTCTCGGGCGTCGCGGGCGTCGCGCCCTTCGCCGCGACGGCCGGCGTCTTCTTCGTCACGAGGATGAGATGGTGGCCGAACTGCGTCTTCACCGGGTCGGAGACCTTCCCGACGGGCAGCTTGAACGCGACTTCGTCGAACTCCTTCACCATCTGGCCGTGCGTGAACTCGCCGAGGTCGCCGCCCTTCGCGGACGACGGGCAGGCGGAATTCGCCTTCGCCAGCTCGGCGAACTTCGCCGCGACGTCCTTCGCGGGCGTCTTGTCGAGCTCGGCCTTGAAGCCGCTGATCTTCGCCAGCGCGTCCTTCTCGGCCGTCTCCGCCTTCTTGTTCTGCGCGACGATCTCGTCGATCTTCTTCTGCGCCTCGGCCGCGTAGTCCGTCTTCGGCTCCTTGGCCTGGTAGGCCTTCAGCATCTTGTCGATGAGGATGCCGTTCTCGAACTCCGACCGCGCCCGCGCCTCGCCAAGCGGGAACTTCTTGAAATAGTCCTCGACCGACTTCGGCGCATCCGGCATGTTCGCCGCCGCCTTGAGGAACTCGTCCTCGCGCGCCTTGCGGTCGGCCTCCGTCACGGCAAAGCCCTCGGCCTTCGCCTTCGCGACAAGGACGTTCTCGACGAGGAAGCTCTGCGCGAGCTGGTTGCCGAACATCTGCCGCGCGTAGGCAATCTGGTTCGTGGGGATCTTGCCGCCCTGCGCCGCAAGAATCTTCTCGACGTCGGACGCGATCTGCGCCTTCGTGAGCGTCTGGCCGTTCACCGTCAGGGCCGCCTCGTTGGACACGGCCTTCTCCGTGGTGTTCTCCTGCGAGCAACCGACCGCCATCGCACCGGCCAGGAGCGCGGCGCCCATCATCTTCATGTTCATCATTTTATCGTGTGCTTTCCTTGGTTTTCGAAATCAGCGCAAGAACCGTCCGCCGCACGTCGGGGGCACAGTCCAAGTGGAAGTGATAGAATACACCAATTACCCGTGCCGCGTCAAGGGGGATTTGCGGATCGCACGAATTTTGTCCGGGATTCCGCAAGTAGGCGGCAACGGCCCGCGAGACGGGAATCGTCCGCTCGCCGCGCAGCTGGAAGACCCCGGACGCGGCCTCGATCTCGGGCGCGAGCCCGAGGAGATGCAGCGCGTCCAGCTCGAAGCGCAGGAGACGCCCGACGTCCGGCGCGCCCCCGCCCGCCAGCGCATCCAGCGCGTCCGACAGAAGGCCGTACCACGCGCCGCAATCCGGGCCCGTCGGCGCGTAGTCGGCGGCCAGCCGACGAAAGTAGCCCGCCAGGACAAGCGCGCGATAGTCCGTCCGCAGATCGTCCCGCCGGGACAGCGGCACGCAGTCGCGCAGCGCGTGCAAGTCGCCGCGCGCGCGACCGTAGTAGAGGATCTCGCACGTGTAGTTGAGGTCGTACTGGCCGAGGAAGAAGCTCTTCGGACGCACCGCGCCCTTCACGACTGTCCCGACCTTGCCGCGCGGCGTCAGCCACGCGACGACATGGCTTGTCTGCGACCACGGGCGGACCGACAGGCAGATCGCCTCCGACTTGACCGTCTCGCCGGCCACGCCCGCGCCCCCAAGCCTCAGCCCAGGTTGCCGATGACCGCCTTGATGCGGCGCACCCCGGCGGACGAGCTCTGCTCCTTGACGATCTTGAAGCTGCCGAGCTCCTTCGTGTTCGCCACGTGCGGCCCGCAGCAGATCTCCTTCGAGACGTCGCCGATCGTGTAGAGCGAGACCTGGTCGCCGTACTTCGCGCCGAAAAGCGCCATCGCGCCCTCCTTCTTCGCCTCCTCGACTGTCGTCATCTTCTTCGTGACGTCGAGGCCCTGCGCGATCCAGCCGTTGACGAGTTCCTCGACCTTCGCCTTCTCCTCCGCCGTCATCGGCTGCGGCCACGTGAAGTCGAAGCGCAGGCGCTCGGCCGTGATGTTCGAGCCCTTCTGCAGCGCCGTCGGCCCCAGCACCTGGTGGAGCGCCGCGTGCAGGAGATGCGTCGCCGTGTGCAGGCGCGTGACGACCTCTGAGTTGTCCTGGAGGCCCGCCTTGAACGCGCCCGCGCTCGTCGTGCGGCTGAGCTCCTGGTGCTTGCGGTTCGCCTCCTCGAAGCCCTCCTTGTCCACCATGAGACCGTCCTTCGCCGCCATCTCGCACGTCATCTCGAACGGGAAGCCGAACGTGTCGTAGAGCTTGAACGCCGTCTTGCCGCTGATCTGCGACTGGCCGTGCGCCTTGAGCTGCTCGGCGACCTTCTTGTACATCGCCTCGCCCTTGTCGAGCGTCGCGTTGAAGCGCTTCTCCTCCGCCTCAAGGTCGAGCCGGCACTGCTCGAGGTTCGCCTTGAGCTCGGGGTAGACGTGACTGTACTTCTCGCAGATGACCTCGGCGAGCGTCACGGTGAAGCCTTCGGCGATGCCGAGCTGGCGCGCGTAGCGAACCGCGCGGCGGATAAGGCGCCGCAGGACGTAGTTCGCGCCGACGTTGCCCGGCTTCACGCCGCCCTTCGGGTCGCAGAGGATGAAGGTCGCCGTGCGCATGTGGTCGGCGATGATGCGCCGCGCCTTGAGGACTTCGCCCGCGTCCAGGGCGGAGCCCGGAGCCTCGCCCGCGCCGCGCAGCTCGTCGATCTTCGCCATGATCGGCTGGAAGATCTCGGTGTCGTAGACGGTCGGCGCACCCGTCATCATGCAGACCGTGCGCTCGACGCCCATGCCCGTGTCGACGTTGTGCCGGCCGAGCGGGACGAACTTGCCCTCCTCGTTCTTGAGGTACTGCATGAAGACGTCGTTCCAGATCTCGATGTACTTGCCGCAGGAGCAGCCGGGACGGCAGTCGGGCCCGCACTTCGGCTTGCCCGTGTCGATGAACATCTCGGTGTCGGGCCCGCACGGGCCGGTCGTGCCGGCCGGGCCCCACCAGTTGTCCTCGCGCGGCAGGCGGAAGATCCGCTCGTCGGGCAGCCCCAGCGACTTCCAGATCGCGACGGCCTCCTCGTCGGCCGGGATGTAGCCGTCCTCGCCCGGCTTCCCCTCGCCCCGGAAGACCGTGACGTTGAGCTGTTCGGGGCTGAAGCCGAGCTTCGTCGTCAGGAACTCGAACGACCAGCTGATCGCCTCCTTCTTGAAGTAGTCGTTCAGCGACCAGTTGCCGAGCATCTCGAAGAACGTGAGGTGCGCCGCGTCGCCGACCGCGTCGATGTCGCCCGTGCGCACGCACTTCTGCACGTCCGTGAGGCGCGTCCCGGCCGGATGCTCCATCGCGCCCATCAGGTACGGCACGAGCGGATGCATGCCCGCCGTCGTGAAGAGGACGGTCGGATCGTTTTCGGGGATCACCGAGGCGCCGGGGATGATCTTGTGCCCCTTCGACTCGAAGAACGTGAGATAGAGGTCGCGGAGCTCGTCCGCCGTGATGTCAGTCTTGGCCATTGCCTTAAACCCTCAATATTTCCTTTTCTGCCTGTTCCGAAGAATTGGGCGAAAATTTTATCAGATTCCGAACCATCCTGTCAAGCGCCGCACGGGGATTTCACCAGCGGTACGTGACGGCCAGGAAACCAGTGAAGCCGCGCGCGCGCTGGCCGGGATAGACCTCGAACGCCTGGTCGAAGAGATCGGAGAGCCCCAGCGAAACCTCAAGTCCCGCGCAGCGCGGCACCGCGAGCGTCGTCTCGACGCGCGAGACGTTGCGAACGCGCGACCCGCGCCGGACGGGGTTCGACTTCCAGACCTCGACGCCCTGCCGATATGCGACGCGCCAGCCCTCGAGAATGCGGTACGACGCCTCCAGCGAGAACGCCGCGAGCGGAAAGTCCATCGCATAGCGCGACGCCCAGTAGTCCGTGGAGGTCTCCTTGAGCGTGACGGCGCCGCGCGGCATGAACGCGAGCGCCTTCGTCGCCTGCCACTCGGCGTCGCCCGAAAGGCCGAACGACGTCACGGGGTCGAGGGCCGTCGCCTTCCAGCCCGCCGACGGGCTCGTCTTCAGCCAGTCGACGAGCCGCTCGCTCTGCATCGCGAACGCGCCGAACCGCGCCGACCGCAGGGCCGCGTCGTCCGCGAGGGCGTTCCACGTCCAGTCCAGGCTCGCCGACCGCGTCCGCTGGAGCGGCAGGTCGATCGTGCCCTTGCTGTCGGGGCTGTCATAGGTGAGTTCCGTGTAGCTCGGCATCCGGCAGCCTTCGCGGTAGCTGAGCTCCACCTTCGACGCCTCGCTCCAGACGTAGGTGAGGCCTCCCGCCGGCGCACACGTCGCGTCGTAGTCGCTGTAGAATTCGCCCGCCGCGCCCAGCGCCAGCTCCCAGCTGCCGAACCGCACGCCGGGGAGCGCGGCGACCGACCCGTGGAAGCGGCGGAAGCTCTCCGACTTCGTCTTCGGATTCCGTCCCGAATAGTTGGGGTGCGTCGTCGAATAGATTTCCGCGTCCGCGTCGCCGCGCAGGTCGAGGAACGCCCAGTCCGCAAAATGCCGCCGCGTCGTGCCGTGCAACGTGACGGAGTCGGCGAGATGCGTGTTCTCGTAGAAGTCGGGGTTGTCGCGGTAGAGCCAGTAGGCGTCGCGCCCGCGCGTCCAGAGGACGGAGATCTCGCTCGCCTGGTCGTCGCCCGCGTCGTAGCGCCAGTCGGCGGAGACGAGCCCCGTCTGGTCCTCTTCCCATGCGGGATACTTCTCGTTCGCGCCGTAGGCGCCCGTGCAGCCGAAGTCGCGCCACGACCACGAGACGAGCGCATCGAACGTCCAGTCGTCCGTGCCGAAGCCGAAGCGCCCGCCCGCCGACGCACGCGACATCGGATTCGACTCGTAGCCATCGACCCGGTCGGCCCGCGCGGCCTCGCCGAAGGCGCCGACCCACCCGCGCCCCGCGTCGCCGAGGCCGAACGTCTCCAGCTCGTGGATCCGCCCGAAGACAAGTCCGTCCAGCCCGACGCCAAGCGTCGCCGCGCCGCCGCGCACGGGGCGGTCGTCGAGGCGGACGGCGAGCGAGCCCGCCGGATGCCCCGCGCCCGCGCGGAAGAGGCCAAGGCCCGTCAGCACCTGCGGACGCCCCAGCCAGGCGGTCGGCGCCGGCAAGTCGGTGTTGAAGTGCTCCGTCTGCGCGTTGCGCACCGTCGCCCCGTTGAAGAGGAGACCCGCCTCGGAAAACGCCGAGCCATTGACGCTCAGGTCCGTCAGCGTCCCCGCCTCGCCCTGCGCGCGCACGGACAGCGCGGGCGGCGTAGCCGCCCACGGCGCGTCCTGGACGGACGCGGCGAGGGCGCGTTCGCGCGCGCCCCAGACGACGACCGGCGCAAGCGTCGAGACGGCGTTCGTCGCCTCGGCCCGCACGGAAAACGCGACGAGGCCGCCCACGAGGAACGCCCACCCCGCCGACCGAGAACCCAGCCCCAAAGACGTGCGCATCGTCAGAAGAGGTCGCGCACGGCCTGGTCGATTTCGCCGACGTCACAGACTTTCGTCTGGGCGATCGGCAGTTGTTCGAGGTCGCGGAACGACGGCGGCGGGTCGACGAGGACATCCGCGCCGAACGCGCGGCGGCACGTCTCCGGGAACTTGTACGGCGTCGCCGTCGCGGCGACGACGCACGGCACGCCGCCCTTCGGATAGCCCAGCTTCTTCGCGACGAACGTCGCGACGGCCGTGTGCGGATCAAGAAGGTAGTCCGCGCACGCGCGCATCCGGCGCATTTCGCCCTCCGTCTCCTCCGGCGTCGCGACGCCACCCTCGAAGTCAGCGAAGAGCCGCGCCTTCGCCGCGTCGTTGAGCTCGTAGCGGCCCTTCTCCTCCAGGTCCCGCATGAGCCGCGCGACCTCCGCGCAGTCGCCCGCGTTGAGCATCCAGAGCAGCCGCTCGACGTTCGAGCTCTTGCGGATGTCCATCGACGGCGAGTTCGTGACCGTGAACGTGGGGCCGGGGTCGTAGACGCCCGTCTTCACGAAGCGCGCCAACACGTCGTTCACGTTCGAGGCGACGACGAGCTTCCGAATCGGCGCGCCCAGCTGCTTCGCGTAGTAGGCCGCGAGGATGTTGCCGAAATTGCCCGACGGAACGACGACGTCAAAGGGAGTTTGGAGGTTTGGGAGTTTGGGGGTTTGGGGGTTTGGTTTGGGGGTTTGGGCGAGTTTTGCGGCGGCGAGGACGTAGTAGGCGACCTGCGGCACGAGCCGCCCCGTGTTGATCGAGTTCGCGGACGAAAGCGTGATGCCGTGCGCAGCGGCCTCGGCGTTGATCGTCGGATCGGCGAAGATGCGCTTGACGGCTGCCTGCGCGTCGTCGAAGTTGCCGCGAATGCCGACGGCGTGCACGTTCGCGTCGGCGGGCGTCGTCATCTGGAGGCGCTGGATCTTCGAGGTGCCCGTCGCTGGATAGAAGACGACGATCTCCGTGCCCTCGACGCCCGCAAAACCCTGCATCGCGGCCGAGCCCGTGTCGCCCGACGTCGCCGTCAGGATGAGGACGCGCTTGCCGTTCGCCGCGTGTTTCATGAAGACCGGTAGCATCGAGAGCGCGACGTCCTTGAACGCGCCCGTCCGGCCGTGGAAGAGCTCCAGGATGTGGAGGCCGTCCTTCTCGACGAGCGGAATCGGGTCGCCCGCCGGGAAACGCGCGCAGAGCCGATCGACCGCCGCCGCGCGCACGTCCGCCGGCAAGTCGTCGAAGAGCGCGCCGAGAACGAGATCCTCGGCCGCGCGCAAGGTCACGGCGTCCTCGATTCCCGCGACCTTGCCGACCGCCGACGGCACATACAGCCCGCCGTCCGGCGCCAGTCCCTGAAAGACGGTCTCGGCGCTTGTCGCCGCGAGACCCTTCCGTGTCGAAACGTACTTCATGCGAACACTCCGTTTTGCTTTTGGGTGCGAATTATACCAAAAAGCCGCCCGTCGAGCGTTCGCCCAGCCGACGAGGCCCTGTCGCGCGACCCCAATCTCACCGCGACGGCGGGGCGTAGACAAGCGGCGTGCCGCCCGCCTCGGCCCGCTTGTAGGTCTTTGTGCGCGGGTCGTAGTAGGGGACGGACACCTTCGGCGTCGTCGCCGCGCCGTCCGCGACGAAGAACCGGCGGTACTCGATTTCCGTGACGCGACTGTCGCGGTCGGTCTGCCGCGTCCACTCGAAGGCGGCGCCCGGCAGGAGGAAGTCGCCGGGGACGTAGCCGTTCGGAACGAGCCGGTACGTGATCGTCACGACGTCGTTCGTCTCGACCTTGAGGATGTCGCACGTCTCGTGGAGGCGCAGCCCCTCGGAGACGAGGCCCGCGAAGTCGGCCGGCTGGCCGTCCGCCGACAGCGGCTTGACCTCCAGCGCCAACGGCGGCGTTTCGCAGGCGAAGGAATTCGAGAACGTAAAGCTGAAGCGTCCGCCGCGTCGCGTCTCACGCCCCGTCACCTGCCCCCGAATCGTGAACGCGAGCGCACCCCGGAACGGCACGTCGTAGCGGACGGGCACGGAGAGACGGCGGATCACGTTCGACGGATTCTTCGCCGGGAGGTCCTCCAGGTTCTCGGCGCGTCCCGTGACCGTCAGGCCGAATCGTTCCGACGGCGTCATCGAGATCTGCCCGATCGTGACGTTCTTCGGGGCCTCCAGCGAGACGACGAAGGCAAACGGCTCGCCGACGCGGAGTTCGGACTTGTCCGTCGCCAGCGTCGCGGCGACCGTCACCGGCTCGCGCGCCTCCTCCCCGCCGAACGAGAAGCTCATCGACTGGCTCATCTGCTGCTGCATCCGGCGCATCTGCTCCTCCATCTGCTGGAAGATGTCCGCCGATGCCGGCAGCGCGACGAGCAGCGCGAAGCCGAGGCAGGCGAGCGCGCGGATGCCGCGTCCGAGCAGCCAGAAGAGAAGGACGACGGCGGCAAGCCCGCCGAAGACGAGGCCGACGCGCCCCTGCCAGCCGTAGCGCAGGAGCGGACGCAGCACCTGCCGCCAGACGGGCAGCTCGGCGTCCGGATTGTCGAAGCGGAGCGCGCGCGCGGCGACGAGCCCCTGCTCGATCGCCGGCGTCTGGCCCGTCCGCCACTCAAGCCGCGCGTAGACCTTCTGCGCGTGCGCCCAGTTGCCCGCGCGCAGCGCGCACGTCGCCTCGTTCAGCCGCGCCGCCGGGAAGTCGAACGCGGCAAAGGCCTCCGCCGTCGGGTTCGCGCACGCGCGCCGCCAGGCGAACAGGGCGTCGTCGGCGAGCGCGACGCCCGCATCCGTCACGAGCGCGGGCGGCGCGGGCAGGCGGCTTTCGGACACGTCGTCCATGCCGGCGACGACGACGTCCGCGCCGGCTTTCGCGTGGACGGGGATCTCGTTCGCCCGCACGGTGCGCGTCGCGCCGTCCGTGCCCTGGTAGGCGAAGGCGAGCGCCGGGAAGCGCAGGAGGCCCGCGCGGCGCGGGCGGACGCGGTAGGTGAGCCGCCGCGCGTCGCGGAAGGTGTCCGTCTTCGCCGAGGCATCGTCCACCTTCCAGTCGGCGCGGTCCACGGCCTTCGCGAGCGCGGGCGGATGGAGCGCGTGGAAGTCGGCGTCGCCGATGAAGTCGATCGTGAGGACGAGCGGATCGCCCACCTTCACGTTGTTCGCGTCGAAGAACGCCCGCGCCCGCAGGGCGTTGCCCTGCACGCCGAGAAGTTCAAGGACGCAAAAGAGGAGAAGCCCCGACATCGCGCATTCCGCCCGCCGACCCGTCAGGTCTGGTAGGGCGCCAGAAACGTCTCCTTGAAATCGTAGCCGCCGGCGAAGGACTCCGCCGTGTCATTCTCGTCCCGCCCGACGCGGCGCCCCTCGACCAGGTTGAACATCATCTCGCCGATGTCCTCCGTGCAGGAAAGCCCCCATTCGGTCAGAACCGTGTAGGTCAGCGGCCCGTACTGGTCCAAGGCGCGCTCCTTGAACTCGTCGAGGATGTCCTCGCCCGTGACGTGGCGCTCGTCGTCGCCGCTCAGGTAGCGGACGACGTCCATCAGCAGCGCATAGGCCCGCGCGTTGAAGCGCCCGTCCTTCGCCACGATGTCCGCAAAGTCGTCCGAACTGAAGTCAATCTCTTCCATAAAGGGCCTCCTTGAATCCTGTGCGCGCGCTAGCGGCTTGCGAGGGCGAGCTTGATGACCTGCTCGACCGAATCGGCGTTCGGGTTCTTCGCGAGGATGTCGGCGACCATCTTCGCGCTCGTCTCGTCGCTGAAGCCGAGCGCGCGAAGCGCGGCGACGGCATCGGCGGCAACCGGCGAGGCGGCCGGGCGCCCGTCCGCGCCGCGCGCGGCGAACGCGAGCGCGTCCACCTTGTCCCGCAGCTCGACGCAGATCTTCGCCGCCGTCTTCTTGCCGACGCCCTTCACGGCCGCGAGCCGCTTCGCGTCGCCGGAGGCGATTGCGAGCGCCAGCTCGCCGACGGACGCGCCCGAGAGAATCGCGAGCGCAATCTTCGGCCCAACGCCCGAGACGCCCGTCAGCTTCGCGAAGAGCTCGCGCTCGTGCGCCGTCGCGAAGCCGAAGAGGATCTCGTCGTCCTCGCGCACGCAGTGGTACGCGAGGAGCTTCGCCTCCGCGCCCTCGCGCGGCAACCGCTCGTAGGTCGAGACGGGGATCAGCAGCTCGTACCCGACGCCCGCCGCCTCAAGGACGGCGCGCGTCGGCGACTTCTCGGCCAAAACGCCTCGCACATATGCAATCATCGGAAGCCTTTCCCCGGCGGCGCGAACGCCGCGCCGTCTAGCGCGCCTGGAAGAAGCGGCGGATCGTCTCGACCGACCGCTTCGGTCGGCGCATCTGGTCGAAGCATCCCGCGATCGAGCCGCCGAACATCGGCGAGCAGTTCTTGTCGCAGAAGCGTTCGCGCGTGCGCCCGTCGTTCATCTGCCAGATCGCGAAGCCCGAGCAGTCCGGGTTCGCCCACAGGCACTCGAGGATGTCCCGGAGGTACTCCTCCTGGTACTCCTCGGTGTTGATCGAGGCGTTCGGGTCGTGCACGCCGTACATTCCGCCGCAGCCCGACTCGGAGACCATGATCGGCTTGTCCGGGTAGAGCCGGCGGAAGCGCGCGATCGCGCTCGTGAAGCGCTTCTCGACCTTCTCCTTCAGCTGCGCGGGCGTCCCCGGCGTCGCCGGAATCGTCCCCGGATAGGCGTTGAACGAGACGAGGTCGACGTTCGCGCAGGAGATGTCCTCGTCGACGATGTTGCACGCGAAGGTGACGAGACGTCCCGAGTCCTCCGCCTTGATCGTCTCGATCAGACGGTCCACGAGGGTCTTCACGACCGGCTTCTGGCTGCCGCACTCGTTGAGGAAGCCGTAGATGATGACGCTCGGATGGTTGAAGCTCGCGCGCACCATCTCGCGCGTCTGGTGCACCTGCATCTCGCAGAACGCGGGGTCTTCCGCCTCGTTCGGCGGAAACTTGTTGTTCGTGTAGTTCTGCCCGTTGCCCCAGCCGAGCGACTCCTCCCAGACGAGGACGCCCGCCTCGTCACAGAGATCGAGGAACCGCTCGCTCTGCTGGTAATGCGCGCCCCGGATGAAGTTCCCGCCGGCGGCCTTCAGGTTCTGGATGTCGCGCAGCATCGTCGTCTCGCCCGTCGCCGCCCCCTCGAGGTGGGACGACTCGTGCCGGTTGAAGCCCTTCAGGAACAGCTCCTTCCCGTTCAGGTACATCCGCCCGCCCCGCGCCTCGGCCTGCCGGACGCCGAAGCGCACGGCGGCGGGCTGGACGGCCGCGTCCGCGCACCGCACCGCGAGCGCGTGCAGGGCCGGCGCCTCCGGCGACCACAGCCGGAAGCCCGGCACGCGCACCGTCGCGCGGGCGCCCTTCCACTCAACCGCGACAGGCTTGCCGTCCACGAGGACGTCGCCCTCCGGTCGCCCGCCGGACACCTCGACCTCGACCGTCCCCGTCCGGTAGTCGCGCGTGCGCACGAACACCTTCGGCGCGCGCTCGACAAGCCGCACGCCGTGGTAGAACCCGCCGTAGAAGTAGAAGTCGTAGTACGGGCGCGCGAGCCGAACGCGCGGCCATTCGAGGACGTTGTCCACCGCCGCCGAGACCGTGTGCTGGCCCGCCGCGAGCGGCCCGACCGGGATCTCCAGCCGCGCGTAGGGGTAGCACCGCCGCCGAGACCGTGTGCTGGCCCGCCGCGAGCGGCCCGACCGGGATCTCCAGCCGCGCGTAGGGGTAGGCGTGGACGCCGAGGTCGCGCCCGTCCAGCGCGAACGACGCCCGCACGCCCATGCCGTCCACGACGAGCACCGCGTCCCGCATCGGCCCGTCGAGCGTGAACGTCCGGCGGTAGAGCCCCGTGCCGCGCTTCAGGTGGTAGCGCGGCAGGACGTCCCAGCACCCCGGAACCGCCATCACATCGTTCGCCTCGAACGCCGCGCGCGGCGTCTCCTCCAGCGCCTTGCCCTCCTCGAACCTGAACTGCCACGGGCCGTTCAGGCAGACCGCCAATGCGGCG
>ONTV01000060.1 GCA_900320855.1 uncultured Lentisphaerota bacterium
ATCGCGGTCGTCTTCCACGGCGGCGACGTCGCCTGTTGCGAGGAGATCTGAGGAGGTGTCGGGCGGCTGTCGTCGGAAGGCGAGGGCGTAAGCGCGTCGCGATGTGCGGCGGTCGCCGCATTGACATTTCGGCCCGAATAGGGTATTCTATGCACTGTTTTTCGGCGATCCAGCGGGTCGGGCCGGGGGGCATATTTTGATTTTTGACAGAAACTAAGGAGCGAAAAATGGCGATGAACAGTCAGTTGCTGGCGGTCGTGCAGCACATTGAAAGCGAACGCGGCGTCAGCCGCGAGATCGTCCTGACGGCGATCGAGCAGGCGTTGGCCCAGGCGGCCCGCAAGAATGCGAACGTGACGAACGACCTGCGCGTCGCCATCGACCGCAAGGACCTTTCGCTCCATGTCTACGACACGCTCGTGGTCTCTGACGAGGATGTGGGCGTCGGCTTCATCTCGAAGGCGCGGGCCCAGCGCGTCAACCACGGTGAGCCGGTCGAGGAGGGGCAGACGATTGAGGTCGAGATGCCGGCCTCGAAGCTCGGGCGCATCGCGGCGCAGACGTCGCGCCAGATGATTCTCCAGAAGATCCGCGAGGCCGAGCGCACGAACACCTTCAGCGAATATCGCGACCGCGTCGGCGACATTGTCTCCGGCACGGTCTCGGCGATCTCCCACCGCGACACGTACGTGACGGTCGGCAAGACCGAGATGGTGCTGCCCGGCAAGGAGCGCATCCCGACGGAGGAGTATCAGGTCGGCGACCCGATCCGCGCGATCGTCAAGCGCGTCGATCCGGACGCGAAGGGCCCGTCCGTCACGCTCTCGCGCGCGGACGGCAAGTTCGTCGAGGCGCTCTTCCGTCTGGAGGTGAGCGAGATTGCCGACGGCGTCGTCGAGATCATGGGCGTGAGCCGCGACCCCGGCTACCGGGCGAAGCTCGCGGTGCGGACGGCGAACGAGTCGGTCGATCCGGTCGGCGCGTGCGTCGGCCAGCGCGGCAGCCGCGTGCGCGCGATCGTCAACGAGCTTTCCGGCGAGAAGATCGACATCGTGCGCTGGAACGAGGACATCCGCCAGTACGTCGCGCAGGCGCTAGCCCCGGCGAAGCTCGAGTCCATCGAGATCGACCCCGACGTGCCCAACACGGTGCGGTGCATCGCGGCGGCCGACCAGTATTCGCTCGCGATCGGCAAGCGCGGCCAGAACGTGCGGCTCGCGACGAAGCTGACGGGCTGGCACGTCGAGGTGAAGAAGTCAATGGCGACGGCCTCGTTCGAGGACCAGAAGGCCGAGGCGATCAAGGAGCTCGCCGAGATGTTCTCCGTCTCGACGGCCGTCGCGACGCAGATGGCCGACGCGGGCTACCTGACGGTCGATGGCATCGCCGAGGAGGACGAGGCGAGCTTCATCGCGGCGACGGGCCTCGACGAAGTGACGGCGAAGGGCGTCTATGCGGCGGCGAAAGCCGTGGCCGAGCTGACGGCGCACGCGAACGAGGAAGAGGAAGCCTGATTTATGCGAGTCTGCGAAATTGCCAAGGAGGCGGGCGTCACGAGCGCCGAAGTCCTGCGTGTCGCCGAGAAGACGGGCGTCGAGGTGTCGAGCGCGGTCAGCACGGTCGAGGACGGCGAACTGGCCGCGCTCAAGCTGGCGTTGGCGAACGCGCCGAAGGCCGATGCGACGGCGGCGCGCGCCGCCAAGGCGAAGCGCGTGGCCGAGCTGAACGCGGCGTTCTTCGCCGCGCAGAAGGCGAAGCTCGACGCGCACCTGAAGATCGCCCGCGATGCGGCGGACGGGAAGAAGGTCGAGATGCCGGCGGTCGCGCCCGTCGCGCCGACGGCGGCGAAGAAGCCGGCGGGAGCCGGGGCGGGCAAGCCGGCGGGAGCGGCGCCCGCCGCCGTGCCGCCGCCGGCCGCCAAGCCGACGATCCGCATGGCGCCGGGCGTGAAGCCGAAGGTCGTGCCGACAATTTCCGCCGCGCAGACGGGCCTGACAGCGGCCGGGTTCAAGCCGCTCCAGCGCGCGCGCCCGACGGCGACGATCTCGATCTCCGTCGCGTCCGCGCCGAAGCCGAAGCCGCCGAAGCCCGCGATTTTCGTGGAGGACGCCGCGCGCGGCAACCGCAAGGGCCGGAGGGACCGCGAGGGGCAGAAGGGCTTCGACCGAAACGCGCCGCGCGTCGCGCCGAAGGTGATGGAGCAGGGTAGCCGGATTTCCGTCGACGAGGCGAACAAGGAGATCTCGATCCGGGGCGCGGTCATCGTCAAGGACCTCGCGGCGAAGCTCAACATCAAGCCGAACCGCCTGATCGCCGACCTCATGGGCCTGAAGATCCTCGCGTCCATCAACCAGCGCGTCGAGCCGGACGTCGCGACGAAGGTCGCGGAGAAGTACGGCTTCAAGGTAACGATCGAGCATGCGCGCGACAAGGCGGCGGCGAAGCCCGTCCTGAAGGCGATCGATGCGGACGACCTCATTCCGGAGGATCCGCCCGAGACGCTGAAGCCGCGCGCGCCGGTCGTCACGTTCCTCGGCCACGTGGACCACGGCAAGACGACGCTCATGGACTACATCCGCAAGGAGCACGTCGCGGCGGGCGAGGCCGGCGGCATCACCCAGCAGATCTCCGCCTACCAGGTCGAGATCGCGGGCAAGAAGATCACGTTCCTCGACACGCCCGGCCACGCCGCGTTCAGCGCGATGCGTGCGCGCGGCGCCCAGATCACCGACATCGCCGTCCTCATCGTGGCGGCCGACGACGGCATCATGCCGCAGACGGAGGAGTGCATCAAGGTCTGCCGCCAGACGGGCGTCCAGATCATGGTCGCGATCACGAAGGCCGACAAGCCGACGGCGAACGTCGACCGCGTCAAGCAGCAGCTCCAGAAGAAGGGCCTGACGCCGGAGGACTGGGGCGGCGACATCATCTGCTGCCCCGTCTCGGGCGTGACGGGCCTTGGCGTGGACGCGCTTCTCGAGAACATCCTCGTCCAGGCGGAGGTCCTCGAGCTCCAGGCGAACCCGAACCGCCGCGCGAACGGCTTCGTGATCGAGTCGGAGCTCCAGCAGGGCCTCGGGCCGTGCGCGACGCTGCTCGTCACGGGCGGCACGCTCAAGGTCGGCGACGCGATCCTCATCGGCGAGCACTTCGGCAAGGTGCGCGCGCTCATCGACGACCACGGGCGCCGCGTCAAGGAGGCGCCTCCGGCGATGCCGGTGAAGTGCACGGGCCTTTCGGGCGTGCCCGAGGCCGGCAGCGAGTTCCGCGTCATGCTCGATGAGAAGCGCGCACGCACGCTCGCCGAGCAGACGGCGCAGGAGAAGAAGGAGGAGTCCCTCTCGACCGCGAAGGCCGCGACGCTCGACGCGCTCATGCGCGCGATGGCCGCCGAGGGCAAGCGCGAGCTGAACGTGATCGTCAAGTCCGACACACAGGGCTCGCTGGAGGCGATCGTCCAGGCGCTGAACGAGATCAAGTCCGAGAAGGTGTCGCTGAACGTCATCGGCACGGGCACGGGCAACGTCTCGCTCACCGACGTCAAGTCCGCCGCCGCCGGCAAGGCGATCGTCGTCGGCTTCGACATCGGCAACGACGCGGGCGTCCAGCAGCAGGCGCGCCACGACGGCGTCCGGATCAACTCCTTCCGCATCATCTACGAGCTGCTGGACCACGTCAAGAACTGCATGCTCGACCTGCTGCCGCCGGAGTTCAAGGAGGTCGTTCTCGGACACGCCGAGATCAAGGCGATCTACGACATCGGCAAGCTCGGCAAGATCGCCGGCTCGCAGATGCTCGACGGCAAGCTCGTCGCGAAGGAGAAGTACCGCATCCTCCGCAACAAGGCGCAGGTGTGGGACGGCAAGGTTCAGACCTTGCGCCACTTCAAGGACGAGGTGAAGGAAGTGACGGGCCAGCAGGAGTGCGGCGTGTGCTTCGCGGGCTACGAGGGCTTCCAGGTCGGCGACACGATCGAGTGCTACTCGCTCGAGGAGCTGCCGAGGAGCCTGTGACGGACAGGAAAACGAGAAGGGAGAGAGGAGAACGGGCGATGAACTACGCCGAGGCCGAAAAGCTGCTGAAGTCGTGCGGGCAGGAACACGTGCTCGCCTATTGGAAGAAGCTCGCGAAGGACGAGCGCAGGGATCTGCTCGCGCAGGTCGCGGCGCTCGACCCGAAGAGCCTGAAGCGCTGCGCGGCGGCGCTGAAGACGGGCGGCGACACGTTCGACTCGTCGAAGGGCACGGCGCCGAAGGTCGCCGAGCTCGCGGGCGCGGAGCGGGCGAAGGCGGTCGCCGCCGGCGAGAAGGAGCTCAGGGCCGGCCGCGTCGCGGCGCTGCTCGTCGCGGGCGGGCAGGGCTCGCGTCTCGGCTATGACGGCCCGAAGGGCTGCTACTCGATCGGTCCGATCACGGGCGCGCCGCTGTTCTACTTCCACGCGCGCAAGATCCTCGCGCGCACGATCCGCTACGGCGCGCCGATTCCGTTCTACGTGATGACGAGCGAGGCGAACGACGCGGCGACGCAGCGCTGCTTCGAGGAGAACGACTTCTTTGGCCTCAATCCGAAGGACGTCTTCTTCTTCACGCAGGGTATGTGGCCCGGCATGACGAAGGAGGGGAAGATCATCCTCGACGCCCCCGGCCACGTCTTCATGAGCCCGGACGGGCATGGCGGGCTTCTCGCGGCGCTCAAGCGCTCCGGCGCGCTCGACGACATGAAGGCGCGCGGCATCAAGTCGGTCTTCTTCTTCCAGGTCGACAATCCGCTCGTCGAGATCGCCGACCCCGCGTTCATCGGCTACCACGTCCTCCAGAAGTCGGAGTACTCGCTCAAGCTCTGCGCGAAGCGCGACCCGTTCGAGAAGGTCGGCATGCCGATGCAGTTCGGCTCGTCGTACCGCATGGTCGAATACTCCGAGATGACGAAGGAGCAGTGCCTTCGCAAGGCGGGCAAGAACCTCTACTTCCGCTACGGCTCGCCGGCGATCCACGTCTTCGACCGCGCGTTCCTCGCGCGCGAGGCGGCGAAGGCGATGCCGCTTCACCTCGCGTTCAAGAAGATCCCGTTCGTCGAGGACGGCGCGCTCATCAAGCCGACGGAGCCGAACGGCTACAAGTTCGAGAAGTTCATCTTCGACATCCTGCCGAACGCGAAGCGCGCGGCGTTCCTCGCCTTCGAGCCGAAGGACGAGTTCTCGCCCGTCAAGAACGCCGAAGGCAGCGACTCGCCCGCGACGTGCCAGGCCGACCTGCAGGCGAAGTGGGCGAAGTGGCTGGCCGCGATCGGCGTGAAGGTGCCGAAGGGGATTCCGATCGAGATTGATCCCGTCTACGCGCTTGACGCGACAGACCTCCAGAAGGTCGGCCTCGCGCTGGGATCCGAGTAAGCAAGGAGGCACGCCAAGATGAACATGGTTGAGACGCTGGGCAAGGCGGGGATCATCCCCGTCATCGTGATCGAGAAGGAAGAGCAGGCCGTGCCGCTCGCGCGGGCGCTCGTGAAGGGCGGTCTGCCCGTCCTGGAGGTGACGTTCCGCACGAAGGCCGCCCCGGGCGCGATTGCGGCGATCCGGCGCGAGGTGCCGGAGGCGATCCTCGGCGCGGGGACGCTCCTCACGCCCGAGATGGTGAAGGCCGCGAAGGCGGCGGGCGCCGTCTTCGGCGTCGCGCCGGGCTTCGATCCGGTCGTCCTCGCGGCGGCGAAGGCCGAGGGGCTGCCGATGTGCCCCGGCATCGCGACGGCGAGCGAGCTCTCCCAGGCCCTCACGGCCGGCTGCACGATGGTCAAGTTCTTCCCGGCGGAGGCGGCGGGCGGCGTCAAGATGATCAAGAACCTCCTGGGCGCGTTCCGCTTCACGGGCGTGAAGTTCATGCCGACGGGTGGCGTCAAGCTCGACAACGTCGCGGACTACCTCGCCGTCCCGGAGATCGTCTGCTGCGGCGGCACGTGGATTGTCCCGAAGGATGCGCTGGCGGCCGGCGACTACGCGGCCATCGAGAAATTGGCTGCGGATGCGTCCGCGCTCGTGAAGAAGCTGCGCGGCTGAGGCGATGACGCTCGCCGCGCTTTGCCTGCTCGCCGCGTCGCTCGTCGTGCCGTCGCGTCCTCCGGACGTGGCGGACGACTTTGACGGCCCGGTGCTGGACGCGGCGAAGTGGACGGACTGGGTCGCCTCCTTTCAGGGGCGCTCGTCCGGCTTCCTCTTCGCGCGCGACAACGTAGCCGTCTCGAACGGCTGCCTCAACCTGACGGCGCGGCGGCTGCGGGCCGACGAGCGGACGGTCGAGAACGTGCGGCGCGGCTTCACGACGTATGCGACCGCCTACGTGCGCGCGCAGGAGAAGACGTTCTACGGCCTCTACCTCTGCCGCGCGCGGACGATGCGGTCGAAGGTCTGCAACGCCTTCTGGCTCTACGATCCGCTGTCCGACGCGCCCGAGCGGAAGTTCCGCGTCGGCGACTTCAGCGAGGAGATCGACATCTTCGAGATCTTCGGCGCGCTGCGCGACTGGTACGGCACGGTGCATTGCCTGAAGACGCCGTACCTGGAGGGAATCGTGAACGGCGGCGTCGAGCGGCTGCCCGCGAAGAGCCGCAAGGTCGCGCTCGCGTTCGATCCGGCGGCGGACTTCCACGACTACGGCTTTCTCTGGACGGCGACGGAGCTGAAGTGGTACATCGACGGCGAGGAGGTCTTCGCGCGGGCGAACGACCGATTCCATCGTCCGCTCCACGTCACGTTCGACTGCGAGATCATGTACAGCTGGGTCGGCGAGCCGGCGCCGGACGAGCTGCCGGCCGTCTATTCGGTCGACTGGTTCCGATACTGGAACTAATCGCGCACCCGTCTTCTGTCGCGCCTTCAGTCCGCCAGGCCTGCTCGAGCTGGCGGCGAAAAACTTGTCATGACAAGTTAACATCCGTTTCGGAAAATCGGCTATAATGTTCCCAGACCGCAATGAGCAGACAGATGACCAAAACAAAGCACAGCGAAGTCTACGCGCTTCTCAAGGGCGAGATCCTCGGGGGAAAGTACGGGAAGTCACGCGCCGTCCCCAGCGAGATGCAGCTCTCCCGCCGTTGCGCCTGTTCGCGCACGACGGTGAGAAAGGCGATGGACGAGCTTCGGCATGAAGGGCTTGTGCGCAGCCTTCAGGGGAAGGGCGTCTTCGTGACGGAGCGCGCCGAAATGAAGACGTTCGGGCTGATTCTGCCGGGAGTCTCTCGCTACGAGTATTTCAATCCGATTGCCTTGGAACTCGTTCGGATCGCGCAACGTGAGCACTGCGCGTTCCTGTTCGTGAACATTGACGCGACGGAGCCGAAGCAGTTGCTCCACAACGTCCGCGAGCTTGCGGCCGACTTCATCAAGCGGCGCGTCTCGGGAGTGATCTACCATCCGGTCGAGTTCCTGTCGGCAGACGACACGAGGAACGCGGACATCGTGTCCGTCTTCCGCCGGGCGAAGATACCCGTCGTGCTGTTCGACAGCGATATCGTCCTTCCGCCGGCCAGAAGCGGGCATGATGTCGTGTCGATCGACAATGCGCTGGCGGCCGAATCGCTTGCGAGCCATCTCCTCGCGGAAGGCGCGCGCAACGTCCATGTGGCGATGCTTCCGAGGACCTTCCCCAACCAGATGGAGCGTGTGCGAGGCGTCGCCAGTGCCGTCGTCCAGTCGGGACGGCCCTGGTCGAACGCGCGAAACGTGCTTCGGGCCGAGCCGACGGACGTGAAGGCTGTTCGGGCTTACATGAAGCGACGTCCGCGCCCGGATGCGTTTGCCTGTCAGAACGACGCGTTTGCGGCGGACTTCGCGCAGACGCTGCGGACGCTTGGATATGCGATTCCCAAAGACGTCATGATCGGCGGCTTCGATGGCATGGACATTGCCCGGGTCATGGCCCTGACGACAATCCAGCAGCCTTATGCCGAGATCGCGCAGGCAGTCTTCGACCGGCTTCTGCACCGCGTCGAACGACCATCCGGTCTGCCGGTTCGCCTATTTCTGCCCGAGCGACTCGTCATTCGGGCCTCTACGCAACGCAAAACGAAAGGATAAGAGGAGGAAGATGAAACGAAAGAGCTGGAGAAGGCGGTTGGACTGGATGCCGGTCGCCTGTTTGTGCTGTTCGACGGCGCTTGCCGACGTGAAAGCCCCGTTTGTCGAGGATGACGTGGGCGGACTGCCGCCTGGCGTGCGGACGCGGCATGTGGCATCGACGACGTGGAAGGCGTTCAACGAGGCCCCGCCGCCGCTCCCCCGGCTCGGGACGCTCCGCACGCGCCGGTCAAGCGAGATCGCCGCATCGTCCTGGTCGGTCGGCTGCGAATGCCTCGACCGCGACTACGCGAACTTCGAAATGTACAAGACGTTCCTGCCCGACCTCGGCGTCAAGTGGGCGCGCCTCCAGTCCGGCTGGGCGAAGACGGAGCGGACGAAGGGCGTCTACGACTTCGCGTGGCTGGACACGCAGGTCGACTATCTCGTCACGAACGCAATCGCGCCGTGGGTCACGCTCTGCTACGGCAACCCGCTCTACGACTCGGGCAAGTGGCTCGGCATGGCGATGGCGCCGCTCGTGGACAATCCCGAGGGCTTTGCCGCGTGGCTCGCCTACGTGGAGGCGACCGTTGCGCGCTACCGAGACCGCGTGCCGATGTGGGAGATCTGGAACGAGCCGTATGACCAGGGCAAGGCCTACGGTCGGCTCTGCGCGGAGACGATCTCCCGCATCGTGAAAGTCCAGCCGAAGGCCGAGATCGTCATCTCCGCCTGCCGCTTCCCGTCCGACACGGAGGCCGTCTACGAGGCCGTCCGCGAGAAGGGCGTCGCAGGCGCGATCCGGTACTGGGCGTGCCATCCCTACCACCAGAATCCGGATGCCTCGTATGCGGGCGTCACGAAGGGGCTGCACGCGCCGGTCGAGCGGCGGCGCGACTGGGTGCGCGCGCGGAACCCGAAGTGGGATGTCATCCAGGGCGAATGCGGCTGCCCCGCGCAGCTCGAGTTCGCCCACGCGCTCTGCAACGTCCCGTGGACGGAGGTGTCTCAGACGAAATGGGTCTTGCGCCGGGCGATGGGCGACGCCGTGCGCGGCATCTTCTCGTCGCATTTCGCGATCACGGACAACCATTACCCGAACATGATCCAGAGCTACGGCCTCGTACGTTGCGACCTGCTCGGTCGTTTCGTCTACCGGCGGCCCATCTACTACGCGATGCGCAATGTCTACGGGTTCTTCGACGCGGACGTGAAGCCGCTCTGGTTCGAGAAGGCCGTGGCGGGCGGGCGGGAGATCTCGATCGCGCGCTTTGCGAAGAAGGGGCGTCCCGTGCTCGTCGCCTGGTTCTCGGACGCCCGTCCCGACGACTCGCTCGCCTGGAAGCCGAACGTTCCCGTGCCGGGCGTCGCAGACTTCCCCGACCCTGTGCTCGTCGATCTCGTCACAGGCGGTGTCTACGCGCTCCCGGCGGGCAAAACGGCACTTCCCCTGCGGGATTCACCCGTGCTGGTCGCGAACCGAGACGTCGTCGAAATCAAGAATGAGGAGGCAAAGAAATGAAGCGGAAGCCCCTGTTCGCGGCGTTGGCCGCGCTGTGCTGTTCGGCGGCTGCGGCCGCCGCGAAGGCCCCAGAGCCGTTTATCGAGGACGACGTGGGCGGGCTGCCGCCCGGCGTCCGGAGCCGCAAGACGACGTCCGTCGTCTGGAAGGCGTTCAACGGGGCCCCGCCGCCGCTGGAGTCGCCGCGTCTCGGGACGCTCCGCACGCGCCGGTCAGGCGAGATCGCCGCATCGTCCTGGTCGATCGGCTGCGAATGCCTCGACCGCGACTACGCGAACTTCGAGATGTACAAGACGTTCCTGCCCGACCTCGGCGTCAAGTGGGCGCGCCTGCAGTCCGGCTGGGAGAAGACGGAGCGGACGAAGGGCGTCTACGACTTCGCGTGGCTGGACGCGCAGGTCGACTACCTCGTCACGAACGCGATCACGCCGTGGATCACGCTCTGCTACGGCAATTCGCTCTACGGCTCGCGTCCTTGGCTGGGCGTGAAGGTCGCGGATGTCGTGGGCAGTCCTGAAGGCCTGTCGGCGTGGCTCGCCTACGCAGAGACGGTCGTCTCGCGCTACCGCGACCGCGTGACGCGCTGGGAGATCTGGAATGAGCCCTATGACCAGACGGAGGCCTACGCGAAGCTCTGCGCGGAGACGATCGCGCGCATCGTGAAAGTCCAGCCGGCGGCCGAGATCGTCATCTCCGCCTGCCGCTATCCGAAGGACCCGCAGGCCGTCTACGACGCCGTGAAGGCGAGGGGGCTCGAGGATGCGATCCGCTGGTGGGCCGTTCATCCCTACCGCGCGAATCCGGACGACTCATATTCTGCGCCCTGCGACGGGCCGCACTATCCCTGCGAGCGGTCGTGGGACTGGTGCAAGGGGCTGCACATGCCGCTGGACGAACGTCGGGCGTGGGTCAAGAGCCTCAATCCGAAGTACGACATCCTCCAGGGCGAGTGCGGCTGCCCCGCGCAGCTCGAGTTCACGCACGCGCTGTGCGGCTGGCAGTGGACGGAGGTGTCGCAGGCGAAATGGGTCCTGCGCCGGGCGATGGGCGACGTCGCGCGCGGCCTCTTCTCCTCGCATTTCGCGATTACGGACAACCTGTACGCGAACATGCTCCAGAGCTTCGGGCTGATCCGCAGTGACCTCCTGAAGCGCTTCGTCTACCGTCGACCCGCCTACTACGCGATGCGCAACGTCTATGGATTCTTCGACGCGGACGTGAAGCCCCTCGGCCTCTCGACGGCGAAGGCGGGCGGCCGCGCGGTCACGCTCGCGCGCTTCGAGAAGAAGGGGCGGCCGATTGTCGCGGCCTGGTTCTCCGGGCGGATGCCGGACGACTCGTTCGCCTGGACGCCGAACGTCACGGTGCCGGGGCTGCCGGCGTTCAACGACCCGGTCTTTGTCGACCTGGTCACGGGCGGCGTCTGGGCCCTGCCCAAGGGCGTGCGGAAAATCCCCCTCCGCGACGCGCCGGCGCTCGTCGCCGAACGCGAGACTGTCGAACTGAAGGCGTCAGCCAAAACCTCGAAATGATAACCTGAAAAGGAGGCGCAAGATGAACGCAGTCCAGACGAAAGTGCTTCTCGCGACGCTGGCGACGCTTGCCGCCATGGGCGGGTTTGCGGCCACGTGGTACGTCGATGCCGTGAACGGCAACGACACGAACGGCGGCACGTCCGTGACGGACGCGCGCCGGACGCTCAGAGGCGCGATGTCCATATCCGAACTTAAAGACGACGACACCGTTCTCGCGCTGCCGGGCGTCTACGGCGACGAGTCCGTGGTGGACGCCTCCGGAGTGCAGACGCGCTGCCGCATCACGAAGGCCGTCACGGTCAAGTCCGTCGGCGGGCGCGCCACGCGCGATGTCACGGTCATCCGGGGCGCGCACGCCGCCACGACCAGCGGCCTGGGCGACAATGCCGTGCGATGCGTCAGCATCGAGGCCGACGGGGCGACCCTGGAGGGCTTCACGCTCACGGACGGCGCGACGAAGGCCGGCACGGGCGATGCGGTGGACAACCGCGGCGGGGGCCTTCTCGTCCTCCCGAAGGCAAGGGGATATGCGGTCGACTGCCTATTCTCGAACTGCGTCGCGCGTGCCGGCGGCGGCATGGCGCTCGCTGCCGTTTCGTCGGCTGTTCCGCCTCGTCCGTCGGCGCGGCTGTCCGGGAAGTCCCGTGCTGGTTCTGCGTGTTCGACGGCTTCGACATGACGCCCGTCTATAGCTACACTGCGCCGTCCGTGAACTGTACGTTCTTCGTCGGCTGTGGCAAATTCGCCGGCGCGAGAGGCCCGTCGTTCAATTGCGTCGTGATCTCGGACAGCCCGAAAGACAAGTATTACAAGCCCTGCATGACCAACTGCGTGGTGAGCGCGGAGCTGAGCAAAGAGTACGCCAGCGCGTGCAGCCAGGCGGCTTACTACGAGACGCTGATGGCGCCCTGCGCGGACGACTTCCGTCCGCTCGAGACGTCGCAGGCGGTCAGCGCGGGGCTTTTCGCGTGGCTGAAGGAACGCGTGCCCGAAGGCTACCGCCAAATCGACTTCGACGGAAATCCCGTGACGGCGAAGGATGGCAAGGTGACGTGTGGCGCGATCGTCGTCCCGGCCGCGCCCGTCGGCGGCTACGTGACGACCTCCCACGCGACGGGGTCGTCCGGCTGCACTGACTTCGCCGTCAACGGGCGTCCGATTCCCGCGTCCTTCCCGCTGAGCCGCTTCTACGCGGACATGCCGAACGCGACGTTCCGTCTTGTCCCCTTCGTGTCCGGCGGCATCGTCTACGCAGTCACGAACGCGACGGAGGTGTTCTGGCCAAGCCGCGACGGGGCCGTCGAGGTCGCCGTCCCCGAATCAGGCGTCCGCCGGCTGGCCGTCGCGGCGGCGTCGGAGGAGCTGTTCGTCG
>ONTV01000038.1 GCA_900320855.1 uncultured Lentisphaerota bacterium
CACTCCGGCTCAAGGCGCGGCACATTTGCTCAACGCGCGACGCATATTATAGCAAATCGCCCGTCGCCCTTCAGGGGTGGCGAGGCCCATATGGTATAATATGCGGCATGGAAGAGACAAAGCAGATTGCGTACGGTGTGAGGGCGTGAAACCCTATCTGGACATCTTGAAGCTCGTTTGGCCGCTCGCCTTGGGGATGGTCAACACGGCGCTTATGCAGTCCGTCGACCGCGCGTTTCTCGCGCGCCATTCCGTCGCGGCGCTGGAGGCCGTATTGCCCGCGACGACGCTCGCGTGGGTGTTCATGACGTTCTTCCAGGCGGTCGTCGGCTATTCGGGCGTCTTCGTCGCGCAGTACCATGGCGCGGGCGACGAGAAGGGATGCCGACAGAGCCTCGCGGCGGGAATCTGGGTCGCGTTGCTCGCCCTCGTCCCGATGCTGCCCGTCTGCGGGCTGGGCGACTGGATTCTCGCGCGGACGGCCGGGACACCGACGCTGGCGGCGATGGAACGAACCTACTTCGACATCCTGATGGCCGGTTCCGTCCTCGTCTACCTGCAGATGGCGGCGATCTCCTACTTGACGGGGCGCGGCCGCACGCGCGTCGTCTTCTGGGCGAACCTGGTCGGCAATCTCCTCAACATCGCGCTGGATCCGCTCTTCATCTTCGGCTTCGACCTGTCGCGCCTCGGCCTCCCGCTTGCGCTTGCGCCGCAGGGCATCGCCGGCGCGGCGGTCGCGACGGTCGTCGCGTTGGCCGCGCAGTGTCTCCTGCTCGCGGTCGTCGTCCGCCGCGACTTCGCGCTCCGCGTGTTCGCGCAGCCGGACGTCCGCGCGCTTGTCGGCCGGCTGTTGCGCTTCGGCGTTCCGGCGGGCGGCTACGAGGTTCTCAACATGCTGTCGTTCACGATCTTCGTCTTCGTGACGGAGCAGGTGGGCGGCGAGGCGTTCGCCGTCTCGAACGCCTGCTTCACGGTGAACTACCTCCTCTTCGCGCCGATGATGGGCTTCGCGCTCGGCGCGCAGACGCTCGTCGGGCAGGCGCGCGGGCGCGGCGACGACGCGGAGGCCGTCCGCGCGCTCCGGCGGACGCTGCTCCTCGGCCTCGGCTTCACGCTTGTCGCGTGCCTCGCCGTGCTGGCCTTCCGCCGTCCGATCCTCGCGCTCTACGCCTCGCCCGACCTGGCGGATCCCGCCGCGTTCCAGTCGCTCGGCACGACGCTCCTTCTCCTCATGGCGGCGTGGATGCTCTTCGACGCGGCGGACATCATCCTCTCGGGCGCGCTCAAGGGCGCGGGCGACACGAAGTTCGTGATGGGGTGGATGCTTCTCAACGCCTTCTTCCTGTGGCTGCCGCTTGTCTTCCTTGTGCGGTGGCTGCACAACACCATGCCGGCCCTGTGGGGCACGATGATCGCCTACGTCGTCGTCATCAGCATCGGTTCGGCCGTTCGCTGGCGCCGGGGCCGCTGGCGCCAGATCCAAGTTGTGGACTTCCGCACATGACGACCCTTCTTCTGCTCCTGGCTTTGCTCGTCCTCTCGGCGTTCTTCTCGAGCGCCGAGACGGTGCTGTTCTCGCTGACGGGCTCGCAGCGCGCGCGCATCAAGGCGCGGAGCGCGCGGGCGGACGCGCTCATCTCCGGCGCGCTGGCCGACAAGGCGATTCTCTTCTCGACCCTGCTCGTCGGCAACACGTTCGTCAACTTCGCGATCGCGACGATCGGCTACCGACTCTTTGCGCGGTGGATTCCCGGCCTGCCCTGGCTCGCCGTCCCGGCGATGACGGTCGTCCTTCTCGTCTTCGGCGAGATCACGCCGAAGCGCCTCGCGCTCAAGTTCGCCGAGCCGCTGGCGCCGCCGTACGCCGTCCTGCTCGGCTTCTGGCGCGCCGTCCTGACGCCGTTCAACGTCGTCCTGCGCTTCACGTCGCGCGCGTTCGCCCCGGCGCTCGAGCGCGAGCGCCGCGCCCTCTCCGACGAGGAGCTCGTCTCCGTCCTGGAGTCGGCCGTCGCGCACGGCGAGGTCTCGGCGAAGGACTCGGAGATGATCGAGGGCGTCCTGCGCCTCTCGGAACTCTCCGCGAACGACGAGATGACGCCGCGCGTGGACATCGAGGGCTTTGACCTCACGCGCGGCGAGGCGGACTGCGCGGCGTTCGCCCGGACGGCGAAGCACCATTTCCTGCCGCTCTACCGGCGGACGCCCGACGCGATCGAGCGCGTGCTCGAACGCGAGACGGGCGCGGCCCTTGAGCCGCTCTTCGTGCCCGAGACGGTCACGCTCGACGACCTGCTTGTCACGTTCGCGAAGAGCCGCAAGCCGCTGGCGGTCGTCCTCGACGAGTACGGCGGCACGGCCGGCATCATCACGCCGAACGACATCCTCGAGCTCATCGTCGGGCCGGGCGTCTTCGGCACCTCCGCGAACGAGGAGCCGCAGATCGTGCAGAAAGGCCCGAACGTCTGGGAGATCGACGCACGCGCGTCGCTCGACGAGATCAACCGCACGCTCGACATCGAGCTGGAGGCGGAGGACGCCGACCGCCTGTCGGGCTGGGTGCAGTTCCACGCCGAGCGCATCCCGCACGTCGGGCAGGAAATCGAGGCGGACGCCTGCCGCGCGACCGTCCTCAAGCGGCGCCACCGCCGCGTCACGCTCGTGCGGCTCGAAGTCCTTTCGCGCGCGACGGACGACGATGACGCGGCGATTCTCGCGGAGACGGACGAGGCCGTCGAGCGGACGGCGGAGGACGACGCATGACGGTTTCCCTTCTGGTTGTCGTCGCGCTTCTCGCGCTGGCGTGGTCGGCGTTCTGCTCCGGCGCGGAGACGAGCTTCCTCTCCGTGAGCCGCGAGCGCATCCTCCACCTCGCGCACGAGGGCGGGCGCCGGGCGAAGAAGGTCGAGCGCGCGCTGCAGGACATGGGGCGCACGATGACGACGATCCTCATCGGCAACAACCTCGCGAACGTCACCTACTCGTCGGCGACGGCGGCCCTGTCGGCGCAGCTTTTCGGCGACAACGTGACGGCAAGCGCGGTCTGGAGCTTCCTGGCGGCGTTCACGGTTCTCTACACGTCCGAGTTCATGCCGAAGCTCCTCTGCGCGGCGCGTCCGCTCCGGCGCATCCTCCGGCTGGCGGACGCCTACGAGATCATGGCGAGGCTGCTCGCGCCGCTCACGGTCCTCGCGCTGCGCTTCACCGACCTCTTCGTGCCGCGCAAGGAGGTGAAGTACAGCCTGACGGCGAACGACCTCCTGCGCATCCTCCAGGACCGCAAGGACGGCGTGTGCCTCTCGGACTTCGAGTCGGCGCTCATCTCGCGGCTCGTCGTCCTGCGCGCAAAGGGCCAGCCCATCACGCCGGAGGCGATCCTCTCCGCGCTGCGCGAGGACGGCTGACGGTTTTTTGTCCATGACGCAAAAAGGAATGATGGAGACAAGGAATGACGAACATGAAATCTCTGGTCGGGCTGACGCTGTTGGGGCTGGCACTGCCGGCCTCGGCGACGACGCTGTTCTTCGCGGGCGATTCGACGCTGGATGACAATGGCCTGAGCCTGGGCGGCCGCATCCGCGCGCCGTACTACAGCTGGGGGACGCAGCTTCAGAAGGCGATGAAGACGGGCGACCGCGTCGCGAACTACGCGCGGAGCGGGGCCTCGACGAAGAGCTTTGCCGCGTCCGGGCGCTGGACGAAGCTGATCGCCGCCGTGCAGCCGGGCGATTTCGTCGCGATCCAGTTCGGGCACAACGACCAGAAGTGCGCGACGCCGGCCGACCGCGAGACGCGCTGGGCCGACCCGAAGGGGCTTTTCCGCGAAATCGTCCGAGGCTGGGTGCGGGACGTCCGCGCGAAGGGCGCGACGCCCATCCTCCTTTCGCCGATCTGCCGCGCCACGTTCGACCGGGACGGGAAGCGCCTGGTCGACGTCGAGCATGCGTCTACGGGCGTGAACCTGCGCAGCTACCGCGACGCGATGCGTGCGCTCGCCGAAGAGCTCGCGTGCGACTTCGTGGACATGAACGGGCTGACGCGCGACCTCATGGAAGGCCTGGGGCGCGAGCGGGCGCACCGCTTCTTCGTCATCTCGACCGGTCTCGTGCGCGGCAAGGACGGCGAGCCGGCGAAGGACACGACACATCCGATCCAGACGGGCGCGGCGGCGTTCGCGAAGCTCTTCCTGGACGACGTGCGCGCGCGCGGGCTGTCCGTCGCGAGGCTCTTCAAGGAGCGCGATTTCCCGATCACCGACTTTGGCGCGAAGGCGGACGGAACGACGTGCACGGCCGCGTTCGCGCAGGCGATGGCCGCGTGCGAAGCGGCGGGCGGCGGCCGTGTCGTCGTGCCGAGGGGGACGTGGACGTCGGGCGCGATTCATCTTCGCTCGAACTGCGAGCTGCACCTTGCGGACGGGGCGGAGATCGTCTTCTCGCAGGATCCGTCCGACTACCTGCCGGCCGTGCCCACGAGCTGGGAGGGCATGGAGTGCTGGAACTACTCGCCGCTCGTCTACGCGTTCGGCTGCACGAACGTCGCGATCACCGGCACGGGGACGCTGCGGGGCTTCGCGGGCGAGTGGAAGGAGTCCTTCTGGAAGACGGCGTGGGACAGGCCGAAGGATCCGGGCGTCCGCGCCGCGCGGCTTCAGCTCTACACCTGGGGCGCGACGGACGTCCCCGTCGAGAAGCGCGCGATCTGGCGGCAGAAGGACGCGCACACGCGGCCGCATCTCGTGCAGTTCAACCGCTGCAAAGGCGTGACCTGGGAGGGCTTCAAGGTGCGCAACTCGCCGTTCTGGACGCTGCACCTCTACTTGTGCGAGGACGCCGCCGTGCGCAACCTCGACGTCAGGGCGCACGGCCACAACAACGACGGAATCGACGTCGAGATGAGCCGCAGCGTCCTCATCGAGGACTGTCGCTTCGACCAGGGCGACGACGGCGTCGTCATCAAGTCGGGGCGCAACCGCGACGCCTGGCGGCTCGCGACGCCGACGGAAGACGTCTTCGTGCGCGACTGCGAGATCGTCAATGCGCACACGCTGTTGGGCATCGGCAGCGAAATCTCGGGCGGCGTGCGGAACGTCCGCCTCGTCAACTGCCGCAGCCGCGACGTCCACCGGGCCATCTTCGTCAAGACGAACCGGCGGCGCGGCGGCGCGGTCGAGGGGATTTCCGTCGATGGCGTCACGGTCGGGAACGTTCGCCACGATCTCGTCAGCCTGTCGGTCGATACGCTCTACGAGTGGGCGGGCTTCCCGGACTACGAGAACCGCGTGACCGTCATCCGTGACCTCGACATCCGCAACGTCCACGGCGGGCGTGCGAACCGCCGTCTCAACCTCGTGGGCGACCCGACGTGCCCCGTGCGGAACGTCCGGCTCGCAAACGTGACGGTCGATGCGGCGGCGCAGCCGGATGTCGTCGCGAATGTCCAGCTGACCGAGACGTCGCAGGCCGCCGCGCCGGCCCAGACCCGATGAACTACGCCACCATCCGCACGTGCGACATCGCGAACGGCGAAGGCGTCCGCGTATCGCTCTTCGTCTCGGGCTGCACGCACCGCTGCCCCGGCTGTTTCAACAAGGAGGCGCAGGACTTCGGCTACGGCCTGCCGTTCACGCGCGCGGTCGAGGACGGGATCCTCGCCGCGCTCGCGCCGCCCCAGATCGCGGGGCTCTCGATTCTCGGCGGCGAGCCGATGGAGCCCGCGAACCAACGTGCGCTCGTGCCGTTTCTGCGGCGCTTTCGCGCGTGCTACGGCGCGGCGAAGACGCTGTGGGTCTACACGGGGTGTGTGTATGAGGAGTTGAAAGGTGGGAAGGTGGGGAAGTGGGAAGGTGCGGGGGATGGTGGGAAAGTGGGAGAGCGGGGAAGTGGGAAGGTGGAAGGAACGGTGAAGAGCGGGCGCTGGCGGACGGAGGTGACGGACGAGTTCCTTTCGCTGACCGACGTCCTCGTCGACGGGCCGTTCATCGAGGCGCTCAAGGACATCTCGCTGCCGTTCCGGGGAAGCTCGAACCAGCGGATTCTCGACCTTCGGAAACTTTCGGGGAGGACTTATGCTTGACGAACTGACACGTCTCTACGACGCCTACGTTGACACGTTCCGCACGGCGGACGGCCGGCTGCCGGCGATGATGCAGCTCAAGCGCACGCACACGGCGTTCGTCGTGGCGAATGCGGAACGGATTGCGGACGGCGAAGGCTTCTCGCCGCGCGAACGGGAGGTCGCGTTGGCGGCGGCGCTTCTGCACGACACGGGACGCTACGAGCAGCTGCGGCGCTACGACACGTTCCGCGACTCCGAGTCCGTCGATCACGCCGTCTTCTCGCACGAAATCATCCGGGCGAAGGGATGGACGGACGAGCCGGCCGTCCTGGACGCGGTGCTCTGGCACAACCGGCGCGACCTCCCCGACGCGATGGAGCCCCTGACGGCCGTTGCCGCGCACACCGTGCGTGACGCGGACAAGCTCGACATCTTCCGCGTGCTGGAAGACCAGATTGCGCACACGGACTGGCGGAAGGACGCGCGCGCGTTCTGGAACCTTGCCGTCGCCGCGCCGCCGAATCCGCGTGTCGTCGCGAACATCGAGCGGGGCGAAGCCGTCGACTATCAGAACATCCAGTCGCTTTCGGACTTTGTCCTCATCCAGGTCGGCTGGATGGTCTCAGGCCTCCACTACGCGACGGCGCGCCGCCTGTGCGCCGCGCGGGGGCATCTCGCGTTCCGACGCGACTTCCTTCACCAGCTTTCCTCCGATCCGGCGATCGACCGCGTCTGCGACCTGGCGGACGCGCGTCTTGCGTCGCCGCACGCCTGATGTCCGGGAAGAAGCACTATCCGATTCGCGTCCCCCGGTTTGCCGCCGGCATCCGTGCGCAGGAGTCGCGCACGGGCGCGGGGCGCAGCTGGTGGGCCCGCGAGTGGATGCATCGGCTGGAGGCCATGGGGCTCAAGGGGCGTCTCGGACGCGGCAAGAGCTATGCGCTTTCGGGGCAGGTGGTCTCGCTGTCGATCGCCGGCCCGCATGTCGCGGCGCGTGTCCAGGGCACGCGCCCTGACCCGTATGACGTCACGCTGGACTTCCGCACGCCCGAATCGGCGGCGCGCGCGCGTCTCGTCGCCGCGCTTTGCGCCGAGCCGATGCTCGTCGCGCGGCTGCTGGCGGACGACTTGCCGCAGGACGTCGAGGCGGCGTTTCGTCGCGAAGGATACGATCTCTTCCCCGGCGGCAAGCTGGGGCCCGGAAGGTACGACATGACGACGGCGTGCAGCTGCCCCGACTATGCGAATCCGTGCAAGCACACGGCGGCCGTCCTTCTTCTTCTGGGCGAGGAGATCGCGCGCCGCCCATTGACGCTGCTGGAGCTGCGCGGCATCCTTTCCGAGGAGCTTTACGATGAAGGTTGAGACGCCGATCCTCAAGCGGCTTGGTCCCGTGCCGTTCTGGCGCGGGACGGGCAAGTGCCTGGCCGAGCTTGAGCGCATCTACAAGAAGGCGATCGCGGCGGCCCAGACGCGCCTCGGCCGCTGACGTGTCGATTCGGCACGGCGCGAGATTTGCTATACTATGGCCTTGACCATGAAGACTGTCCTCTTTTTCCACACCTCGCGGCGAGAGGCCTGGCAGAAGGAACTCGCCGGCGCCTACCGCTTCGCGCGCATCCGCAAGTGGCGCGTGCAGATCATCGAACCGACGCCGCGTCCGCCGTCCATCCCCACGCTGATCGACTTCTGGAAGCCCCTCGGCTGCCTCGTGGAATGCTCCGGCGAATCCGCCGGCTACTTCGATCCCGCCGCGTTCGGCGACCTGCCGGTCGTCTATCTCGGACGCGACCCGCGCACCCTGCCGCGCAACGCCTCGTTCATGAACCCCTCGAACAAGGGCCCCGGCCGCTGCGCCGCGCAGGAGCTCCTGACGGCCGGCCTCACGTCCTTCGGCTTCGTCGCCTCCGGCGGCAACCATTTCTGGAGCCGCGACCGCGAGGCCGAGTTCCGGCGAACATTGTGGACGAACGGCTACCCCTGCCGCGTCTTCGGGCGGACGGAACAGTTCAAGACCCCGCGCGCACGCGGCGAGGCGTTGCGCGCCTGGCTGAGGGAAATCCCCAAGCCCTGCGGCATCCTCGCCGAGAACGACTACGTGGCCGGAGAAGTCCTCGACCTGGCCGGCAAACTGCGGATCAACGTGCCGAAAGCCCTCTCGGTCGTCGGGACGGACAACGACTCGTCGCTCTGCGAGAACACGACGCCACCGCTCTCCAGCGTCCTCCTCGACTTCGAGCACGCCGGCTACCGTGCCTCGGAGATCCTCGCCGCCCGCATCGACCAGCCGGACACCCCGCCCGTCCACGAGACGTATTCGGCCCTTGGCCTCATCCGCCGCGCCTCGACGCCGGCGGGCATCGGCACGCCGCCCCATGTCAGCCGGGCGCTCGCGTTCATCCGCGAGAAGGCCTGTTCGGGCGCCTCCGCCGCCGACGTCGCCCGCAAGTTGCCGGGGTCGCGCCGCCTCGCCGAAATGGCCTTCAAGAAGGCGACGGGGCGCACGATCCTCGAAGAGATCCTGCGCGTCCGCTTCGAGCGCGTCGAGCTGATGCTCCGCAGCCGGTCCCGACGCATCAGCTCCCTCGCCGGCCTCTGCGGCTGGCGAACGAACAACGCCCTGCGAACGGCCTTCCTCAAGCGCTACGGCAAGTCGATGCGCGCCTGGAAGGCGAACCCGACGCCGCCGCTCCGCGACGTCACGTGACCGTGCAGCCGCCGCCGGCCGGCGTCGTGGGCGACAGCACGCCGCCGCACGCGCCCGGCTCGCCCGCGAAGAGGATCATCCCCTCCGAGACGCCGACGGACATCTTGCGCGGCGCGAGGTTCGCGACGAAGACGACTTCCTTCCCGACGAGCGCCGCCGGGTCGGGATACGCCGCGCGGATGCCCGAGAAGATCGTGCGCGTGCCGAGCGCCCCCGCGTCGAGGACGAACTTCAGGAGCTTCGAGCTCTTCGGCACGATCTCGCAGCTCGTGACGATGCCCACGCGCAAATCAAGCTTCTCTAAATCGGGGAAGGCAACCTCCGGCTTCAGGGGGGCAGAGGGAGCGACCTTTCCCTTGTTTTTACTCGCCCGGCTCTCATGCGCGACTTCGCCCGAGTCGGCCGGCTTCACCGTCGCGGCGGCGACCATCGCCTCGACCTGCTTCGCGTCGATGCGCGAGGCGAGGTAGGCATAGGCCCCCAGCGTCCGGCCCTCGACCGTCTCGGCGACCGAGTCCCATGTCCACGCCGCGTCGCCGAAGAGCGCACGCGCCTTCTCCGCGTAGACCGGGAGGATCGGCTGCAGGTAAATCGCAAGGATGCGGAAGGCGTTCAGCGCCGCCGTCAGCGTGACGCGCGTCGCCTCGGCGTCGGTCTTCACCGTCTTCCACGGCTCCTTGCGGTCAAAGTACTCGTTCGCCGCGTCCGCGAGCTTGCAGACCTGGGCGACGACCTGGTTGAAGCGGCGGTCCTCGTATAAGGACGCGATCGTCTCGCCCGCCGCGCGCAGCTGCGCGAGCAGCGCCAGCTCCTCGTCGTGCCCGGCGAGCGACGCAAGGCGGCCATCGAGCTTCTTCTGGAGCATCTGCGCCGATCGCGAGGCAATGTTCGTGATCTTGCCGACGAGGTCGGAATTGACGCGCTGGACGAAGTCCGCGAGGTTCAGGTCCATGTCGTCCGTCGTGCCGCCGAGCTTTGCCGCGTAGTAGTAGCGCAGCGCCTCCGGCGGCAGGTTGTCGAGGTACGTGCGCGCGTTCACGAACGTGCCCTTCGACTTCGACATCTTCTCGCCGTTCACCGTGAGGAAGCCATGCACGAAGACCTTGTTCGGGCCCTTGAAGCCCGCCGCGTGCAGCATCCCCGGCCAGAACAGGCAATGGAAGCGGATGATGTCCTTGCCGATGAAGTGGTAGAGCTCGACGTCGGGGTCGTTCCACATCGAGACGTCCACCTCCCCCGCCTTCCCGCCGCCCTGCTTCGCCTGCCAGTTGGCGAGCGACGCCATGTACCCGATCGGCGCATCGACCCAGACGTAGAAGAACTTGTCCTTGTAGCCGGGGATCTCGAAGCCGAAGTACGGCGCGTCGCGCGAGATGCACCAGCCGCGCAGGGGCTCCTTGAACCATTCGAGCAGCTTGTTCGAGACGTCGCTCGTCGTGTGCGCCGGGATCCACTTCTCCAGGTAGTCGTGCTGGGGCTCAAGCTCGAAGTAGAGGTGCTCGGAGTCCCGGACGACGGGCGTGCCGCCGCATGTCGTGCAGACCGGCTGGCCCAGCTCCTCCGCGCCGTAGGTCGCGCCGCACTTGTCGCAGCTGTCGCCGTACTGGCCCGTCGCGCCGCACTTCGGACACGTCCCCTTCACGAAGCGGTCGGGCAGGAACATCCGGCAATGCTCGCAGTAGAGCTGGGGCGTCGTCTTCTTCGTGACGAAGCCCTGCTGCTCGACCGCGCGGTAGATCCGCTCGGACAGCGCCTTGTTCTCGGGCGAGTTCGTCGAGTAGTAGTTGTCGAACGCGATCTGGAAGTCGGTGAAGTCCTTCAGGTGGAGGGCGTGCGAGCGCGCGATCAGCTCCTCGGGCGTAATGCCCTCCTTGCGCGCGCGAATCATGATGGGCGTGCCGTGCGTGTCGTCCGCGCAGATGTAGACGCAGTCGTTCCCGCGCAGCTTCTGGAAGCGCACCCAGAAGTCGGTCTGGATGTACTCGACCAGGTGGCCGAGGTGGATATCCCCGTTCGCGTACGGGAGGGCGCTTGTGACGACGATTCTTCTCTTCTTGCTCATTGTGAAGGCAGATTATACCAAAAAGCGACGGGGACAGCGGATGCCGCCGTCACGAACCGGGATGGACGGGCTTCGAGCCGGACTTGCACATCGGGCAGTCCGCAGCCGTCCACGTCTCGGGCGTCATCTGCATGAGCGAGAACATCGGGATGCGCCCGAACTTTACCTTGCCGCCCGAGCGGTCCACGAGCAGGATGACGCCCGCGACCTTCGCGCCGGCGGCCTTGACGAGGTCGATCGTCTCCTGCACGCGCCCGCCCTTCGTGACGACGTCTTCCGCGACGACATACCGCTCGCCCTTCTTGAGCGCAAACCGGCGCATCGCGAGGACTGTGTTCGGCTTGCCCGTCGCGTCCACCCCTTCGCCCGGCACCTTCTCGGCGAAGACGCACTTCACGTTCAGCGCACGCGCGACCTCGTGCCCGACGAGAATGCCGCCGACGGCCGGCGAGATGACGCCGTCGATGCGCGCGCCGAGCTTGCCGCTCGCGACGGCCTGCCGCGTCACCTCCCGGCAGAGCTTTTCGGCGATGCGCGGGTAGCGCAGCACGTTCGCGCACTGGAAATAGCGGTTGGAGTGGAGCTTCGAGCGCAGCTCGAAATGGCCCTCCAGGAGGGCGCCGGTGTCCTTGAATGCCTTGAGAATCTGCTTCTGTGTCATGGTTGGGGATGTTTAGGGGTTTAGGGGTTTGGAGGTTTGTGGGGTTTGAGGGTTGGGGGTTGGGGCGGCTAGTCAAGACGCAGGAGTTCCTCTTTCGAGAAGCTCGGCGTGCGCGCCGACGGCGGGTCAGACGCAATCGGCTCCGGAGGCGCCGCCGCGCGCGTCGGCAGGTACGGCGAGGGCATGGGTGCGACGCGCCTCGGCCCGGACGGGCGAACGCGATCCTCGATCCGTCCAATCGGCGTCGGCGGGTCGTCCGGCAGCGAACCGAGCACGAGATCGTCTGGACGGATCTGCGCGTCCGCCGCCTCGCCGCTGCGCCCGGCGGATTTCGCCCGCCGCATCGCCTGCGCCTCCTCGTCCGCCGTCAAGGTCACGAACGCGGCGAACGGCGGTGCGTCCCGAACCGGCTCGGCGGGCGCGCGCCAGATCGCCGAATAGGGGAGGACAAGCGCGACCGAGGCCGGCAGGGCCAGCGCAATCGCCAAGGCAACCATCTCGCTCCGCACGCTTTTCATTCGCCCGTTCCCGTCCGCTTCTTCTCGGCAAAGAGAATGCGCTCGACGCCGCTGGCCTTCGCCAGCGCCGCGAAGCGCATCAGCTCGCCCCCGGCCACGCGCCGGTCGGCAAGGACGAGCAGGGACTTCTGCTCGCGTCGCGCGAAGCGGTTCGCCAGCTGGTCGCCCAAGGCGCGCATCGAGGACTCCTCGCCCATCAGGTAGCGCGTATCGTCAAAGAAGACAAGCGTCTCGCGCGGAATCGGCATCATCAGCGCAACCGGCGACTCGCCCACGGCATCCGTCGGGACGGCATCCGGGAGGTCGAAGAGCGTGCCCTCCGCGACCGTCAGCGTGCCCGAGACGAACCGCAGCAGCACCAGCAGGAGTCCGACCATCAGGTACGGCGCCGCCGCGACGACCGGGCGAAGCCCGAGCGAACCGTGCCGCCAGATGCCGAGCGAACGCTCGGGCTTCCAGCCCCAGGGGCTCACTTCGCCCTCTCCTTCTGCGCGGCCCGCTCCTTCTGCGTGGAGATGTAGCCGATGACCTGGCTCGCGGCCGCCTCAAGGTCGACGACCAGGCGATCCAGCCGCACGCGCAGGAACGAGTACAGCACGGACGCGAGAATCGCGACGGCAAGGCCGAACGCCGCCGCGACCAGCGACTCCGTCACGCCGTCCAGCAGCACCGTCCGCGAGACAAGTTCGCTCGCCTGCGCCGCCCGCACCGTGCGCACGAAGCCGATGACCGTGCCCAGCAGGCCCAGGAGCGGCGCCGTCTGCGCGATGATCGCGAGGACGGCGAGACGACGGTCCAGCCGCCCGACCTCGGCCCGGCCCTGGGAATCGACGGCCTCGCGCAGGATCCGTGCCGAGCCGTCCTGGTGCCGAATGGCCGTCGCGACGACGGCCGCCACGGGCGCGGGCGTGTCGTCGCAGATCGCGAGGGCCTCGTCCCGATTGCCGCGATCCAGCACGTTGAGCACGCCTTTGAGGAAGTCCGCATAGTCGATCTGCGCCCGATGGAGGTCGAAGAACCGCTCGAAGAACGTGAAGACGGCCACGACCGCCAGGGCCAACAGAATCCAGAACACCGAACCACCGAAGAGACTCACAGAATTCCCCCTTTCTCCGTCAGACGACGGATGCGTTTGCGGGCTTCCTCCGCCGCCGGACTGTCGCTCGTCGCGACGAGGTCAAGGACGGCGACGGCCTGACGGTCCTTCCCGCGACCCTCGAACTCGTCCGCCAGACGAAACGCCGCCTTCGAGAAGACCGCGCGCGCCTCGTCATCCAGCCGCGCGCCCCCCACGCGCTCCCGACGGTAGGCGAGGACGACCTGCGTGTAGTACTGGTCCATCGCCTCCTCAGTGCGCTTGAGCTTCTCGAGGGCGCGGGCGACCTTGAACGAGACGACGAGCTTCGCGCTCGGCGAGAGCGCGCCGCCGAAGAGAATGGCGCGGTAGGCCTCCAGCGCCGCCCGATAGCGGGCCGAATTGTCCGCGCCCATCGCAAAGAGCGCGTCGGCCTTCAGGATCTGGGCGCGCGCGCGGTCGGCCGCCGTGACGTCCGGCGCCGCCGTGACGCGCTCGAAGACGAGGACGGCCTCGTCGAAGCGCGCCAGCTCGTTGAGCGTCTCGCCTTGGAGAATGAGCGCCGGCAGCCGCACGGGCGACGTCGGATGGCGCTCGACCAGCCGCGTCGTCAGCTGGATCACCGCCGTGTAGTCGTTCTCGGCAAACGCCGCCCGCGCCGCCCAGAGAAGCGCCTCGGCCGCCTTCTCCGGCGCCAGCGCGCGCGACTCGGACGCCGCGCGGAAGAGCTGTTCGGACGACCGCCAGTCACGCCGGTTGTACTTGAACTTCGCCAGCCAGAGACAGGCGTCCGCCCAGACGCGCGGATCGGGACAGTCGGCCACGAGGGCCTCCGCCGTGCGCGCCGCCTCGGCGTCTTCGCCGCCGCCATAGAGGCAAAGCGTCTCGAAGAAGCGCATGCGCAGGGCACGCGACGGATCGTCCACCGCGACCCGGCGGAACGCCTCACGGGCCTCCGCAAAGCGATAGGTGCGGTAGAACCCGCGCCCACGCGCCTCCAGTTCGCGAACCTCCAGCACCTTTCCGACCCGCGCGGCCGCCGCCGTCCCCGGATAGGCCGCGCGGACATGGCGGTAGCGGGCCATCGCCTCGTCCAGCCGTCCAAGGGCCGAAAGGACGTCGCCCTGCTTGAGCGCCGCCGCCGCACGCGCCTCCGCGGTCTCGGCGACCCGCTCCGCCCGCTCGAAGGCCGCCAACGCCTCTTCCGAACGGCCCAGCTCCTGCAGGGCCCAGCCGAGGCCGTCCTGCACGGCCGCGCGCTTCGCGACGTCCGGCCAGATCTCGACCGCCTCGGCATAGAGCGCCTGCGCCGCCTTCCAGTGCGACGCGCCGAGCTCGGCATCCGCCACGGACAAGAAGGCCTCGCGCGCGCCCGCCGTGTCGGGCGCGTCACGGACGACGGCCCGGACGAGCGCCGCGCCCTCCGCCGCCGTCCCCGGCTCTCGGAGAAGGGCCTGCCCAAGACGAAGCGACAGCGCCCGCCGCTCGTCCGCCGTCACGGCCCTGCCTTGCGCCCGCCGCAGAAGCGCGGAATCCATCAGGTTCGACGCGGCAACGGCAAGCGCCCGCGCCGAGGCGTTCGTCTGGTCCGAGACGGCGCGCCACAGCGCTTCAGCCCCAGCGGCATCGCCGGCGCGCGCCAGGCGATCCGCCTCCAGCAGCCGCGCCTGCGCAAGGCCCTCGGACGACCCGCCCGCCGCCAGCAGACGCGCGGCGGACGTCTCGTCGCCGCGCACGGCGGCGCGATAGTAGTCAAACGCCGCGCCCTGCGC
Organism: uncultured Lentisphaerota bacterium; assembly: GCA_900320855.1. Taxonomy (GTDB): domain Bacteria; phylum Verrucomicrobiota; class Kiritimatiellia; order RFP12; family UBA1067; genus UBA1067. Next base: position 14,853 of record ONTV01000038.1, read on the forward strand.
CTCCGTCCAACGCGCAAGGGCGTTCGAGACCGCCGCCCAGTTGCCCTCGGCCGCCCAGCTTTCAAGCTGCACAAGGCGCGACTCGTCGCCGTCGCCCGCCCGAACCGCATGCGCGCGGGCGACGCTCCAGAGGCCGTCGCGCAGCGCCTCGCGCGCGACGCCAAGCTCGTTGTCTGAAGCGGCGGCAGGAAGAGACGGGACAAACAGGACGAACAGGACGGACAGGACATTCAGCCGAACGCCCCGCCTGCCCAAACAATCAAGATCTCTCACGTTTCCAATCATCCAACCTTCCAAACCTCAAAACGCTCAAACCTCCAAACCTCCAAACTCCCAAACACCCCAACCCCTACACAAATTCCCCCAGATACCCCATTTCGGCGAGGAGTCGCTCGTTCTTCATCCAGTTCGGCTCGACGCGCACCCAGAGCTCCAGCCGCACCTTCACGCCAAAGAGATCGGAGAGTTCGCGTTCGGAACACTTGCGCACGTACTTGATCGTCGCCGCGCCCTTCCCGATCACGATTGGCTTCTGGCTCGCGCGGTTGACGAGAATCTCGGCCTCGACCTCCCAGACCGGCGCGCCCTTCTCCGTCGCCTCGACGACCTTCTTGACGACGACGCCCAGCTCGTGCGGCAGCTCCTGATGCAGCTTCGCAAGATACTTCTCGCGGATCGAATCGGCAATCGTCAGCTTGCGCGGATAATCCGTCACGATGTCATCGTCAAAAAGCTTCTCGCCCTCCTCCGCCAGCGCGAAGAGCGCGTCGCCGACGGCCTTCGCCCCGCCCGGCGTCGAGGCAATCGCCTTCACCCAGACGGGCGAAGGCGCGGGCACCGAGGCTCCGTCAGCGCCATCCACAGCCCCGGCGCTTTCCACGCACGCCTTCCACGCATCGCGGTACATCGACTCGTAGAACGGCTTGCGGTCGGCCTTGTTGAGGACGAAGACGACCTTCTCCGGACGCTCCTTCGCGATGCGCTGCATCCAGCCGACGTCTTCGAGCTGCGGCTCCTCGGCCGCGTCGAAGACGACGCACGTCAGGTCCGTTCCCGCCGCGCTCCGCCGCGCCATGCGGTTGAGAAGACGGCCGAGCTGCCCGACGGCCTTGTGCAGGCCGGGCGTATCCAGGAGGACCAGCTGGCCGCGCGCGTCGGCGACAATGCCGCGCACCGTGTTGCGCGTCGTCTGCTCGACGGGCGAGACGATCGAGACCTTTTCCCCGACGAGGGCATTGACGAGCGTGGACTTCCCCGCGTTCGTCCGCCCGACGACACCAACAACGGCTACTCTAGACATGGATGACCCCTTGTCGCTCCTCTTTGACAGATAGGTAAATGGACATGAAAGTATACCATTTCCCCGCACGGCGGCGCAAGAGCGACGCGCAAAACACCCTTATCCCGGATTTTCCGGGATAATTTATCCCGGTTTTTCACGAGACCCCCGAAAACATTGGCCGAAAAATATTTTCTGCCCGTCCCAAAAGCG
>ONTV01000154.1 GCA_900320855.1 uncultured Lentisphaerota bacterium
CGCAACGCCCCGTCTTCGTATCGCGCCGGAACCGCATAGCGGACACGCCCCTCTTCCGACAGCGCGGACACCCTCCACGCGCCCTCCGGCACGGCCAACGCGACATTCGCCGACGTCTTGCGCACGAGCTGCGGTGCCTTGCCCCAGTCGAAGAGGATCTTCCGCGACGCGTCCGTGAACGTGATGCCCGTGTTGACCGTATCGACCAGATGCACGAGCAGAAGCCGCCGCGACGCGGCGATCTCCGCGCCGTCCAGCGCGCTGACCCAGAGCGCCATCGGCTCGCGGTCGCCGGTCCGCACGCGCAGCGGCCCCGCCGCAAACGCGCCGCCCGGCACGTGACCGCCGCACGTGCGCGGCGTCTCGACGACGAACGTCCCCTTCTCCGCGTCGATGCGCACCGCCCCGCCGCACGCGGACGGCAGCGGATCGTCCGCGCCGAGGCCGAGCGCGCGCCGCCGCACGGCGTCCAGGCTCTTGTGCGCGTAATCGTCCGGATAGCGGAAGACCTCGCGCACGCCGTCGGGCAGGGCGTCCGCCGCCGTCGCCGTGCCGACCTTTCCGTGCCACGTGAGCCAGTTGAGGTGATGCCACGTGTCCTCGGACGGCCCGACGTTCGTCGGATGCGCGAAGACGTCCTTCGGGACGACGTTCGCGAACTTCTTTCGCGCCTCCGGGAGGTCGCCGCGCAGGTAGAGGCAGACGGCGGCCAGGTCTGCCGCGCGCATCACAGGGTCGCCTGCCATGACGAACGCCCCGAGCGCCGCCGAGGCCGGGTCGGCATACTGCGTGCGGTCGCCCGCGAAGTCGAAGTGCCACAGCCCGCCCCAGCCCTGGAACGCCGCCGCCGCGCCGACGAACAGGCCCTGCCCCACGCGATACGGGTTGGGCGCGCAGTAGTTCCACTCCGTGACCGTGAACGGCTTTCCCCACTCCTTGGCGAACGAAGGGAAAACCGCGCCCATCGCGTTCTGCACGGGGTTGCCCGTCCCCGCCGTGGACGGCGGCTTCCAGTTCTGCCCGAGGAAGTTCGGATGGTCCTGGTAGAAATGCCCGTCCACGTAGTCGTAGGGCTTCACGCGCGCCAGCCGCGTGTGCATCGGATGGAACACGCCGTTCATGTCGCAGAGAAGCGCCTTGCAGCCGAGTTCCTCGCGCAGGAAACGCCGCGTCCGCCGGGCGAAGCGCCGCTCGACGTCCGAGAGGAACAGCTTGAACGCCGTTGCATGCCGCGTCGGCGCCATGACGTTTTCGGGAAACCTCTCCGGTATGTCCGCGTAGTCGGCGGGCGACCTCTCCCTCTTGGCCGCCAGCCATTTCGCCCACATCGTCCGCCAGGCCTCAAAGCTTTCGAGGTGCGCGGTGTTGGAGCCGAGGCAGCCCTCGTTCACGAGCGAGATCCAGCCGAGCGCCGGCTCCTCCGCGAGCGATCGCCCCGTGTAGACGTTCCTGTGCGCGAGGAAGTTCCGCGCGAAGTCCAGATAGTTGGAGTAGACGCCTTCGTGAACCTGCACGAGAGCCTTGAAGTCCCCCGCCCCGATCGTCCCGTCACGGTCGAAGCCGACGCTCCGCCACGTGATGTTCCAGTTGCGCGAGCAGAAGAGGTCGGTCGTCAGGTAGAGGCCGTTCGCGACGCACGCCGCGACGAGCGCGTCGAAACGCGCCATCTTCACGGGATCGGGCGTGACGCCGTCCGGCGCGCGTTCCAGCAGCTCCCACTCCTGATGGTGGATGCGCACGGCGTTGTAGCCCATGCGCGCGAGACGCACGGCGAGCGCATCCGCTTCGGGCTTGTCCTGCGGACAGAGCGCGCGCGTGCAGAGGTTGACGCCGTAGAAGCGCGCCGGCACGCCCGGACGTCCCTCGAACTCGAAGTCATCCCCCCTCGCGACGATCCGCCCCCATTTCCCGGCGGGCGCTCCCGTCGGACGCATCGCCGAGAAGTCGAGCGGCGAGCCGGCGACAATCGCCTTCGCGGGCGCAAACGGCACCCAGTCCTTCCCGCCGGAGATGACGTAGTTGCCGTCCGGCCCGACTTTGAGTCCGCCCGGCGCGGCAATCGTCAGAACCGCCGCCGCCGTCACGCCCGGTTCGGGACGATCCGCCAGCGGGATGCACAGGATCAACTTGCCGCCGATCTTCGGGTCACCCGCCATCTCGACGCCAACACGGCGCGGCGCGCCGAAATCGACGGTCATCCGCTCCTGTCCGTGCACATCGAACAGCGTCAGCCGCCGCACGGCGCGGTCGAAGCATCGCGACTTCGGGTTCACGACGGGAATCTCGGTTCGTGCACCGTCCGCGACGAGCGCACCGCCCGCGTAGTCTTCGAGCGGCAGCGTGCCACGTAGCTCCAGATGGCGAATCACGGCCTTCTCCTGCGGCGTCAGCGTCCACTCGGCCCGCACGGCACCATCCGCGTCGCGAAACGCGCAGCGTCCGTCCACGTCGCCCTGCGCCCCCACCTTCAGCGGAATAAAGCACGTTCGGTTGCCGTTCGTGTCCGGCTTGAGTCCGTCCGCCGCCTCGCGCACCTCCCACGTGCCGTTGCGCACGACGTAGGCGCGCGGACGGAACTCGGCCCCCGCGCACGGCACGCGCAGAACCGCCCCATAGGCGGGCCGCGCCTCATGGGCGTCGCGCGGAGACGCGTCCGCGGACGCGCTCCACGCGACGAAGGCCAGCAGCCCCAACAGGCCGTTCGCCGAACAGATTCTGTTTTTCAGCAACATGCCCTCACCTCACTTGATCGTCAACAACAGACCGCGACGCACCTTCGCGAGGACGGTGCCGCCCTTGATCTTAAACGTCACCTTGTCGGTCACGGTTCCGTTCAGTTTGCACGTCCACCCCGAGAGGTCTGTCGCGCCCGCCAGCGACGTGGCCCGCGCGACGACGTAGGAACGCCGCGTATCGGCGAGCAGCGTCTCCTCCGTCTCGGCGAAGCACACCATCGCAACCGTCGGCAGGGTCAGCGTCCCCGTCATGTCGAGGGCTGGCGTGTCCCGCGTACAGTTGAGGACGGCGTTTTCGGCGAGCGCGAGCGCACCCGGACCGAAGACCGTGCCCGTGAAGCCCGAAGCCGACGCCGCCGCGAGCGTCCCGTGCGCGCCGACGGCCACCGCACCCGAGCCGGACAGCCCCGCGACCGACGCGGAGGCCGGCGTGTAGAACGTCGCCCCCGCATCGACGGACACCGATGACGCGGCGACCACACCCGGCACGGCCCCCGTCTCCAGCGACTGCACGAGGCGGCGAACCTGCGCCGCATTCAGCGCGGCGGCGAAAACCTGCACATCGTCGAGCTTGCACTCGAAGCGACTGCCCTTGACCGGATTGTAGGCGATGTAGACCGTGCCGTCCGCGGCGATGTCGGGCGTCACGTTCGATTCGCTGTTGACCCTGTACCCGTCCTGATAACACGTCAGCGTCATCGCATCCGCGTCGTAGACAAACGTGCTCGTCACATAGCTGTTCGCCAGAATGCCGTCTGACGTCTGCTTCTCGGCGTCCTCGGACGTCTTGTTCTTCCACGCATAGCCCAGACGGCGTGGAAAGTTGCCGTTGGCGATGCGGAAGAACTTCCCGGCCTTCGTGACGTCGCCCATCGAGAAAAGGTCAAGCCCCTGCCCGCCGCCCGTGCCGGACAGGCGGACGTTGACCGTGAACGAGGCACGGCCGGACGGGAAGTTGGCGGGCAGTCCCGTGCCGCTCAACTTCATGTAGGCGCCGTCCTTCGTGAAGCGCACGGCAGAACCGTAGTCGTCCGCGTCCGACGTCAGGTTCAGCGTCCCACCAACAACTTCGAGGTCTAAACCGTTGCCGCTCGTGTCCTTGCCGAGATTTTCCACGTCATTGAACGCCCAATGCGCCACAGGCGCGGGATCGGTCGCCGCGTCGGCCGTCGGCGCAGGGAACGGGTTTTCGCTCAGCGCCTTCACCTCGTCCGCCGAAAGAGCGCGGTTGAACACCAGCAGCTCATCGTAGTCGGCGGTAACCTTGTTTCCGAAATAGATCGGCGAGCCGTCAAGGTTCCAGACGCGCGACACTTTCCTCTTGACTGCCCCGTCCGTGTAAAGCGTCACCGTGGCCCCGTCTGACGTGATCGTGTAGTTGCGCCATTCTCCGAGGTGCGCGCCGCCGTCCCAGATCCAGACGCCAAACGTCAGGTAAAGGGCGCCGTTCGACGAGTCTTCGGTCGTTCCAAGAACCACCTCGTGCGACGGATCGTCCCCATGCCAGACGCCGAAGCGGACAAGCGTCCCCCCATTCTTCCACGTCTCCGTCGAATCCGTGCGCATCCAGAACGAAACCGTAAACGGCGTCTTCCCCGAAATGAAGGTGTTCTCCGCCGTCTTCATCTGCGCCTTGCCGTCGAAGCGGACGCAGCGCGAACCGCCCAAGCCGTCCGCGACGGAGATAGGCGTACCCGACGACACCTTCAGGCCATTCGCGCCCAGGTCGTCCGCCGTCAGGTCTCTGTCGAACGAGTAGCGGCTGACCAGTCCGGCGGGATAGCCCGAAAGCGCCGCGCCGGCCGTATCGGCGGCGATCAGCGTGCCGGCCTTGACGCGCATCGTGCCCGTCAGCGTGTTGGCGCCGGCGAGCGTCAGGGTCTGGTCGGACGCATCCAGCGCGAATGTCCCCGCGCCCGACAGCCGCGCGCCATACGCGCCGCCGCCCGTCACCGTCAGAGTCTTGCCGTCGGCAATCTCGACACCGCCGACGGCCGCGTTGCCAGACACGCCGGCGACCGTCTGATCGTGTGCGACGACGAGCGTCCCCGTCTCGTCATTGACGATCTTTGCCTGAGGGCCGAGCGAACCCGTCACGTTCACCCGCGTCTCGCGCAGACGGAGCGTGCCGGC
>ONTV01000064.1 GCA_900320855.1 uncultured Lentisphaerota bacterium
CGGGTGCGCGGCGGGCTCGGCAGCCGGCGGCGGGGTCGGCTCGGACGCGTCGGACGTCTCGGGCGAGACGTCCGCCGGCCGCGTCGGCGCGAGCATCGGCGGCGGCGGGACCGGCACGACGGCGGGCGCGGGCGCACCATCCAGGAGCGACAGGACGGCTTCCGGCGTCTCCTTCACGTCATAGTCGAGGCCGTCCCCGATCGGCACGACGACCGAACCGCCGCCCTTCCGGGGTTCGATGGTCACGACGAAACTCGCGTTGATCCAGATCGGCGTGTTGTCCAGCCGCGTCAGCTTGATGTACATGGTCTTCTTTTCTCCAGTCTTCCAATGAAAGCCGTATTATACCAAAAGGCCCCGGCGACGAACCGTCACTCCTTCTTCGCGAGCCGGATCTCGACCGGCACGAAGAGATCCGGATTGTTGGCCCGCCGCACGATCTTGTCCGCGTACTCGTCCGAGTAGTAGCGGTCGGTCTCCGTCCGGTCACGGCGGCCGTTGTAGCGGCGCAGCGCCTGCAGCCAACCGTCGAAAACCCCCTTCGGACGCTCGGCGGCGGGCCGCGCGGCCGTCGAGAAGCCCTTGCGCGACAGGTAGCGGATCGCCGCCCGGACGTTCTGCTCCACCGTGCCCTCGTTCCGGCGTTCGGGCTTCGCGAGGCCGACGAGCTCCTTCTCCGCGCCCCAGTCGCCCGGCACGTTGACCTGCAGCGGATCGACGGCCCACGCCGCCTTCGCGCGCGGCCCGTTCCCGCCCGTCTCCTCGATCATGTGCGCCTTCACGAGCGCCGGCGAGAGGTCGGCAATCGCCGCCGCCTGCCGCGCCGTGCCGCCGCAGGCCGTCGCCTTGTCCGCATTGAACTCCGCCGTCAGGCGCGCGATCAGCCCGTCGTGCGCCTGGTAGCGCGCGGCCTCGAAGCCGCGAAAGACAGGTAGCCCCGCCTCGCCGGACGCCGCGCGCGGACGCGCCCGCGCCTTCGTCTCCGCAGGAAACCAGCGGGCGATCCAGTGCTCGACGGCGCGGACGGTCGCCATCTCCTCGTCCGTCACGAACCGCCGGTCGATCGCGATCTCCCCCCTGTCGTCGAACACGAGCGCACCGAGCCCCGCCAGGTCGACGACATGGCGCGGCCCGTCGCTCGGCGGCACTTCGGCAATCCCCTTGCGCTTCAGCTCGGCCGCGTGCCGCGCCGCGCGCGCGGTCGCCCGCGCGAAGAGGTCGGCGGCCTCCAGCGCAAGCGGCACGGCCTCCAGGACGGCCTCCGGGCTGAGCGTGAGCGATGTGGCGTCGCCCGCCCGCGCCGCGAGACCAAGGGCCAGCCCGGCCAGCAGGACGAGACGCCGGAACGGGCCCCTGTCGGTTGCGAACTTCTCCATGCCGCAGATTATACCACAAATGCACCGCCGCCCCCTGAGTCGCGATTCCCGTACGCGTACATGAGGCGCGCGACGTCTGGTAATTGCGCAACGTCCGCCGAGAATGCTATACTTCACGCTCGTGAAGACAATTCTCTACGTCAAGAGCAGCGAGCGGACGCCGTCGCTTCAGAAATGCGACGGGTTCCGGCGCGGCGCCGCGCTCCGCAGCTGGCGCGTCCACGTGATCACCCTCCCGCCGGAGCAGGCGCCCGACATTCCCCGACTCATCGCCTTCTGGAAGGCCGACGGCCTCGTCCTCGACTGCGGCGGCTTCGCCGCAATCCCCAGCCGCAAGGCCCTCGGCACGCTGCCGACCGTCTTCTTCAGCCTGCCGACGACGCGGGGCGAACACGCCTTTGCCGTCGGCGAAGACGCGAAGGAAACGGCCGACGCCGCCGCGCGCGAGCTGCTCCAGCTCGGCTACGCGCATTACGCCTTCGTCCATTACCCCACGACGCGCGACTGGTCATGCGCGCGCGCCGAGGCCTTCAAGGAGGCCATCCGCCTCAACGGCGGGACATGCGCCGAATTCCAGTCCGACGACAAGGCGACGCCTCTCGCCTGGGCGCAGCGGCTGCGGCAGTGGATCCGGAAGCTGCCGCGCCCCTGCGGCATCTTCGCCGCGAATGACGAGGTCGCGCACCACGTGCGCGGCATTTGCGCCGTCGAGGGACTCGACATCCCGAACGCCATCGCCCTTGTCGGCGTGGACAACGACGCCACCGTCTGCGTCGCCGCCCAGCCGCGCCTGTCCAGCGTGCTGGCGGACAACGAGCAGATGGGCTTCCGCGCGGCCGGGCTTCTCGCCGAACAGTTCAAGGACTCGACAGCCAGCCCCCATCGGCTCTTCGTCCCGCCGCTCATGGTCATTCGCCGCGAATCGACGCGCCGCCTCGTCTGCCAGGACACGCAGGTCCTCGACGCCATCCGGCTCATCCGCGAGAAGGCCTGCTCGGGCCTGCGCGCACGCGACGTCCTCGCGCTCTTTCCCGGCTCCCGCCGCGCGGCCGAGATGCGCTTTCGTGAGGCGACGGGCCACTCAGTCCTCGACGAGATCCATCGCGTGCGGACTGACCGCGCCCGCGAGCTGCTCGCCGACGGGTCGCGTCCGCTCAAAACCCTCGCCAACCTCTGCGGCTACGCGTCCGAATCGGCGTTCCGCAAAGTCTATTTCGCCCGCTTCGGCGTTCCGCCCCGTCGTCGCCTCGGCTAGCCGACGACGAGTTCCTCGCCGGGGAAGCGGACATACCGCTTCGACTCCCGGTCGCCGATCATGAGGACGACCGTCAGCGCGCCGAGGCGCCCGAAGAACATCGCGCACATGATGACAACGCGCCCCGCCGGCGAGAGCCGCGCCGTCGTGTCGCCGAGCGAGAGGCCCGTCGTCGTCACGGCCGAGATCGCCTCGAAGAAGAGCGCGCCGCCGTCCAGCCCGCGCCCCGCCTCGGTCAGCGACAGCGCGCCGTTGACGAGCCAGATGAACGCGAGCATCGCGCAGACGATGACGAGCGACTCGCGGACGACGTCGCCCGCGATCGTCCGCCGCGAGAGGACGACTTCCGGCTCGCCCCGGCACATCGCGCGCAGCGTGTAGACGAGGACGGCCAGCGTCGTCACCTTAAGCCCGCCCGCCGCCGAGCCGGGCGCGCCACCGATGAACATGAGCGCCTCGTAGACGTTGACCGTCAGGGCCTGCAGGGCCTCCGTCGGCACGACCGTGAACCCGCACGTGCGCGGCGTCACCGCCTGGAAGAACGCGACCCAGAGCCGCTGCGCCGGCGCGTACCCCTTGAGCGCGCCGTTCCACTCCAGGACGAGGAAGGCGAGGAAGGCGATCGCCAGCAGGTAAAGCGTGAAGCGCAGGACAACCGCGCTGTGGAGCGAGAGGCGCCCGCGCCCGCCCGACGTCCGCCGGCGGAAGCGGCACGTGCAGAGGTTGTAGAGGACGAGAAAGCCGATGCCGCCCAGGACCGTCTCGGCCGCGAGGACGAAGAGGACGAACGCGTCTCCCGCGAAGCCCGCGAGCGAGTCGGCGCGAAAGCCGAGCCCGGCGTTGCAGAAGCTCATCACCACATAGTAGGCCGACAGGAACCAGTCGTGCAGCCGCAGGTACAGAAGCGCCGCGCCCGCGCCCTCCAGCACGAGCATCGACCCGACGACCCAGAGGATCAGCCCCCGGAGGCCGTGCACGCCCGCGACGCCATAGGCGTTCATGAGCGAGAACTCGCGGCTCAGCGAGAGACGCCGCCCCACCGCGACAAGGAGGAACGTGCTGCACGTCATGAGGCCGAGGCAGCCGACCTCGACAAGGGCGAGGACGACGGCCTGCCCGGCGCGCGTGAACGCGCTGCCGACGTCCACCGTCGAGAGTCCCGTCACGCACACGGCCGAACACGACGTGAACAGGGCGTCCAGCCAGCCACCCCACTGCCCGTCCGTCCGCGCCCAGGGCGATGCAAGCAGAATCGCGCCGACGAGAATCAGCGCGAGGAAGCCGACGGCGATGGACGAGCGCCTCGTCATCCCGCCTTCTTGCGGAAGCCGCCCTTCTCCTTCAGCCACACGGCCCAGATCGAAAGCTCGTAGAGCAGGCAGAGCGGCACCGCCATGAGAATCTGGCTCATCGGGTCGGGCGGCGTCAGGAACATCGCGAGCACGAACGCGATGATCATCGCCGCACGCCGCTTCTCGCGCAGCCCCTTCGACGTCACCATGCCGAAGCAGCCGAGGACGAAGATGATGAGCGGCATCTGGAAGACGAGCCCGAAGGCGACGATCAGCTTGAGGACGACCGGCACGTACGTGTCGATCGTGATGATCTGCTGAGGAATCCCCATCCAGTCGCCAATCTGGCGAAACGCGACGACCACGAGCGGCACCGTCTTCATGTAGGCGAGGACGCCGCCCACGAGGAAGAGCGCCGTGCCCGCCGTGATGCCGGAGAGGATCACGAACTTCTCGCGGTTCGTGAGCGCCGGGAAGACGAAGCGCAGGACGGCGAACGACATGAGCGGGAACGCCAGCACCGTGCCGCCCCAGACCGTAATCGAAAGCCATACGTCGAACGGCGCCGTCATCCCGACGACCTGCAGGAGATCCTGAAAGTTCGCCGCCGGCGACTTGAGGAGCGCGAGGATCTGGTTCGCGAAGCACCCCGCGATGACCATGCCGAGCGCCCAGGAGACGCCCGCAAACACGATCATGTCGCGCAACGCAAGCAGATGCGCCAGAAGCGGCTGCGGCGGATCGTTCCGCGCGTCCGGATTCTCAAGAAGCTTGATTGCCATCGCCCGAACCCCTCGCCGCGTCGTCAGCCGGCCTTGCCGCCGCACCGTCGCCCGCCGTCATCGCCTCGTCAACCTCGCGCTCGGCTGCGCGCGCCGCGTCCTCGACCTCCTGCTCGACCTTCGAGAACTCGCGCTGGATCTCGGTGTCCATCTCCAGCAGCTGGCGCTTGAAGCTCTCGGCCGCGCGGCGGAACTTCGCGTAGTACGAACCGATCGTGCGCAGCGTGGACGGCAACCGCCTCGGCCCCATCACGACGAGAAGAACGGCGAGCAGGACAACCCACTCGCCGGCCCCCACGCTGTCGAAGATAAGCGCGAACAAGCCGCGCCCCTTACTTCTGGAAGATCACGAACTCGCCGCGACGGTTCAGCGCGTACGCGCTCTCGTCGTGGCCCTCGACCGCCGGCTTCTCCGCGCCGTAACTGCGCGTCTGGATGCGGTCGGCCGCAATGCCGTTCTGGACGAGGTAGTTGCGGATGATGATCGCGCGGTTCTCGCCGAGCGACATGTTGTACTCGTGCGACCCGCGCTCGTCGCAGTTGCCCTCGACGACCACGACGCGGTCGGACTTCGACGTCAGGTGCTGCGCGACGGCGTCAATCTTGCCCAGCTCGCCCTGCGGCACGACCGTCGAGTCGAACCCGAAGTAGACCGGCGAGAACTGGACGTCGGTGCAGCGCTGGTAGAGATCCTCGAACTTGCCCTCGCTCGCGCCCGCCAGCGAAACCTCGGCGGCATTGCTGTCGCCGCCCTCCATCGTCGAGATGTCGGAGGCGTTCGCCGCGTCGGCGCCCGCATTCGCGCCCTTCTTCGCCTTGTCGTACTTGCAGCCCGCCACGCAAAGCGCCACCGCGCAAACCGCCAGAATCGTCGAGAACTTCATGATGCAAACACTCCTTGTTAGGATTAGAAAATTTGAAGCGTATTATAGCATAAAAAATCGCCGCAGGGCAAGACCCTGCGGCGGATTTTTCAGACGCTCGAACGAGCCTTACTTCGCCGCGATGACGCGCGCCATCTCGACGACCTTGTTCGAGTAGCCCCACTCGTTGTCGTACCACGCGCAGACCTTGACGAACGTCGGGTCGAGCTGGATGCCCGCCTTGACGTCGAAGACCGACGTGCGCGCCTCGTTGCGGAAGTCCGTCGAGACGACCGCCTCGTCGGTGTAGCCGAGCACGCCCTTGAGGCCGCCCTTGCACACGCACGTCTCGGACGCCGCCTTCATCGCCGCGCAGATCTCCTCGTACGTCGCCGGCTTCTCGAGCTCGGCCGTGAGATCGACGAACGAGACGTCGGACGTCGGAACGCGGACGGACATGCCCGTGAGCTTGCCGTTGAGCGCCGGGAGAACCTTGCCGACGGCCTTCGCCGCGCCCGTCGAGGACGGGATCATGTTCTCGAGGATGCCGCGGCCGCCGCGCCAGTCCTTCTTGGACGGGCCGTCAACCGTCTTCTGCGTCGCCGTGGCGGCGTGGATCGTCGTCATGAGGCCGCGCTTGATGCCGAAGCTGTCGTTGAGGACCTTCGAAATCGGCGCGAGGCAGTTCGTCGTGCAGGAGGCGTTGGAGATGATGTCCTGGCCGGCGTAGGTCGTGTGGTTGACGCCGTAGACGAACATCGGGGTCGCGTCCTTCGACGGAGCCGACATGATGACCTTCTTGGCGCCCGCCGTGATGTGCATGCGCGCCTTCTCGTCCGTGAGGAAGAGGCCCGTGGACTCGACGACGATCTCGGCGCCGACTTCGTTCCACTTCAGCTGGGTCGGATCCTTCTCGGCCGTGAGGCGGATCTTCTTGCCATCGACGATCATGGTCGAGCCCTCGACCTTGATGTCGTGCTTGAACGTGCCATGCACGGAGTCGAACTTCAGCATGTACGCGAGGTAGTCCGGATCGAGGAGGTCGTTGATGCCGACGACTTCGACGTCATCGAAGTTCTCAACCGCCGCGCGGAAAACCATGCGGCCAATGCGGCCGAAGCCGTTGATGCCAATCTTGATAGCCATTTTCTTTGAACCTTTCTGTTTCCGCTTCGGAACCCTTCCTCTGCGTAAATTTTTGGGTGAAGTATACTCTTTTGTCGGCTCGCCTGTCAAGTGGGCGCGCGCACCGGGTTGCGCTTGCCGCGCACGTTTCGGTGAGGGGGATGGCTGAGGGGCGGGCCGATTGACTGTCGGCGGCTTTGCCGCCCCTCCGGGCCTCCCAACCCTGTACGCCCAAACGCTGTACCCGGCTCCCTCTTCAGTACACGAACAGCATCTCGCGGTACTTCGGCAGCGGCCACTTCTCGTCGGCGACTTCGCTTTCGAGCGCATCGACCGTCTCGCGCAGCGCGGCCATCGCGTCGAGCGCGGCCTCGGGGTCGGACGCCTTGACCGCCTCCTGCAGACGGCGCACGGCCGCATCGGCCGCCGTAAGGCCGTCCGCCAGGCGCTCGACCGCGTCCTTCAGGACTCCGATCGCGCCCTTCAGGTTGCTCGCGTCCGTCTGGTTGTACGCCTCGATCGTCTCGCGGTACTCGGCCTTGACGGCCGGGAGGATCAGCGTCTTGGCCATATCGAGCGCGCAGTTCGCCTCGATCATGACTTTCGTCGCGTAGTCCTCCATCGCGATCTCGTAGCGCGACTCCAGTTCCCGCGCGCTGAAGACGCCCGCCTTCTCGAAGACGGCGACGTTCTCCTCGCGCGTGTAGGCCTTGAGGGCCTCCGGCGTCGTCCGCGCGTTGGGCAGCCCGCGCTTCGCGGCTTCCGCGAGCCAGTCGGCCTTGTAGCCGTCGCCGTTGAAGATGACGCGCTTGTGGGTCTTGACGATGTCCTGCAGGATCTTCTGCAGCGCGTTGTGGAACGCCGGCGTATGCTCGCCCGCCTTCGCCTTGCCGACGACGCCCGCCTTCTCCAGCTCGTCCGCGATGCGGTTCATCGCCTCGGCGACGATCGTGTTGAGGATCACGTTCGGGGCCGAGCAGGAGGCCGACGAGCCAGGGGCGCGGAACTCGAACTTGTTGCCCGTGAAGGCGAACGGCGACGTGCGGTTGCGGTCGGTCGCGTCCTTCGGGAGCGCGGGCAGCGTGTCGACGCCGATCTTCATCGTGCCGGCGTGCTTCGAGCTCTTCGGCGCGCCCTTCTCAAGCTGCGCGATGACATCCGCGAGCTGGTCGCCGAGGTAGACCGAGATGACGGCCGGCGGCGCCTCGTTCGCGCCGAGCCGGTGGTCGTTGCCCGCCGACGCGACGGACGCGCGGATGAGGTCGGCGTGCTTGTCGACGGCCTCGATGACGGCGCAGAGCGTCGTGAGGAAGATCGCGTTCTGGTGCGGGTCCGAACCGGGGTTGAGGAGGTTCGTGTCGCCGTACGCGACCGACCAGTTGTTGTGCTTGCCCGAGCCGTTGATGCCGGCGAACGGCTTCTCGTGCAGGAGGCAGACGAGCCCGTTGCGGTCGGCGACCTGGCGGAGGACTTCCATGACGAGCATGTTGTGGTCGCACGAGAGGTTCAGCTCCTCGAACATCGGCGCGAGCTCGAACTGGGCGGGCGCGACCTCGTTGTGGCGGGTCTTCGCCGGGATGCCGAGCTTCCAGAGCTCCTTCTCGACCTCGGTCATGAAGTTGAGGATGCGGGCCTTGATCGTGCCGAAGTAGTGGTCTTCGAGCTGCTGGTGCTTCGCGGACGGCGCGCCGAAGAGCGTGCGGCCCGTCTGCACGAGGTCAGGGCGCGCGAGGTAGAAGTTCTTGTCGACGAGGAAGTACTCCTGCTCCGGTCCGAGCGTGATCGTCACCTTCTCGTCGCCCTTGCCGAAGCAGTGCATGAGCCGCTTCGTCGCGGACGAGAGCGCCTGCATCGAGCGCAGGAGCGGCGTCTTCTTGTCGAGCGCCTCGCCCGTGTACGCGCAGAACGCCGTCGGGATGCAGAGCGTCGCGCCGTTGCCGTGGCGCTTGATGAACGCCGGCGACGTCGGGTCCCACGCCGTGTAGCCGCGCGCCTCGAACGTCGAGCGGATGCCGCCCGACGGGAAGGAGGAGGCGTCCGGTTCGCCGACGATGAGGTTCTTGCCGGAGAACGCCTGCACGGGCTGGCCGTCCTTGATCTCCAGAAAGGCGTCGTGCTTCTCGGCCGTCGAGCCGGTGAGCGGCAGGAACCAGTGCGTGTAGTGCGTCGCGCCGCGGTCCATCGCCCAGTGGCGCATGGCGTGCGCGACCTCGCCCGCGATCGACGGGTCGAGCGGCTCGCCATCGTCGATCGTCTGCATGAGCTTCTTCCAGGTGTCCTTGGAAAGGTACTGCTTCATCGTCTCGCGGGTGAAGACGTCCTCGGCATAGCCGATGTCCTTCACCTCGCTCGGTGCGCACGGCGCTTCGGCCTTGAGCGCCGCAACTCTTTTCGTGGCCGCCAGTCGGGCACAGTTGCTCATGTCTCGTTTTCCTTTCGTTCGCCGCGCCGGACCATCCGGCGCCGCAGACGCAAGCGAAATTGCAAAGGCCGTGCCAGCGAGCCGACCTCCCCGACGAGGCGCACGACGCGACAGATTCTGTAAAACCAGCCCCCGGCCTTTACACCAGACTCGGCCCCATCAGAGGGACAGAAGCCCAGACGGCACCGGCCACTACTGCTCTTCGGTGACGCGCAGAACCTCCTTCACGCTCGTCACGCCCTTGAAGACCTTCGCCCAGCCGTCTTCGCGCAGGGTCTTCATGCCCTTCGCGAGCGACAGGTTGCGGATCTGCGTCGCGTTCTCGCGGCGGACGATCGCGCCCTCGATGTCCTCGTCGACCTCCAGCACCTCGAAGAGCGCGCGCCGGCCCTTGTAGCCCGTCTTCGCGCACTTCTCGCAGCCGGCCGGCTCCCAGACCGTCTCGCGTTCCGGCGGCGCGGCGAGCGTGTAGTACTTCCGGTCGAGCGGAACCTCCTTCCGGCAGTCGGGGCAGAGGCGGCGGCAGAGGCGCTGGCCCATGACGCCCGCGACGGCGGACGCGATGAGGAACGGCTCGACGCCCATGTCGATGAGGCGCGGGAACGCGCCCGCCGCGTCGTTCGTGTGCAGCGTCGAGAAGACCATGTGGCCCGTCAGCGAGGCGTTGATCGCGATCTCGGCCGTCTCGCGGTCGCGGATCTCGCCGACCATGATGATGTCCGGGTCCTGGCGCAGGAACGCGCGGAGCGCGCGCGCGAACGTCATGCCGATCTCGGCCTGCATCTGCACCTGGTTGATGCCCGCCATGTGGTACTCGATCGGGTCCTCGGCCGTCATGATGCGGACGTCGATCTTGTTCACCTCGCTCAGGAACGAGTAGAGCGACGTCGACTTGCCGGACCCCGTCGGCCCCGTCACGAGGAAGATGCCGTTCGGCCGGTGAATGATCTTGTCGACGACGGCGAAGTCGCGGTCGTTGAAGCCGAGGTCCCGCATCTTCACGAAACTGCCGCTCTTCGCGAGAAGGCGCAGCGAGATCGACTCGCCGTAGGCGGCCGGCATCGTCGAGACGCGGATATCGATGTCCTGTCCCTGGATGCGGATGCCGATGCGCCCGTCCATCGGCAGGCGCTTCTCGGCGATGTCGAGGTTCGCCATCACCTTGATGCGCGAGATGATCGCCGACTTGAGGCGGTTGAGCTGCGGCGGCACGTCGACCTTGTGGAGCATGCCGTCGATGCGGTAGCGGATCCGGAGCTCCGTCTCCTGCGGCTCGATGTGGATGTCCGTCGCGCCCTGGCGGTCGGCCTCGGCGATGATCTGGTTGACGAAGCGCACGATCGACGCCTCCTCGCCCATCTCGCCGACGTCGATCTTCGTCATCGCGCCGAACTCCTCGCCGACGTCGTAGCGGCCGTCCTCGAGCATCTTCTCGATCGCCTCGGCGCCGACGCCGTAGAACTTCTTGATCGCCTTCTCGACGTCCTCCTTCGGCGCGAGCGCCGTGCGGATGCGGCCGCCCGCGACGAGGCGGAGCGCGTCAGCCGCCGCCGTGTCGAACGGGTCGGAGGCGACGACCGTCAGCGCGTCGCCATCGAGGCGATAGGGCAGGACGTTGAACTGGTTGATCGCCGAGGCCGGCAGCTTCGAGAGCGCCTCCGGCGTCGGGTTGTGCGTCTCGAGATCGACCGTCTCAAGCCCGAGGACCTTGCCGACCGCCGCGAGGAAGTCCCGCTCCTTCGCGCCGCCGAACTTGACGGCCGCCTCGGCGAGTCCCATCCCCGGGTTCGCCGCGCGCATCGCGACGATCTTCGCAACCGTCTCGTCCGAATAGATCCCCGCGCGGCGGAGGACGAGCCCGGCGAGCGAATCGCCCTCCCCCCTGTCCGATGCCCGAACGTTCTGGCTCTCGTTTGTCATTCGATAGTCCCTTCGTCAGTGGAGGGTCTGGATTACCGGTTGTGGAAATTCGCCTGCACCCCACGCCGCATATTATACCAGAATCCGAACCGCCCGAGGCAGAGCCACCCTTCGTTGGCGCTTCGCCTCCATTGTTCCGTCAGGCGTTCTCCTTTATTGCGAATCCACCAGTCCTCCGCGA
>ONTV01000057.1 GCA_900320855.1 uncultured Lentisphaerota bacterium
GGATCGATGCCATGAGAAATGCCGAGTTCATGTGTTTGTCGGTGGATTAAACCATATTCGCGCGAGCGTGTCAACACGCCGCGCCGCGACAGGAAAAATTGGGTCTTGCCAGCGGTGCGTTGGTCTTGTCAGCGGTGCGTTGGTCTTGTCAGCGGCGCGTTGGGTCTTGCCAGCGGCGCGTTGGGTCTTGCCAGCGGCGCGCCGGGTCTTGCCGGTGGCGCGTCCGCGCCACCTCGCGGCCTCAGCCGCGAAACGTCCCTCCCGCTCCCTCACACGAAATCGCGCGGCCCAACCTCCTCGCAGGCCAGACGGCAGTCGGACGCGATCTCGACGAGCCCCGCCGAAATCGCAAGGCCGCCGCCAAAGCCGGCGAAGAGGACGCGCGTCGGGCCTTCGGCGGACGCGACCGACGCGCTCGCGAGATTTCCGAAGCGATCTGCCGAAAGAAGCACCCGGTCCTCCATCCCCACCGCCTTCGCCAGCTGCCGCACCATGTAGACGTTGGGCTGGTGAGGAAGAAAGAAGCAAGGAGTAAGGAGGACGGAGTAAGGAGTAGGTGTGGAGGGAGGAAGTGTGGAGGGAGCAAGTATGGAAAGAAACTTTTTGAGGAAGGCGACGACGTCGGTCGCGACGAAGCGAAAGACGCCAAAGCCATCCATCTCGATCGTCCCGTCCTTCTCCAGCTTCAGCGCCGTGCCCTTCTCGCCGTCCGTCTGGAACGCAAAGCGCCACGGCGCGCCGCCAGCCTCGGCCTTCTCGACCACCGTGGCCGTGCCGCCGTCGGAGAGGAGCGGCGCCGTCGCCGGATCGTCCGCCTTGAGGAAGGCGCTCTGCTTGTCGCCGTCGAGGAGCAGAACCTTCTTCCCCGTCTCGCGCACGAGCAGCGCGGCGAGGTAAAGTCCGTAGCCCCAGCCCGCGCAGGCCTGGAGCAGGTCGAAGGCCAAAATGCCCTTCGGGAAGCCGAGGCGCGCCTGCGCCTGCGCGGAGAGGGACGGCATGCGCGTCTCCTGCGTGAAGGAGACGGCAAGGATCGCGCCGAAGTCGGCGGGCTGCGCGCCCGTGTCCGCCAGGACGCGCCGCGCCGCCGCGAGGCACAGGTCGAGGCCAGAGACGCCGTCCGGCGCGACGCGGCGCGCGGGGATTCCCGTCGCCGCCGCGACCTTCGGGTCGTTCGGCACCGCATTCGCCGGCACGCACGCGGCAAGGCCGGCGATTCGCGCGCCCGCTACTTCAAGGACGTCCACAGGTCGCCGACCGTCTGGCAGGTGAGAAACTCGTCAACCGTCATCCGCCGGCCGAAGTCGTTCTCCAGCGTAACGAGAATGCCGAAGCCCATGAGCGACGACCAGTTGTCCACGTCGCGGAAGCGCGTCTCCAAGGTGACGGGCGTCTCCAGCACGTCGGAGAGGCGTTCCAGGAACTCGGACTCGCTCGCCATCAGAGAACCTCGCAGGGCGGCAGGTCGCCGACGAGCGGCTTCGCGTAGGCGAGGAACGCGGGCGTGACGTCATGCCCGTTCTTCGCGATGAATTCCTTCGGAACCGAGCGCGTGTACTTCGCCGCGTCCGCCGCCGGCAAGGCCACGTAGTCGATCGCGTACTTCTTGCCCGCGCGGCGCACGAGACCGATCGTCCCCTTGTTCGGGTAGCCGTCTTCGCCGTCCGCCGCCCGCAGGGCTGCGAGAACGGCCGCCGCGCCCGCGCGCATCGCCTCGTCAAGGTCGGTCTTGCTCTGCACGCCGGGGAACGAGCGCTGGAGGTAGCCGAACGTGTCGGCGCGGACGCGCTTCACGCCCGCGCGCGCCTTGAGCTCGCGCGCGAGGTAGTCGCCAAGCGCGCCCGTTCCCGACATCTGGACGTTGCCGTGCGAGTCCTTCTCGCCCGAGCCGAGCGTCGCGCCGATCGGCACGCCGTCCTTGCCGCGAACGCCCTCCGAGACGGCGACGACGCAGCGGCCGAACTTCTTGAGCGCGGCCTTCACGTCCTTCGCGAACGTCTCCAGCGCGAACGGGACTTCCGGCAGGTAGATGAGGTGCGGGCCGTCGTCCGGCCGCGCGCGCGCAAGGGCCGAGGCGGCCGTGAGGAAGCCCGCGTCGCGGCCCATGATGACGTCGATCTTGACGCCGCCGAGCGCGCGGTTGTCGAGGTCGTCGCCCCGCACGGCCGTCGCGACGAAGCGCGCGGCGGAGCCGAAGCCCGGCGTGTGGTCGCAGCTGCGCAGGTCGTTGTCGATCGTCTTCGGGATGTGGTAGACGACGAGCGGATAGCCCTCCTTCTCGGCCTCCTCGCCGACGATCCGCGCGGCGTCCGCCGAGTCGTTGCCGCCGATGTAGAAGAAGTAGCCGACGTTGAGGCGCTTGAACTCCTCGAAGATCTTGCGGCAGTCGTCCGCCGTCGGCTTCAGGCGGCAGCTGCCGAGCGCCGAGGACGGCGTCGTCAGGAGGCCGCGCAGCTTCGGGAACGGAACCTTGCGGAGGTCGAGGTAGTCCCGCGCGAGGATGCCCTGGATGCCGTGGCGCGCGCCGTAGATCTTGCCGATCTTCGCCTTGCCGTCCGTCTTCGCGAAAATGACCGCCGCGACGAGCGAGCCGTTGATCACCATCGAGGGGCCGCCCGACTGGGCGATCACCATGTTCATCTTCTTCATCTTGACCTTTCGTTCCCGTTTGCTTCTTCGCGCCGGGCCGGCGCACTGGCGCCGCACCCTTTTCGGGACATTATAGCAAAAATGCGTCCGTCAGAAGCGGACGTCGACCTGCCAGCGCACGAAGAACGCAGGCTTGTCGCTTTCGTAGTAGCCGCCCGGATTGAAGAGCTCGCCGACGACGTGCGCGAAGACCTCGAAGCGGTCGACCCCCTCCGCCCCCTTCGGCGCGAGGCGAATCGGGAAGTCGTAGCGCGCGGCGGACAGGATCCCCTTGAAGGCGTCGCCGCCGCCGTCCGCATGGCCCAGCCCGTCCGGCACGACCGCGAACATGGGCCCCGTGTAGACGTAGAGGGCGTGGTGCGGGCCAAAGGCCATCGAAAAGCGGAGCTTCGAGTAGATCAGGTTCGTCCAGCGGCAGTTCTCGTAGAGCGAGCCGTAGACGAGCATTTCGCTGTCCTGCGTGTAGCGCGCCCAGACGGGATCCCACGCGCGGTCGGCCGCGCCGTCCTTCGTGCGGTCCGAGTCGCCCGAATAGTAGGTCGTCGCCCACGTGAGCGTCGGTCGGTACGTGCGCAGCGCATCCATTCGGTAGTTGACCGCCGCGTGCGCCATCGTGCCGCCGGCGAACCGTCCGCTGTCGACGATGCGCCCGACCTGCTGGGCGGCCTCCAGTTCCAGGTCCCAGTTGTCCGTCAGGCGCGGCTCCAGGAAGACGCCGAACGTCGTGCGCTCCTTCGCCGAGACGCGACGCGGCGCGGGCTTCTGCGTCGTGTGCGCCTCGTCGCGCTTGAACATCGCGTAGCCCTTGAACGGCAAGTCGCCGTCGAAGGCGTTCTGCGAGTAGACGAGTCCCCCGCCCCATTCGTCGAGGTCGCTCGTGTCCGTCATGTTGATGCAGTTGAGCGAGCGTCCGCGGCTTCGCGAATTGCCCCAGCGCAGGTCGTTTCGCCCGCTGTCGTAGAGCGCGAAGACGTCGAGCTTCTTCGCGGCGTCGAAATGGAGCGTGGCGCGCACCATGTCCGAGTAGAAGTTACGCGAGCCGTCCGTCGGCGTGCCCTCGACGATGATGCGGTCGAGTCCATAGATCGAGTGGCCGCCCTCCATCAGGTCCTGCCGGCCGATGCGGAAGTCGACGGACTCCAGTCCCGCAACGGACAGCCCCCGCCCCTCCAGATAGAGGTTGTCGAGGAAGACCTCGTCCGGGAAGTTGTAGGCGCGCTCCTCGCGCGGCGTGTGGAGCGTCGGATATTCGCGGAACTCGTCCGCGACGCGCGCGTAGAGGCGGAACGGCCCCGTCTCGGCCGCGAACCAGACGCGTGGACGGATGCGAATCTGGTTGCGGTACTTCGCGCGCAGGGCCGGCGTCGCCGAATAGGCGTCGCCCGGCATGCCCGGCAGGTTGTCCATGATCTCCTGGCGGAGCCGGAAGTCCGCGCCGGCGGAAAAGACGTCGCGCACGGCGACCGTTCCGTTCGTCTGCGGCTCGGCGGCGGCCGCCGTCCAACCGGCCAGGGCGAGGGATGTGATCAGGGTGGTTTTCATTTTTCTTCTTTCGTGGGTCTTCTTTCGTGCAGAACGGCCCCGCTCCTTTCGAACGGGGCCGCCTCTTCCTGCTTGACGCTCAGTCGTTTTTTCAGGACAAGCCAACAGCCCCGCAATCGATAAGGATCGCGGCAATAAGAATGAGCGCAAAAAGGTTCAGGCTGTTGCAGATCATGTGCATGTCAGTTCTTTGACAACGGGCGCGGAGTTTACCAAATCGCGCACCCGTCTGTCAATACGGCGTCGTTCCGAAAATCCGGGATAAGGGTGGACGATTCATGACGTCAGCGACCAGACGCGAGAAGACTGGACGCAACTCGCCCGGCCCGCAGCCTCTCCATCACGGCGAACCCGCATTGATCGGGCCAGCTGGTGACATTCCGCAGAATCACGACGACCGTCCGTGTCTGGGGATCGAAGCCGACGAACGACGCGCCGCCATAGATCATTCCGGCACGATAGAGGACACGCGAACCGTCCGACAGGGCCTTCACGCGCAGAAGCCCAAAGACGGTCTCGTCGGCACAGCCTTCGATGGAGCGCGCCGCCAACTGCGCATCAACAATCGGCCAATAGGCCGCGAAGAGCGTCGCGCAATCCGAAATGGACGAGAAAAGTCCGCCCGTGGCGCGCAGAGCCGTACCCAGTCGGTGATCGAAGACTGGCTGCCCGCGTCGGACGAGCCACGGCAACTGCCCCGCGCACGCGCGCGTCACGCGATTGGTCTGCTCGCCTCGCGGTACGTAGGCTGTGTCCGCCAGCCGTCGCGGTTCCGTCAGCTCTACGCGAAGCAAATCCTCCAGCGTCTGCCCCATCGCGTCCTCGACCGCCGTCCCCAAGAGGCCGAATCCCATGTTCGAATAGACTTCCCGACGCGTCCGCACGGCCTGACGCCACCAGGGCCGCCACGCCATCCTCGCAAAGTCTTCCCGCGTCTCGAACGCGCCATAGATGTCCGTGCCGAAGAAGCCGCAGGAGAGCGCCGTTCCAATGTCAATCGGCTCCCAGCGGACGATGAATTCGCGCGGCAGGCCGCTGCGGTTCTGGAGCAAGTCCCGTAGGGTAATTCGCTCGTACTCGGGCGGCAAGTCCAGCGTCGAACACGTCGCGACGGACTGCGACAGGTCAAGGCGGCCTTCGGCGACAAGGTTCTGAATCACGACATGAAGGAAGAACTTCGACAGGGACGCGATGCGGAAGAGCGCATGCCGGGTCGCCGCGCCCGCACACGCAAAGGACATTCCGTCCGTTCCCACAACCGCAACGGCGCAACTGTCGTCCCGCACATCGCCTGCGTAGAAGTCGGCGGTTGCCTGCGCAATCTCCTGCGGCGAATGCGCCGTCGCCAGACGATCCTCAATCACCGTCCGACAACCGCCGCAAACGCCGAGCAACACCGCCGTGTACGCGGCGACCGTGCGTCCGCTGATTCGAACTGCCGTTCGCGTGCGGCTCATTCCGCCGTCTTCGCGTCTTCCGCCGTGCGATCCAGCCATTCCAGCAACGCCAGGTTATTGACGCGGTTCACGTCCACGACAACGCCTGACGCAAGGCCCAGAGACAATGTACGTGGATAGACATAAGGTATCCACGATAGTGCGAGCATCCATGTGCCGCTTGTCCGCAACTGCCGCCGATCACGCCAGACGATGCCTCGCCCAACATGAACCCATCGTTTCCACTCGTTGCGTCTTCTTGCCGTCATGTCGACCAACATACCTCTTCTCCCCAGCTGCTTGTGCACGGAAGCCGAGGGGGAACGTCGTCCGCACGTAGCCGTCGTAGATGCGCGTCGCGTCGAAGAGATCATCGCACATCCGCCGCGAAGCCCCGCGCCCGAACGACGCCGCCCGCCGCACGGCCGCCGCAAACGACGCGGCGTCGCCCGCTCGATAGGACGCCCCGCAGGCGTAGCGGACAAGCAGATCCGCCGTCTCGCCGCCCAGCGATGAGACGATGGGAAGGCCTGCACGCGCGTAGTCGCAGAACTTGTAGGGCACGCCCACCCAGCTGTCCGCCGCCATCGGGACGACTCCGACGTCTGCCGCCGCCAGCAGGGCCTGCAAGTCGGCCTCGGCGAGAAGACCGTGCGCGCGGACGCGCGGACAGTCGCAGGCGAACGCGCCGAACCCCGCGACGTCCAGCTCCATCTCCGGATGCGCCCGCACTGCCGCGACGACCGTCGCAAGGTCATACGTCCGGCCGAGGTTGCCCGCATAGACGAGACGAACCCGCCCCGCCGCGCGCGGCGCGGGCGTCGGCACGGCGACCGTGCAGTCAATGCCATGGTAGGCGAGGAAATAGTCGTCGCGCCCCGTGAGCGCGCGGTAGCGCGCGCAGACGCCCGTCACCACGTCGGCCGCCCGGTAGAGCCGCCGCGCCTTCCACCGCAGCGGACTCAGCGCCAGGTGCGCGAGGCCGCGCAGGCCCGCAGGCGCCAGACGCTCGAACGTCTCCGGCCAGGCGTCCATCATGTCGAGGACGACCTTCGCCCCGACGCGCCGCCCAAGCGCGAGCGCCGTTTCGGCCGCCGACAGCGTCGGCACCGAGCAGACGATCAGGTCGGGCCTCTCGACGCCCGGCGCCGTCGCCAGGCGCGCCCATGCGCGCGCATAGGCGCAATGGCTCCAGACGCGCGCCCAGCTGACGTTCCGCCGATACGGCCGCGTCGGAATCAGGCGAACCGCGAACGCCTCGGAGGCAACCGGGCCGACGAATCGGCGCGGCGCCTTCGTCGCGTGGCTGAAGTCGCTCGTCCAGAGGACGGCGCGATGCCCCGCGCGCACGAACGCCTCGCACAGGAGCCAGAACCGCATCTTCCGCGCGCCTTCGCCCGGAAGGCTGTCGAACGGATTCTGGACCCAGACGAGCATCCGCGCCGAAGTCAGACGTTCGGGAGGCCGTTCAGGATCGCCAGCACCTCGTCGCCCTTCTCCAGCGAGAGGTCGAGGACGAACGTGAGGCGCGGCGTGAACTTGAGCCGCACCTCGCGGTTGATGATCGCCTGGAACTTGCGCGCGTTGTGCTTCAGGTGCTGGAGCGCCGTCTCCTTCAGCGCGTCGTCGCCGAAGACGGAGACGCGCACCGTCGCGTCGCGAAGGTCCTTGCCGCACGCGACGCCGGTCACGGTGATGAGCCCCGGCGCAACCGTGTCGTCCTGCATCACCGTGAACATGCTCTCGGCGATGACGCGCTTCAGGAGCGAGTTGATCCGTTCAAGCCTGTCGACTGCCATTTCGCGCCGCCCCTCTCACATCGCCTCGGCGAGCAGGTTGCCGAACGCCGAGCACGTCACCTCGGTCGCGCCCTCCATCTGGCGGGCGAAGTCGTAGGTGACGGTCTTCGCGGCGATCACCTTGTCCATCGCGGCGATGATCCGGTCGGCCGCCTCGGTCCAGCCCATGTAGCGCAGCATCATCTCGCCGGAGAGGATGAGCGAGCCGGGGTTCACCTTGTCGAGGCCCGCGTACTTCGGGGCCGTGCCGTGCGTCGCCTCGAAGACCGCGACGCCCGTCTGGTAGTTGATGTTCGCGCCGGGAGCGATGCCGATGCCGCCCACGGTCGCCGCGAGCGCGTCGGAGACGTAGTCGCCGTTGAGGTTCAGCGTCGCGATCACGTCGTACTCGGCCGGGCGCGTCAGGATCTGCTGGAGGAAGGCGTCGCAGATGCAGTCCTTCACGACGATCTCGCGACCCGTCTTCGGGTTCTTGAACGTGCACCACGGGCCGTCGCCGATCAGCGTCGCGCCGTATTCGCGGCGCGCGAGCGCGTAGCCCCAGTCGCGGAACGCGCCCTCGGTGAACTTCTGGATGTTGCCCTTGTGGACGAGCGTGACCGACTTGCGGTCGTTCGCGATCGCGTAGTCGAGCGCCGCGCGCACGAGCCGCTCCGTCCCCTCCAGCGAGACGGGCTTGATGCCGATCGACGCCGTCTTCGGGAAGCGGATCTTCTTCACGCCCATCTCGCCGAGGAGGAACGCCTTCACCTTCT
The DNA here is from genome assembly GCA_900320855.1 of uncultured Lentisphaerota bacterium. Classification (GTDB taxonomy): domain Bacteria; phylum Verrucomicrobiota; class Kiritimatiellia; order RFP12; family UBA1067; genus UBA1067. The sequence goes on from ONTV01000057.1 coordinate 8,179, forward strand.
CGACCTCGGGCGTTCCGTTCATCCACTCGATGCCGGCGTAGATGTCCTCCGTGTTCTCGCGGAAGATCACCATGTCCGTCAGCTCCGGACGCTTCACCGGGGAGGGCACGCCCTTGAAGTAGCGCACGGGCCGCAGGCAGACGTAGAGGTCGAGCTCCTGGCGCATCGCGACGTTGATCGAGCGGATGCCGCCGCCGACCGGGGTCGTGAGCGGGCCCTTGATCGAGACGAGGCAGTCGCGGCAGACGTCGAGCGTCTCCTGCGGCAGCCATTCGCCCGTCTTCTTGAACGCCTTCTCGCCGGCGAGGACTTCGCGCCACTCGATCTTGCGCGCGCCGCCGTAGGCCTTCTCGACCGCCGCGTTCCAGACGGTCATCGCCGCCCGCGTGATGTCGGGGCCCGTGCCGTCGCCCTCGACGAAGGGAATGATCGGATTCTCGGGAACGTTCAGCTTCCCGCCCTGCAACGTGATCTTTTCGCTCATGGCGCGTATTATACCATAAGCCCCTCAGAAAAAGAGGTCGCGCGCACCGCGGCACGTCGCCTCGTACTGCTTGAGGACGGTCGGGTAGAACTTGGGCAGCCAGTCCTTGATCTCGGCGAGCTCCTTCTCGATGAGCCGCCCGCCGATCGCGCGCGTCTCTTCGGACGCGAAGTCGTCAAGCCACTCGCGGAAGGTGAGGACGGCGTTGATCTTGCAGAACTTGCCCTCGCGCCCGGTCTTGAGCGCGTCCATGATGCAGCCGCCCGTCCGCCCGCAGCGGTAGCCCGCCGTGCAGAAGGAGGTGATGACGCCGCGCGCGGCGAGGGTGCGCACCATCTCGTCGATCGAGCGGTTGTCGCCAAGCATGAACTGCTGACGCTCCTTCTCCTGATGCGCCTCGTCGGCGAAGTCGCTGTAGCCCTTGATCGCGATGTTCGACGAGCAGTCGAGCTGCGTCATGCCGTGGTCCAGCACGCGGTCGCGCGACGCGGGGCTTTCGCGCGCCGTGACGATGATGCCCGTGTAGGGCACCGAGAGGCGCGCGATGACGAGGATGCGCGCGAACGTCGCGTCGTCGATGAGCCACGGCGACTCCTCCGGCACGCGCGTGCCGCTCGCCGGCTCCAGTCGCGGGAAGGAGAGCGTGTGCGGCCCGATGTTGAACCAGCGCTCCAGGTCGCGCGCGTGCAGGACGGTTGCAAGCAGCTCGTAGCGCCAGTCGCAGAGGCCGTAGAGGACGCCGAAGCCGACGTCGTCCACCCCCGCCTCCAGACAGCGGTGGAAGCACGTCGTGCGCCAGTCGTAGTCGCCCTTCACGCTCCACGCCGGGTGCATGGACTCGTAGAGCTTGCGGTTGTACGTCTCCTGAAAGACCTGGAACGTGCCGATGCCAACCGAGCGCAGCACCTTCAGGTCGGCGACGGGAAGCGGCGCGGCGTTCACGTTCACGCGGCGGATCGAGTTGAGCTTGCCCGTGCGCGGCGCGGGGACCTTGCGCGCGTAGCACGTCTCGATCGTCTCGGCGATGTACTCGGTCGAGGTCGTCGGATGCTCGCCGTAGACGGCGATGAGGCGCTTGTGGCCGATGCGCCCGGCGAGGACGTCCAGCTCCTCCTTCAGCTCGTCCATCGTGAGGACGCGGCGCTTCTGCAGGGCGTTGCCCTCGCGGAAGCCGCAGTACTTGCAGCCGTTCACGCAGAGGTTCGACATGTAGAGCGGCGCGAACATGACGATGCGGTTGTCGTAGACCTTGTGCTTGATGCGGTCGGCGGCCGCGCGCATCTCCTCGAAGAGCGCCGGGTCCGTCACCTGCATGAGGACGGCCGTCTCCTCCGGGAGCAGGGTCTCGCACGTCGACTCCGCCTTGGCGACGATCTCGCGCACCCGCACGGGATCGGGGGCCTGGCCGTCCGTCTCGGCGATGAGGCGGTTGATGAGCGCATCGTCGATGAAGTGCTTGCCGCCGGGCAGGTACTTGTTGATCTCGTCCCGGACGATGAAGTTCTTCGTGTAGTCCGCCGCGTCCTTGAATCTGCGAATGCTTGAGCAGTCTGCCATTGTACGCCTGTTTCCCTTCTATGAAGTAGGCGCGTATTATACCACTTTCGCGCCGGCAACGCGCAGTCCTCCCTGCCGCCCGACGGCTCAGACGGACGACGGCCGCTCCCCGGCCGCCGTCTGCGCCGTCTTGAGGACTTCGGCGGCGACGGCGGCGCTCACCCCGGCGGCGGACGCGATCGCATCGACGTCCGCGCGGGCGATGCCGCGAATCGACCGGAACGCGCGCAGGAGCTTCACCTTCTTCGCCTCGCCGATGCCCGGCACCTCGTCGAGCGCCGATTCGCGGATCGTCCGCTCGCGCAGGTTCCGGTGGTAGGTGATCGCGAAGCGGTGCGCCTCGTCGCGGAGGCGCGTGATGACCATGAGCGCCTGCGAGTCGCGCGGCAGCAGGACGTTCGGGCGCCCGTCGTCCAGCACGACCTCCTCCTGGCGCTTGGCGAGGCCAACGGTCGGGATGTCGGCGATTCCCAGTTCGGCGAAGACGGCGCGCGCGGCTCGGAGCTGCGTCTCGCCGCCGTCGCAGATGTAGAGGTCGGCGCGCGGCGACGTCTCGAGCAGCGTCGAGTCCGGCCCGTAGCGGCGGCGCACGACCTCGGCCATCGCGCGCGGATCGTCGGCGCCCTCGAACGACCGGATCTTGAAGTGGCGGTAATAGCGGCGGTCGGGCAGGCCGTCCCGCGCGACGACGAGCGAGGCGACGTTGTGCGTGCCGAAGAGGTTCGAGATGTCCACGCACTCGATGATGCGCGGCGGCGCGGCAAGGCCGAGCGCGTCGGCGAGCTCCCGAAGGCCCTGCGCGGCCTCCTCTTCGCGCAGATGCGGCGCGCGGCGGACGAAATGGGCCTTCGTCATCTCCTTGAGGGCGAAGAGCGTGTCGCGCCAGCGCGCGGCCTCCTCGAAGTCGCCCTTCGACGCGGCGTCCTTCATGCGCGCCTCGACTTCGCCGAGGACGGACGGGCGCTTCCCCTCCAGGAACGCGCACGCCTCCTCGAAGCGCGCGCGGTAGTCGCTCGGCGTCACCCGTCCGAGGCACGGGGCCGAGCAGTGGCGGATCACGTGCGCAAGGCAGTGCCGGTGCGCCGCCTCGTCCGGCGCGAGGCAGTCGCATTCGCGGATGCCGTAGCGCTTCTCGACGAAGTCCTTCGCCGCGCGGACGACCGGCGCGGACGGGAACGGCCCGAAGTAGCGCGCGCCGTCGTCGCGGACGATCCGGCAGCACGTGAAGCGCGGCCAGTCCGCCGTCGGGTCGGCCCGCAGCGCGAGGTAGCGCTTGTCGTCGCGCATGAGGATGTTGAATCGCGGCTTGTACTTCTTGATGAGCGACGCCTCGGTGAGGAGCGACTCGGCCTCGTTCTTCACCGTCATGAACTCGAAGTCGTAGACCGTCTCGACCATCGAGCGCACCTTCGGCGGATGCCGCGCCCCCGCGCGGAAGTACGACGAAACGCGCCGCCGCAGGTTCTTCGCCTTGCCGACGTAGATGATGACGCCCCGGCGATCTCGCATGAGATAGCAGCCGGGGCGATTGGGAACGGACTTGAGCCGTTCTCGGACGAGATCCGTCAGACGAGCTCCTTCGCGGGTTCGGCGGCCTTCTCGGCCGCTTCGGCCGCATCGGCGTCGGCCATCTCCTTCTCGCCTTCGAGCAGGCCTTTCTTGAACTCGCCTTTCGCCTTGCCGATCGAGCGCGCGAGCTCGGGGATTTTCTTCGCGCCGAACAGCACGGCGATGATCAGCACGCAGATGAGGATTTGCATCAAACCGGGTCTCATGTCTTGCTACTTTCCTTAATGTTCTTGTTTTTCGTGTTCCTGTGAAAGCGTCTGGCGGATAGAATACCGAATTTCGCGGCGGAAATCAAGCCGCGCCCCTTGGCATGTTGGCCGAAGTTCAAAGTTAGACTTTTGGAGCGAGCAAAGTTAGACAGTTTCGGGCGATCAAAGTTAGACACCCTTTCCAGCCGTAAAGGACGCGGAAGTTAGACACCCTTTCCAGCCGTAAAGGACGCGGAGCCATCGATTTTCAGGCGATATCCCATTGATCAGGTAATCGCGCTCCCGAATCTCCTTTTTTCGATTATGCGTCAATGCTCCGATGCCGCGCCCGACAGCTCGCCCGACCCGTCGCTACGGGAGTCGCAACCATCGCCACGCCGAAGTCTATCAAACGCAACGAGACATTCCCCTCCCCGAAACACGTCTCGTCAAGCGAAGCCACCGAGGCGATGGGCGATCCCTGCGCTCCTCTCGTGCGACTGTCGGCTCGCGGCATCTTCGCTGGGCGCCTGTTCAGAACCGATGGGCAAGAAGGATGCGCGGCACGACAGGGTTTGTCGGGTCGGGACGTTCCTCAAGGACGTAGAATCCGCGGTTCTCGGGACGAAATGAAGTCGATCCGGCAGCCGAGTTCAACCTTCCGGGACACGTGTCTCGACAGGAACAGGCGCAGGGCCTTCTCGTTCGGAACGGGACGGAGGCGGTTGCGCCCCTCTGCGACGAGCCGCTGCGCCCGCACGTCGGGGATCTCGCCGGTCTCCTCGTTCGTGTGCGTCCTGTTCCAGAACGCGATATGCTCGCCCGTGAGGTGCGCATCGCCCGTTCGATCTCACCCTTCGCCTGCGGCGTCGGGGCTATCATGTGGTTGATGCCGAAGGCCCTGCACATGCGCCCGAACTGGGAGCAGAGGTCCTCGCCCTCGTGTCCGAAAAGCGTGAATCCGTCCGTGCAGAACGCCTCCGGCATGCCGTAGCGCAGGAACGAGGGCTCGAGCATCGCGTAGTGCTCGAGCAGGTTCTCGCGCTCGCAGACTCGAGGTGCCGTGACCTGGCGCGTGGCGTCGTCAAGCGAGAGGATGATGCTCTGATTCACGCCGTCGGCTCCCCAGATGTGGCGTGGCGTCGAGTCGTGCTGGTATATCTCGCCGTAGGACTCGGCCTCCCAGCGACGGTAGTGGTCGTCCGGCTTCTTGCGCTCGACCGGGAACGTGCTGCGCATGAGCGGCATGAGGTTCTTCTCGCAGAACTTCCGCACGCTCGAGCGGTCGCGCACGAAATCGTGCTTGCGCACCAGTTCGTCGGCATAGAGCTCGAAGTTCGGACCGTCGTCCTTCGACGCCTCGATGAGCGTCTTCAGCTCCTCGACGCACGCCGTTGGCCAGGCCGACTTGCGGTCGCCGCCAGACGCGCCAAGGAAGGAAGCGTTCTTGCCTGCGGCAAGCCACTGCGTCCTGAGGTTGTAGACCTGAGCGCGGCTGATGCTGAGGGCCGACATGGCCTCCTGCATCGTCAGTTCGCGATCGTTGAACCTTCTGATGACGCGCTCGACCGCTTCGGGCGCGAGGCGCGAATAGAGTTGCTGGTTCTTCATCCCGCGATTATCGCAACGTCTCGGGTGGTCTGCAAGCGGGAGGACGTGAATTCACGAAGGCACGGGACGGCGGCTCGTCGGCCTCGGCGCTTCGCGCCGCCCCTATGGGGACGGCCTCCTCCCCGCTGTTCCGTGCCTTCGCAGGGGCGAGGATGAAAACCCACCGAACCCCGTCGGGCGTTCAAAGTTAGACGCTGAAGCCAGATAATCCAGCAAAGACAAAGTCTCTCACCACTTTACCTGCCAATACCCCGATCACAACTGTCTAACTTTGCTCGCTCCAAACTGTCTAACTTTGAACGCCCGGCAACATCTCGTTCACTTGTCGGACTTGCGGCGATTGCACGTGCGGCGCTCTTCGCGGCTCTGCCCTTCGCTTGCCGCGCCCGCCTTGCCCGCGGCTTCGCCCGTGCGCTCCCCCTGAAGCGGTCTCGTCCGGAGACGCAGATGCACCGCGAGGCGGCGGCGCAAGCCGCCCGTGGCCCGCCGGAGCCGACGGTCGCACGGGAGGAGCGAAGGGATCGCCTGTCGCCTCGGCTTTCTCGCTTGCGGAAGCGTACTCTGTCGAGGGGAATGGCTTGTTACGCCTGATAGACTGACGTGTGGCGACAGGTGCGACTCCCGGAGCGACGGATCGGGCGATCTGTCGGGCCGACGGGACAAGATTCGAAGAACTGTCGCGCAGAGAGGGGAGAGACACGCCCTCTTGGCTTTACCTGCGATTTTTAGGGTTCAATGACATCTCTCTCCTTGCCGACCTCATGGGGCATGAGAGCATCGAAACGACACGCATCTACCTTCGCCGCACCCCCGTTCGGCGGGGCCTGTCCCCAGTCTGTGTGTGCAGAATTGGTGTAAAAGCCGAAGTTTTGCGCGGATAGCAAAAGTCAGTGAAAGGAATCGCCAAGACGCTGCGGGCGCTCCCGCGCCGACCTCCCGCCCGAGGGGCAGGTCACGTCGCGCGTGACGAATGCTGGGCGCGATAGGCGCGCATCGTGAGGCCGAAGCGGCGCTTGAACAGCGTCTTCAGGTAGGCGAGGTCGGCATAGCCGCAGGCGGTCGAGACGAGCTTGATCGGACGGTTCGTGGTCGCGAGCAGCTTCTTCACGGCGTCGAGGCGGCAGCGGATGATCGTCTCGTTGATCGTCTCGCCGCTGAACTGCTGGAAGCGCAGGTCCGCGAGCCGTCGCGACACGCCGAGATGGGTGGCGACGTCGCGGGCGGAGATGCCGCGCGTCGCGTTCTGCGCGATGAACCGGTTGGCCCGTGCGAGAAGGTGCGCCGCCGGAGACGTCGCGGTCGCCGATTCGCGCTCGACAAGCTCCTTCGGGTGCGCGAGGAACGCCACGGCGGACGTTGCGGGGCGTCCGTTCATCAGCCGTTCGAGTTCGCGCGCGGCGACGAAGCCGAGCTTCTCGTGATCGGGGCGGATGCTGGTCAGCGGCGGCACGGTCGATTCGTCCAGCAGCTCGTCGTTGTCCACGCCGATGACGGCGAGCTGGCTCGGCACGGCGATCTTCGCCTCGTTCGCCATTTCGAGGACCTGCGTCGCGCGCGTGTCCCACGCGGCCATGACGGCCGCCGGCTTCGGAAGGGCCTCCAGCCAGCGGCGGAGCGCGGCGAGGTCTTGCGATGACCCAGCGGACGGGCCGGGCGAGGCGAATGTCTGGAGGCTGAGTCCGTTTCCGGCGAGTTCGTCGCGGAAGCCCTCGTGCCGCGCCAGGCTCCAATACTGCCGCGAAAGGGTCGGCACGAAGCCGTAGGAGCAGCGGCGGCCGGAGGAGAGGAGGTAGCGTGCACCCATGCGCCCGATCTCGCCGTCGTCGTTGCGGATGTAGGCGATGCCCGTCGGGCGCGTGGACAGGATCGGCCCGGCGTCGCCGATGAAGGCGATGGGCAGGGATGAGGCCTTCAGCAGCTCGGCCGTCGCGTCTGGCCCCGGCTCGCTCATGATGACGCCGTCGTAGCCTTCGTCCGCGAGGGCGCGGAAGTTTTCGGGCGTCAGCTCGTTCGGCATCTGGAAGAGCCGCGTATGCCAGTGCGGCCGCTGCCGCGTGAACAGCAGGATGCCGGAGAGGATGTCGCGTCCGGCGGTTCCGGAGAGCCGGAGAACGATGATGACGTTGCGTTTTCTTTTCATGGCCTGACTGCGCATGATAGCATTTTGGTTGCCTGAAAATCAACCTTGATCGGATAAAAACCGGGCCCCATTGGCGGGGGTCGCGTGGTGGGGTTGCGGGGCCTGTCCCCGGATTTCAGGGCGTCAGGGATTGACGCAAAGAGTGCGAAGGGGGAGAGACGCAAAACCGATCAGAAGTGGCGGAACGTCCTTGTTTTATCGGCGAGAAGCGGCCCTTTAAAAGTTCGTTGCTCAATAGTCAACTTTTTTGTTGCTAAATCGCACCCCCTCATTTCGTTGATTTTCGCAAGGGGCTTTTGCTAAAATGCCGCCCGTTGCTGCGGATTCGGTCAAGTCGCGGCGTCCAAAAAGGAATCATCTGCATGGAAATGAGAATGGAACACTTGAGAAGACGCGTCGACGTTCGGCAGACGTACGTGGGGCTCTGTCTGTTTGTCTGCCTGTCCGCCTTGTCGGCGGGCGCTTTGCGGGCTGCCGAGGGCCGCCCGCAGAAGGTGCTTGCTGTACGCGAAGGGGCGCGGCAGCCGGCCCTCGCCCGGACGGGCTATGCGGGGCGGCTGACCTTAGACCCATCGGGGATTGAGTTCCGCATTCGGGCGTATCTGCCCCATTGGAAACTTGTCGAAGCACTTGGGGTGCCGCAGAACGAAGTGGGTGCGTTTTCAATTTGGCTTGGCGGCGGTCCGTCGGCCACGGGCACGGCGGAATTTGCGGAGGCTCCAAAAGGCGGCATCTCGGCACGTTGGCAACTGAAATCCGCCGCCGACGTAAAGCTTGAACGGCTTTTCATTGCCTTGGGAAACATTCCTGAAGAAGTCTGCAAGGGCGGTGTCTATGTCATTGATGGCGTCGAGAAGACGTTTCCCAAGGAGAACGAGACATTCTTGTTTGGGGCGAAGCGGGGGGCCCGGAAACTCGTTCTGAAAGACAGTCGTGGCAAAGTCCACCTTGCGCTTGACTTCCCTGCGCCGACGGACGTGATGTTTCAGGACAATGCGCGCTATGGCGGTGCAATCGAGCTTCAGCTCATCGCGTGGTCGTTGACGGTTGTCGGGCCCAATCCGCTAAAACTGAAGGCCGGGAAACCGCTCGTGCTTGCGGCAAACGGCGAGTGGCTGCCGTTCGGTTCCTGTCGTGGCGTTGTTCCGGGGAGTGCACTCGACTTCTCGCGCGTGAGCGGAATCGATGCGCCGGCCGGGAAATACGGCCGTGTCGTGGCGCGAAACGGGCATTTTGAGTTTGCGAACCGTCCGGGCGTGCCGCAGCGCTTCTACGGGGCGAACCTGTGCTTTGGGGCGAACTATCCGCGAACGCCGGAAGCGTCCGAGGCGTTCGCGTCCGAGTTTGCGCGGCGCGGCTACAATGCCGTGCGGATTCATCATCACGACGGGCTGCTGGTCGAGGGGCAGAAAGACTCTGTAACGCTGAACCCCGTTCGGATGCGCGAGCTGGATGCCTTGGCGGCGGCGTTCGTGCGCCACGGCGTCTACATGACGACCGACCTCTACGTGTCGCGACCAGTCCCTTGGCGTGAATTGGGCGAAGACAAGCCGGGGAACGTGGGCGGCTCGTTCAAGATGCTTGTGCGCGAGAATGACAAGGCATTTTCAAACCTCTGCGCCTTCGCGGAGAACTGGCTCACGCACGTCAACCCCTTTACGGGCCGTCGCTGGATCGACGAGCCGGCTTTGGCTTGGATCTCCCTTGTCAACGAGAACGCCGCCGACAACTACATCAAGATGGACGCGGCCGAACTGGAACGCCAGCGTGACCTGGAGAATCGCTTCTATGCGCGGATGACTCGTTTCCTGCGCGAAAAGCTCGGTGCGAAACAGCTCCTGACGGACTTGAACGGCTTCCTGAACGGCTACAAGATGACCGACATCTGGAATGTCTGCCGACAGTCCTTTGACTATGTGGACATGCATTTCTATGTCGACCATCCGTACTTCCTTGGTCAGCCTTGGGCGTTGCCGACGGAATGCTCCAACCGTCTGCCGTTCGACGACGACAGGTTGCGTGTCGTTCCAAATGCCAGCTACTGCCGCATCCCCGGCAAGCCGTTCACGATTACGGAGTGGAACTTTTCAGCGCCCGGCCGCTATCGCGGCGTCGGCGGCATCGCGACCGGTGCGTGGGCGGCGCGCGAAAACTGGGATGCTCTTTGGCGCTTCGCCTGGAGTCATTCGGTCGAGGGCGTGATGAACCCCTGCGGACAGCGGATGGGGAGCTTCGACCTGTCGGGAGATCCGATTGCACGGGCGAGCGAACGCGCGTCGCTCTGCCTTTTCCTGCGCGGCGATCTCAAGCCGGGCCAAGCCGAAGCCTTGAAGATCGACGGACAGCGCGGTCAAATGGAGGTCGTGACGGAGCGGACGGCGGGGGGATTCGCGAAGCGCGGGAAGATCAAGGCGGGCATTTTCGCGGCAGATGTCGGCGAGACGCCGACGACGGTCTGGGCAAGCGCACTTGATGACAGGCCCCTGACGACTTCGCGGCGCATCCTCGTCACGCACCTGACGGATGTCCAGAACACGGGCGCACGCTTTGGAGACGAGTCGATGAAGGTTTCGCTGGCGGACGGTGACCTGCCTCAGCTCATGCGACGCGGTCGCGCCGACGTCTCGCTGAAGTTGCGGCCGGGGGCATTTGCGGTCTACGTCCTCAACGAGGACGGCGCGCGGCGCGGCAAGATCGCGGCCCGGCAGACGGGTGGACGTCTTTCCTTTGTCGCTGATGTCGGCCGAGACAAAGGCGCCGTGTCGTATCTCTACGAGATTGTCCGCCTGAAGGAACGTCAGAAAACGAATTGAACTTGAACGGAAACCAACAACAATCAAACCAACAGACAAAGGAACAAGAAAGATGAAAAGCAAACGCGCTGTCTTCATGGCCATTCTTGCTACAGGGTTCGGAGGGCTGGTGTCGGCGGCCGACGACCTGACGGTCGCCGCGTCCGAGACGCGAAGCCTCACGGCCTCGCAGGCGAACGCAACGGTCGATGTGCACGGCTCGCTGTCGGTGCACGGCGGCACGAAAGACGCAACTGTCCAGCTGTCGGTCGCGACTGCGCTGAAGGTCGGTCGTGCGGAAGGCGACAACGCCTCGGTGACGGTCGGCGACTACGGGCAGATCCTGATGTCCAAGGTCCCCGTGACGACAATCGGCGGCCCCAAGGGCGCGGGCCTCGTGACGTTGGGCGGCAAGCGGCCGAACGATTACACGGACAGGGACTGGCAGTCCTACAATGGCAATTATGCCCACCTTTTCTGCGGAGACATCACCGTCCCGTCTGACGCGACTGCCGAATCGGGCGTCTTGGACATCATTTGCCTCGATGAAAACGGTGCGTTGGCCCAAACGCAGGGAGGCGACAAGATCCAGAACCTCAGTCCGAACTGTGACGCGCGCATCCTCTTCAACGGCGGCAGCCTGACGGACTGCAACGCTTGGGACGCG
>ONTV01000055.1 GCA_900320855.1 uncultured Lentisphaerota bacterium
CGCCGGCGACTTCGTCCGAGGCGACTGACCGGGTCCGGCCGGCGCGTTCCGGCCCGGCGCGAGCGCCGAGTGCGCACCCACGGCACGGCGTGGGTCACGGCGGTTTTGTGCGACGCCACGGGGTTGCGTCCGCCGCCTGTTTTTTGATAAAATAGGCAGAATATGAAACGGATTCTCCTTTCGATGGCGATCGGCCTCTGCGCGGCCGAGTGCTTGGCGGGTGTGCGGACGGTGCGGATGCTTCCCGGCGAGGGCTGGTGGGGGCTGGGCAATGACTTCGGGCGGCAGATGCCGTTCACCGAGGCGACGACCTGCTCGTCGCGCCGGTCGTCGAAGGGCCGACGACGGTCACGGTCGCCGCGCCGCTGGCGCGTCTGCCGCATTTCGTGCGGCTTGCGGACGCGGGGGGCCGCTGATCTCCATTTTGTTCATTAATCCTAAAAGTCAAAATCAACAAGGTAGCAAAGATGAAGAGAGTTCTGGTTGTGTTGGGAATCTCCGTGGCGGCGCTGTCGTCGTTCGCCCTTTCGGACTGGCGGCGGGGCGAGCGCGAACCCCTGTGGCCGGCGGGGAAGATGCCGGATGCGCAGGCGCATCAGGTCGGCGCGATGACGGACGAGATGAAGGACGCGGACTTCCTCGCCTCGCCGATGCGGCAGATGCCGTACCTCGAGTGGTTCGAGGCCCCGGCGAATCCGAACGGCGCGTGCATGGTCCTCGTCTCGGGCGGCGGCTACCAGTGCTGCTGCGACGTCGGGCTCATCAAGCTCTGGAAGGAGACGTTCACGAAGCTCGGCTACCAGACGGTGAACCTCGTCTACCGCACACCGCGTCCGAAAGGGCTGCCCGTCCACCAGACGGCGTGGGAGGACGGCCAGCGCGCCGTCCGGCTCGTCCGCTCCCAGGCGGCGGCGCGCGGCTTCGACCCCGAGAAGATCGGCGTCATCGGCATGTCGGCGGGCGGCCATCTCGTGACGATGCTCGCGACGAGCGCGCTCACGCCCGCCTACGCGAAGGTCGACGCGCGCGATGACCTGCCGTGCCACGTCAACGTCGCGATCGCGAACGCGCCGGCCTACAACACGCTCGGCGCGGCGAACGGCGATCCGCGGCCGCAGGACGGCACGACAGTCGTCCCGACGATCAACCCCTGCTTCAAGTTCGATGCGAAGACGTGTCCGATCACCTTCCAGCACGGCGCGAACGACGTCTACACGCCGAACGGGTCGACGCTCTGCTACCGCGAGCTCCGCAAGCGGAAGATCCCGACGGAGCTTCACCTCTACGCGGACAAGCCGCATGGCGCGTTCGGCCTCGACCGCGCGCTGGAGTTCCTGAACCAGATCGAGTTCGCGTCGAAGCTCGCGCCGGAGGTCGACCTCATGGGCCGCTACGCGAGCGACGCGGCGCGCGGGGCGTACGAGAAGGAGAATGTCTGGCCGGAGGGAAAGATGCCCGACGTGCGGACGAACCAGTGCACGCCGTATCTCGAATGGCACCTGCCGAAGGAGCTGAAGACGCAGGCGATCCAGATCGTCTATTCGGGCGGCGCCTACTGCGGCAACGCGCCGGACGGCTTCGAGGTCGCACCGATGCGCCGCTACCTGAACGGGAAGGGCATGGCGGTCGTGACGATGAAGTACCGCACGCCGCGTCCGGCGGGGCTGCCGAAGCACCAGACGGCGTGGGAAGACCTCCAGCGCGCGATCCGCATCGTCCGCGCCAAGGCCCCGTCGAAGGGACTTGACCCGAACCGCATCGGCATCATGGGCTCGTCGGCGGGCGGGCACCTCACGCTCATGGGTGCGACGAGCTCGCGCATGCGGGCCTACGCGCCGATCGACGCGCTGGACGACGTGCCCTGCAAGGTGCAGTGGGCGATCGCGATCTATCCGGCGTATGCGCTGACGGACGGCCTCGACTGCCACAACACGACGGGCGGCAACGACGATTCAGCCGTCCTTGCGCCGGAGCTTCTGTTCGACATGGACACGCCGCCGACGCTCTTCATCCACGGCGATGCGGACGGCTGGGCGGCGATGAACTCGGTGAAGGCGTGGGAGCAGATGCGCCGGATGAGCGTGCAGAGCGAGCTGCACACGCTCGCGCTCCGCAACCACTGCTTCCAGCGCAAGGCGTCGCCGGGCACGGGCAGCTACACGTGGATGGATCGCGCGTGGGAGTTCCTCACGGCGAAGGGCTTCAACCGCTAGTTTCCTTATGCGGCTCGACGCGGAATATGCTATAATTCGCGCACTTGAAACTGAACCAAGAAAGAGAAAACGTCTAGACTGAGAAAAATGAACACGAACGACAAGAAGTACGTCTATTTCTTCGGCGCGGGGCAGACCGAAGGCAATGCGAACATGCGCGAACTCCTCGGCGGCAAGGGCGCCAACCTCGCGGAGATGGCGGGGCTGGGGCTTCCCGTGCCGCAGGGCTTCACGATCACGACCGAGGCGTGCACGCGCTACTACGACGACGGCAAGAAGATCGGCGACGACATCCTCGCGCAGGTGATGGACTACATCGACCGCCTTGAGAAGTCGGCCGGCAAGAAGTTCGGCGACGCCGCGAACCCGCTGCTCGTCTCCGTCCGCTCCGGCGCGCGCGCGTCGATGCCGGGCATGATGGACACGATCCTGAACCTCGGCCTCAACGAGACGGTCGTCGAGTCGCTCGCCGCGCAGACGAAGAATCCGCGCTGGGCGTGGGACTGCTACCGCCGCTTCATCCAGATGTACTCCGACGTCGTCATGGAGGTCGGCAAGAAGTACTTCGAGAAGCTCATCGACGAGATGAAGGCGCAGAAGGGCGTCAAGCTCGACGTCGAGCTCACGGCCGACGACCTCAAGGCGCTCGCCGGCCAGTTCAAGGCCGAGTACAAGGCGAAGATCGGCGCGGACTTCCCGTCCGACGCGAAGGAGCAGCTCCTCGGCGCGATCAAGGCGGTCTTCCGCAGCTGGGACAATCCGCGCGCGAACGTCTACCGCCGCGACAACGACATCCCGTACAGCTGGGGCACGGCGGTGAACGTCCAGATGATGGCGTTCGGCAACCTGAACGACGAGTCCGGCACGGGCGTCGCCTTCACGCGCGACCCGGCGACGGGCGAGAAGAAGCTCATGGGCGAGTTCCTCATGAACGCGCAGGGCGAGGACGTCGTCGCCGGCGTCCGGACGCCGATGCCGATCGCGAAGATGGCCGAGGTGATGCCGGAGTGCTTCGCGCAGTTCCAGAAGATCTGCGCGACGCTTGAGGCGCACTACCGCGACATGCAGGACATGGAGTTCACGATCGAGAACAAGAAGCTCTTCATGCTCCAGACGCGCAACGGCAAGCGCACGGCGAAGGCCGCGCTCAAGATCGCCTGCGACCTCGTCGACGAGGGTATGCGCACGGAGGAGGAGGCGGTGCTCATGATCGAGCCGCGCAACCTCGACACGCTCCTGCACCCGCAGTTCGACGCGGCCTCGCTCAAGAAGGGCAAGGTCATGGGGCGCGGGTTGCCCGCCTCGCCGGGCGCCGCGTGCGGCAAGATCGTCTTCTCGGCCGACGACGCCAAGGCGTGGAAGAAGCGCGGCGAGAAGGTCGTGCTCGTGCGCCTTGAGACGTCGCCGGAGGACATCGAGGGCATGAAGTCCGCGCAGGGCATCCTGACGGTGCGCGGCGGCATGACGTCGCACGCCGCCGTCGTCGCGCGCGGCATGGGCACGTGCTGCGTCTCGGGCTGCCAGGAGATCGCGATGGACGAGGAGAACAAGACGTTCACCCTGAACGGCAAGACGTTCAAGGAGGGCGACTGGCTCTCGATCGACGGCTCGACGGGCAACATCTACGACGGCGTCATCACGACGGTCGACGCGACGATCGCGGGCGAGTTCGGCCGCATCATGGCGTGGGCCGACAAGTTCCGCCGCCTGAAGGTGCGCACGAACGCCGACACGCCGCGCGACGCGAAGAAGGCGCGCGAGCTGGGCGCCGAAGGCATCGGCCTCTGCCGCACGGAGCACATGTTCTTCGAGGCGGACCGCATCGCGGCCTTCCGCGAGATGATCTGCTCCGACACGGAGGAGGAGCGCCGGATTGCGCTCGCGAAGATCCTTCCGTACCAGCAGGACGACTTCGAGCAGCTCTACGAGGCGCTGGAGGGCAATCCCGTCACGATCCGCTTCCTCGACCCGCCGCTGCACGAGTTCGTGCCGCACACCGAGGACGAGATCGCGCTGCTTGCGAAGACGCAGAACAAGCCGATTTCCCGCATCAAGGAGATCATCGACTCGCTCCACGAGTTCAACCCGATGATGGGCCATCGCGGCTGCCGCCTCGCCGTCACCTACCCGGAGATCGCGCGCATGCAGACGCGCGCCGTCATCCGCGCGGCGATCAACGTGCAGAAGCGCCATCCGGAGTGGACGGTGAAGCCCGAGATCATGATTCCGCTCACGGGCGAGCGCAAGGAGCTCAAGTACGTCAAGAACATCGTCGTCGAGGCGGCGAACGTCGAGATCGCCGACGCCGGCGTCAACCTCCAGTACGAGGTCGGCACGATGATCGAGATTCCGCGCGCGGCGCTGACGGCCGACGAGATGGCGAAGGAGGCCGACTTCTTCTGCTTCGGCACGAACGACCTCACGCAGATGACCTACGGCTTCTCGCGCGACGACTCGGGCAAGTTCCTCGCGGCCTACTATGACGCGAAGATCTTCGAGAACGACCCGTTCGCGAAGCTCGACCAGGTCGGCGTTGGCAAGCTTATGCAGATGGCGATTTCGCTCGGAAAGCCGGTCAACCCGAAGCTCCACTGCGGCATCTGCGGCGAACACGGCGGCGACCCGACGTCGGTCGAGTTCTGCCATCGGATCGGCCTCGACTACGTGAGCTGCTCGCCGTACCGCGTGCCGATCGCGCGCCTCGCGGCGGCCCAGGCGGCCCTGCGCAAGTAAGGCGGGCCGAGAGTCCAAAGACGGCAGGGGCGCGGCGGAGACGATCCGCCGCGCCCTCGTCGTCTGCTGCGACGCCGCTGGCCGTGCGGACGATTCCAGTCTTCTGCGCGATGTCCGTGATGCGCCGGTCGGTCGTCGTGAGAAGCGTCTTTGCCGCGTTGAGCCGCGTGTGGCTCGTCGCCGACCGGGAGGACATCGTCGAGCTGGGCGCCGGCGACCGAGGCGGCGAACCTGCTTGGCGTCCGCCTCTACATGACATTGTTCGCCTCGGCATTGACGGCGGGGGCTTAAAAGTGATAAAATATCCTTCAATATTCAGTCACGAACTAGGTTAACAATGAAAAAACTTATCCTTTCTGCGCTTTTCGCGACTGGCCTGGTGGCCGGGATCGAAGCGGCACCCACCGAAACCTTCACGCAGGCCGACCTGCAGGCGATCATCCAGCGGCTCAACCAGCTCGAAGCCGAGAACAAGGCGCAGGCGGAACGGATTGCGGAACTGGAGCGGGCGCAGCAGACCAACGTCTGCAGGATTGACGACTTCGGCAGGCGGGCCACGCAGATCGACCGGAAGTTCGAGATCCAGGCTGCGCGCATGTCCAAGATGGCGAAGGCTTCGTTCGAGCCCGAGGCCGACACGACGACGAACGAGACCGGCCGCATCTACACGACGTCGACCGGCAAGCATTACTACCTCGCCGACGCCTCGGCGCACATCTTCGAGCCGCTGAGCGAGTCAGGGCTCCAGATCACGCCGTACGGCTACTTCGTGTTCGAGGGCGTCTACGCCGACCACGGGCTGGACATGGACTATTGCACCGACTTCGTGCACTCGAAGCGGGATCCTCGGTACAAAAATCACAATTCGACCCTGTCGGTTCAGGACTCGATTCTCGGCCTCCAGTTCATGACGCCAGAGGCGACGCACGGCTGGAAGTTTTCCGGCAAGGCCGAGTTCGACCTCGCGGGCGGCAACGCCGACGACTACGCCTTCCACTGGCGCCATCTGTACGTCAACGCCGAACATGAGGGCGGCTGGTCCGTGCTCTTCGGCCAGACCTGGCATCTCTGGAAGATGGTCACGCCCTCCGAGATCGACGGAGCGTGGATGGAGAACGCCGGCCATCCGTACCGCCGTAGTCCGCAGCTTCGCGTGACGAAGAAGTGGGACTGGGAGGACAGCTCGCTCGAATGGCGTGTCGGCTTCGTCAAGAACGGACCGAACGCATCGACGGATCGTGACGGCGATCGCATGCTCGACTCCTCGTCTTCGGCGTGGGGCTGGTTCGAGACGGCGTTCCTCTATGACCACGAGGCGGCGTGGGATGAGGGCCGTCGCTGGCTCATCGGCCTGGGCGGCATGTACGGTCGCGACGCGAGCCGTCGCTTCAGCTACATCGATCCCGACGGCGACTACGTCTGGGAAGGCCGCGACGACGACTACAACTCCCAGATGGTGATGCTCGCCCTGTCCGTGCCGTTCCTCGAGAAGTTCACGCTCACCGGCCAAGTCTACGGTGGCGAAAACCTCGGCCGCGTGCAGGCCGGCTGCGCGCAGGGCGTCGCCTTCACGCCGGGCGTTGTCGGGCAGAAGGGCGAGGAGGTCGCGACGGTCGGCGGCTTTGTCGATCTTACCTATGAACTCAATGACACGTGGTCGTTCGCGCTTGGCTACGGCTTTGACGATCCGCGCATTGACAACGGCATGGGCGTGGCTTGGGACTGGGACGGCAGCGCCCCCGACACCAACTACTATGAGTTCAACGATCGCCTCTACATTGACGCATTCTACCACATCACGGCGAACTTCAAGCTCGGACTTGAATACGCGCGTCTCAGTACGAAGTATGCCGAGGACGGCACTGCGCTCGCGAACCGCGTCCAGTTCAGCGCGTTCTACGACTTCTGATGTCGGCGTCTCGACAGCAAAGATGAACAGTTGAACGTCGGGGGCTCTCGGTCTGCGGGGGCCTTCGGCTGTTGAAAGAAAAGCGACAAACAACAAAAATCAGGTCAGGAAAAGGGAAAAATGGAACAGAAAAGGGCATCATGGTCGGGGCAGCTCGCGTTCGTGCTGGCGGCAGCCGCCTCGGCGATCGGTTTGGGAAATCTCTGGCGCTTCCCGTATCTGGCGGCGCAGTATGGCGGCGGGACGTTCATTCTCGTCTACCTCTGTCTTGTCGTGACACTCGGATTCACGCTGATGCTCTCGGAGATCGCGATCGGCCGTAAGACGCAGCAGTCGCAGCTCACGGCCTATAACGAGCTCAAGGGCCACGGCGGCCTCAAGCTCCTGGGGCTGGTCGCGACGATCATTCCCGTCTTGATTACGCCTTATTACTGCGTCATCGGCGGCTGGGTGCTCTATTACCTGAAGGCCTATGCGCTCATGGCGTTTACCGGCGCGGCTCCGATGGGGGCCGAGGCGGCGAACTCGGGCGCGTTCTTCTCGGGATTCATCGGCGCGCCGTTCGCCCCGTTCGGCTACGCGATGATTTTCATCCTCGCGTGCGCGTGCGTCATTCTCATGGGCGTCAAGAACGGCATCGAGAAGTCGAATCTCGTCATGATGCCGATCCTCTTCCTGATGGCAATCGCCATCTGCGTCTACGTCATCTTCATGCCGGGCTCGGGCGAGGGCCTCAAGTACTACCTCGTCCCCAACAAGGATGCGATCTCGGTGAACGGGCAGTTCTCCTTCGCGCTCCTGGGCAAGACAATCCTCGGCGCGATGGGCCAGATGTTCTACTCGCTCTCCCTCGCGATGGGCATCATGGTGACGTACGGCTCCTACATGAAGAAGCAGGACTCGATCGAGCGCTGCGTTCGCCGCATCGAGGTCTTCGACACGCTGATCGCTATCATCGCGGGCCTCATGATCATTCCCGTCGTCTACATGTTCGCCGTCAAGACCGGTACGCCCGTCAAGGAGGCGATGAACGCCGGCCCCGGCCTCATGTTCATCACGCTTCCAAAGGTCTTCGCGACGTTTGGCGCGGCGGGCGCGTGGGTCGGTCTCGCGTTCTTCCTCCTCGTCACGTTTGCGGCGGCGACGTCGGCGATCTCTCTCTTCGAGGCGTGTGTCGCGTCCGTCTGCGACGTCATCAAGATCGAACGCAAGGCGGCGACGTTCTTCACGACGGCGCTCATCCTCTTCCTCGCGGTCTTCTCTGCGCTCGGCTTCGGCGCGTGGGGCTCGATCACGCTCTGGAAGATGGACTTCCTCACGTTCTTCGACTTCATCACGAACTCCGTGCTGATGCCGATCACGGCTGCGGCGACCTGCATCTTCATCGGCTGGATCCTGAAGCCCAAGGCCATCATCGACGAAGTAGAGGCCGAGGGCAATAAGTTCAAGTCGAAGGGCCTCTACGTCGTGATGGTCAAGTACTTCGCCCCGGCGCTCGTGATCGCGATTCTCGTGTCCGAAGTCTGCCGGGCGCTCGGCATCGGCGGCTGGAAGATATAGGGGAAAAAATCGAATAATCGAATGATCGAATAATCGAATGGTAGAGGGGAACGAACAATGAGAAGCCTGGCCTTTGCCCTTGCGCTTACCAGCCTGACGACGGGATGCTTCACCGTCGATTCGGCGAGTTCCGCGCTCCTGGAGCCGGACGCCGACGAGCACGTCATCGTGCGGAACTACGGCTGGAACCTTTTCGGCGTCATTCCGCTTGTCTGCGGCAACGCGGACATCGACTCCTCTTGGGGATCGACGTTCTTTAAAGACGAGGTCACGCTTGAAATCGCGCATGGCGTCTTGTCCAAATATGTCGCGGACAGCGGACGCGAAATTTGCGACATAGTGGTGATGGCTGACCGTAAGGCTCTTTGGTCCGTGCAGCTCTTCGTCGTGCACATCTCTCTTCCGTGGGTTGTCCAGTATAAGGAAGTGAACGTCTCGGCAACGCTGGTTAGGAAGGGGGGCACGCGATGAGGCAAGTCATTGTTGCTGTGGCCATGTCGGCTCTCGTCGGTTGCTCGACGACGCTGACGCGTCTGCCGCCGCCGCGCGCCCTGAAGACGGCGGGCGTCGTGCCAATCGAGGCGATCGAGGTCTCGAACGCGAACCTTCTGCTCCTCTCGTTCATCCCGATCGCCTCGGGCGATCCGGACGCCCCCAACGCGGGCGCATTCCGCTGGTTCACGGACACGTTGTCCGTCGCGAACCAGGTCCAGATGCTGGAGGCGGAGGCGGCGCGCGTCGGCGCGACGCGTGCGGTCGAGGTGACGACCCTGAAGACGGACGAGTCGCTGCTCTTCTTCCTGCTCCTGCGCGAGAAGATGCACACGTCGGCAATCTTGGTCAAGGATTCGACTCCTGCGCCCGCGCCGCGTCCGGCAAGGGCGCTCGTGCAACGGAAAGGCCTGAAGAAATGAAGAAATGGAACGTGGCGGCGATTCGCGCCGCCAAGGGCGTGACGAAGCTCGGCTGCTGCACGGCCTACGACGCGGCGTTTGCGCGCCTCGCGGACCAGGCGGGCGTGCCGATGATCCTGGTCGGCGACTCGCTGGGCATGAACGCGCTCGGCTATCCGACGACCCTGCCCGTCAACATGAGCGACACGCTCGCGGCGACGGCGGCGGTCGCGCGCGCCGTGACGGACGCGCTCGTCGTCGGCGACATGCCGTTCGGCTCCTACCAATGCGGCGACGACGAGGCGATGCGCAACGCCGTCGCGATCATCAAGGCCGGGGCGGACGCAGTGAAGCTCGAGGGCGGCGCCTCCGTGCGCGGACTGATCAAGCGCCTGACGGCGGCGGGGATCCCCGTCCTCGCCCATGTCGGCATGACGCCGCAGAGCGTGAACGCCTACGGCGGATTCCGCAGGCAGGGCAAGACGCGCGAAGACGCGGAGCGTGTGTTTGCGGACGCGAAGGACGTCGAGGAGGCGGGGGCGTTCGCCGTCACGCTCGAATGCATCCCGTCGGAGCTCGCGGCGGAAATCACGGCGGCGCTGAAGATCGTCACGGTCGGCATCGGCGCCGGCCCGGTGTGCGACGCGCAGTGGCTCGTCATGCACGACCTCCTCGGCCTCAACGAGCGCGTTCCCTCGTTCGTGAAGAAGTACGCCGACCTCGCGTCGGTCGTGCGCACCGCCTTCGCGACGTACGTCGGCGAAGTCCGCGACGGCGTCTTCCCGGCGTAAGCCGGGGGCTTGGGGAGGCTTGTGTCCATGACGTCTCGGCTTTTTCTCGCAGGACTCGTTTCGTTGGTGCTGGCGGTGGCGCGGGCGGAGGCGCCGTCAGCGGAATCTTCGCTGGACTGCATTGATCCGCTGATCGGCACAGAGGGCGTCGGCTCGGAATACGGCGGCATGATGCCGATGGTCGGCGTGCCGTTCGGCAGTTTCCAGATGGTGCCGATGACGCGGCTCAATCGCGTCGGCCAGCTGTCGTTCAACAGCTCGGACGACACCTTGATTGGCTTCATCCTCACGCGCCAGCCCGCAATCTGGATGGGCGACTGGGGCGAGGTGCGCATTCCGATCGAGCCGCGCCGGATTGTGCGGGCCGAGTATGCGCCGTTCGTCGCGCGCGTCGTCGCCGGCGACCGAACGTATGCGTTCACGGCGACGGCCCACGCCGCGTGGCTGCGTGGCGACCTCCGCGACGTGCGGCTTTCGGACGGCTACTCGTCGAATCGGGATGACGCGAATCTGGGCGCCGAGTTGCCGAACTTCCGGGGCTGGCGGTGCGTCCGCCGTGTGCCGGGCGGTCTTCAGATCGGCGTCTCGCTCATCTCGCTGGAGCAGGCACGGGCGAATCTCGCGGCGGAGATTGGCGAGAAGAGCTTCGAGACCGTCATCGCCGAGACGAAGGCCGAGTGGGCGCGTTATTTTGACCGCGTCCGGATTGACGCGCCGGACGACGTGAAGACGATCTTCTACACGGGGCTTTACCACACGTTGCTCTATCCGCGTCAGATCGACGAGGGCGGACGCTACTACTCGGCCTTCGACGACCGGATGCACGACGGCGTCGCCTACTCCTGCTACTCCCTTTGGGACACCTATCGGGCGGAGCATCCGTGGCTGACGCTCATTGCGCCGGATCGCGTGGACGGGATGATGCAGTCGCTTGCCAACGCCTCTCGCGAGGGCGGGTGGTTGCCGAAGTGGCCGAACCCCGGCTACACGGGCATCATGATCGGCGCCCCGGCGGAAATCGTGCTGGAGGAGGCGATGGCCAAGGGTTTCGTCGGCTTCGACCACGCGCTGGCCCGTGCGGCGATCACGAAGAACCGCACGGTGCCGCAGAAGTTCGACACCGTGCGCCGTTGGCGCGACCGCGAGGCCTATGGCGCCTATCCCGAGACGCGCGCGGGGCTGACGAGTTATCTCCGTCGCGGTTACGTCGCCTGTGACGAGACGGCGGAATCCGTCTCGCGGACGCAGGACTTCTCGCTGGCGGACCGTAACCGTGCCTACACGAATCTCTGGTGCGCGTCCGAGGGGCTCTTTCTGCCGCGTCGGGCGGATGGTTCGTTCGTGCCGCGCGCGGAGCTGAAGCCTCCCTACCGCGACTATTGCGAACAGCGGCCTGAGACGGGTCTCTGGGCCGTGCCGCACGACCCGGAGGGGCTGGCGGAACTCTTGGGCGGAAAGGCGGCGGCGGTGCGGCGGCTAGACGCCTTTTTCGACACCCTCTTCTTCAAGACGGACGACATCGGAAACGGCTCGATCCACGGCAACGAGACGAGTCATCACTGCGCGTATCTCTACAATCGCTTCGGCTGTCCGGAGAAGACGCAGCAGCGCGTCCGCGAAATCCTGACACGCTGCTATTCGACGAACCGCAAGGGCTTCGACGGCAACGAGGACTGCGGCCAGATGAGCGCGTGGTACATCCTTTCGGCGCTGGGCTTCTATCCGCTTGACCCGGCGAGCGGCGAATACGAACTCGGCTCGCCGCTGGTGAAGGGCGCGACGTTGCGGTTTGGCGCGCCTTATCCGACGGCGACGCTGCGGATCGTCGTCCGCGACTATGCGCCGGATCGCTGGCGCGTCAAGCGCGTCACGCTCAACGGACGCGAGCTCGCCGACTGGCGCGTCCGCCACGCCGACCTCGTTCGCGGCGGCGACCTCGTCTTCGAGATGCAGACGCCCTGATGGCGGGGCGTGGTGCTTGTTTCAGAGTTGGAGGTGGAGCATGGAGGTTGGCATTCCACTCTCCACCTTGCCACGCCAACTCGAATGGGCCTTTGTCGGCTGTCCATTGTCTTTACTGGGTGATTGATTGACGGGCCCAATCGCGACATCTTGTATTTCAGACGCGCATCTCAACGCAACATATTGTAGTTGGGGCTTTCAATCAACTATTTTGTCGCGGCGCGCGACGCCGTCGGCTTTCGTGGACGCGGCCGTAGGGTCGCGCTTCTGCGCGACCGAGGCGGAGGAGGCGCCTGCGGGTTTATGGGACGGATGCGACGAATGAGACGGACGCCCTCATTTCCGTGAGCGGCATTAGGAGGCGTTCTGCGCGCGCCAGGCGGACATCGAGAGGCCGAAGCGCCGCTTGAAGAGGTTCTTGAGCGCGGTGGGGTTCGTCCAGCCGCAGGCGACGGCGAGCGTGTCCAGCGGCTCGCGCGTCTGCCGTAGCCGCCGCTGCACCTCTTCGAGCCGTTGGGCGAGGATCGTCTCGTAGACGGACGCGTGCTGGAGTTCGCGGAAGCGCAGGTTGAGGAGCGAGCGCGAGACCTTGAGGTGCGCGGCGACGTCAGCGACACCGATGCCCTTGAGCGCATTCTTCAGGATGTAGGCGAGTGCCTTCTGCACGAGCCGCCCGGACTCGGACTGCGGATAGGTCGAGTCGCGGTGGACGATCGCGCGGATGCCGACGATCTGGACGCGCGGCTGGGGCGCCTCGTCCGGACGGGCCATCATCCGGTCCAGCAGCTCCGCCGCGCGGCGCCCCTCCTTCACGAAGTCCGGCTGGATCGAGGAGAGTCGCGGCGTGGCGTTTTCGCAGAGGATCGGGTCGTTGTTGACGCCGAGCACGGAGACGTCGGCGGGAACCCTGAGTCCGCCCGCATGGCAGGCGTCGAGGATCTCGAAGGCGCGGTCGTCGCAGGCCGCCAGGAGTCCGCAGGGCTTCGGGAGCGTCTTCAGCCAGGCGAGAAGGGCGGACTGCTCCTCCAGGTCGTCGGGATGGTGTGTGCGGTCGAACATGCGCCCGACGAAGCCGTTCTCGGCCAGCGCGTCGCGGAAGGCCCGTCCCCGGTCGCGGCTCCAGTCCTCGTCCGTGCGATAGCCGACGTAGCCGTAGCTTCGGTAGACGCCCTCGCGCAGGAGTTCGGCGGCGGCCTCGCGCCCGACCGTGCGGGAGTCGTTTTTCACGAAGGCGAGGCCGGACGCCCGCCGTTCGAGTCCGCCGCCCGCGATGTTCATCACGACGACGGGGACGCGCGCGTCGGCCAGGACGGCCAGCGCGTCGTCCGTCTTGGGGATGCCGACGATGAAGCCCTCGGCGCCGCGCGCGAGTTCGCGGCGCACGGCCTCGGCCGTGAACTCGTGGCGCGTCCGGTAGATCGACAGCGCCCAGCGGTGGCCGCGCGAGAGGAACTCGAAGACGCCGTTGAGCTTGTCCTGTCCGGCGATGCCGGCCATGCGCAGGGCGACGACGACGTGGCGTGTGGCGGTTTTCATGGCGGACATTATACCACATCAGCCGCGCTGATCCGTCCGCCTTTCAGCTGGCGCACGTCTCCCCGCGCAACTCGCCGGGAGTGCGCTTGAACCGGGCCTTGAACGTGCGCGTGAGGTAGGACATGTCGGAGAAGCCGCACGCGCGTGCCACGGCGCGGGCGGACTGCTTCGAGTGGAGCAACTGGCGTCGGTAGTGGTCGAGGCGGCGGCTGACGATGGTCGCGTTTACGCCGCAGTGCAGGATTTCCCGGAATCGGATCTCAAGCAGCCTTCGCGAGACGTGCAGATGGGCGACGAGCTCCGTCACGCGGACAGGGCGGTTGATGTGCCGGTCGATGTAGGCGAGCGCCTTTTCGATGGTGTGGGCGGGCGTGCCGCGGATTGCGGTGGACTCGCGCTCGACGACCCAATGCTCCTTCAGCCGGATCAGGGCCGGGTGCGGCTTCTGCGGCGCTCTCATCATCTCAAGCAGGCACTCGATCGCCAGCCGCCCCTCGCGCTCGTGGTCGCAGCCGATGCTGGAGAGGCTTGGCGAGACGCCGTTGCACAGGACTTCGTTGTCGTTGACGCCGATCAGCGAGAGCTGCCGGGGAATGTCGATGCCCAGCCGCCGACAGGCGTTGGCGACCTCAAGCGCGCGCAGGTCGTTGGCCGCCATGACCGCCGCCGGATTCTCGAGCGTGGCGAGGAACCCGTCGAGCTCGGCGTCCGTGACGCCGCGGCAGACCCGGACGGGACGGCGCTTGCGCTCGAGGAACGAGACGAAGCCGCGCTCCTCCTTGTCGCTCCAGCCCTCGCCCGGCGTCGCGGCGAACGCGAACGAGCGGAAGCCGCCGATCCCGAAGAGGTGCCGCGCGCCCGCAATTCCAATGCCGGTGTCGTCGCTCATGACGTAGCAGAGCCCCTGGCGGCGCGTGCGGGACTTCGGCGAGCCGAAGACCACGATGGGTGTCCGGCAGCTGTTGACGACGGCCTGGATGTCCGGGACGCCCGTCTCGCAGATGATGGCGGCCACAATGCCGCTGTCGAGATGGCTCTGGAAGCGCGCAACGGTCAGCTCGCCCGGCTTCGTGTCGATGACGACGGACAGCGAACCGTCGAGCCGCGTCACGGACAGGATGCCCGCGAGAAACGGATGCTGTGCGAAGTCGTTGATGTTCATGCAGATGAGGATCTTGCTTTGCATAGGCGAAGAGGGGCGTTCCTTTCGGGGGTGTCTTGCGAGAGGTCGTCAATCACGCATAAGTCCGTCAATCACGTGTGAATCCGTCAGTCAATTCGCGGTTCTCGCTATCCTTGTTTTTCCCAGTCCTCAAAACCCCCGTTTCCCCTCGTCGGGCCAAGTTCCCGTCTCCTTTCCGTCGGATCGCCTCCCGTTTCCCTTTTTCAGGATCGGGCATTGCCGAATCGGGAACCCGCCGTTTCCCCTTTGCCGCCCTCCTCAAGGGATGAGAACGTCATGCGGAATTCTTCGAGAAGTTCCCGAACGACCTGGTGCGGCTTCCCGTCCCGGCCCGTCCCCCGCGCCGCCTCCGCCCCGCCGGGCGCGTCGCCGAGCAGGGCGCTGGTCGGCGTCGGGTCCCTCGTCTCCGTCGCCTGCCGCAGCCGGACTGCCATCGCCTTGTACCGCATGAGCGTCTTGTACTTCGGGAAGAGCTCCGGCAGGTTCTCCCTGAGCCACCCCCGGATGCCGCCGTTCCTTCCCGCGACGTCGCCGTTGGCGTCGAAGCGGAGCGAGCTGTCCACGTAGCAGGCGAGGTCGTGGAGCATCCCGCCGAGGCGGATCATGTCCGCCATCGAGCCCTTGCGCCGCTCCCACGCCGCGCGGACGTCCGCCGGCGTCGGCTCGGGCGCGGTCGTCGTCCGCCGCGAGAGCTTGCGCCGCGCGGCGGCGAGCGCGCGGCGCCGGGCC
>ONTV01000054.1 GCA_900320855.1 uncultured Lentisphaerota bacterium
CCCTGCGCGACATGGCCGATCTCGCCTTCGCACGTCGCGCCAAGCGCGTGCGCGTAGTCCGCGACGTGCTTTGTCCACTTCACGTTCTCGTCGAACGCCGCGCGACTGCCGTCGTACATGACCGACGTGTAGCCCCATGCGAGGGCGTCGGTCGCCTGCTTGACGGTGCTGCCGTGGTCGAGATGGAGCGCGACCGGCACCTTGCCGCGAAAGGCGAGGCGCTGAAGCGTGCCGCAGAGGTCATACGCCTTCCCCGTGTCGAAGAGGCGCATGTAGAGCTGGATGATGACCGGCTCGTTCTCCGCCTCGGCCGCCTTGAGGACGGCCGCCGCCGTCTCGTAGTTCGTGACGTTGAACGCGCCGACGGCCTTGCGCGCCTTGCGCGCGGCCGCCAGCATCTCCTTCATGTTAACGAGCATCGTTCACCTCACAGGCAGGCCGCCGCGAGCTCGTCCATCGTGACGACGTCGAGCTTGCCGTACTTCTTCAGGACCTTCTTCGTGTAGGCCGAGAGGACGACGATCCGATCCGTCTTCGGGTGGTCGGCGCGCTCGGCGACGTAGGCGGCCAGCTCCTTCACGAGCGCGGGGTTCAGCTCGTCGAAGACGACCGCGCCCTCGCCGCAGCAGTACGACTCCTCGTCGTTCGTGCCGAACGGCAGGTTCGTCGCCTTGAGCGCCTTGAGAAGCTTCTCCGGGCATTCGCAGCCGTCGTAGTTGCGCATGAAGTCGTCCGCAAGGTAGTAGACCTCGCCCGCCGGCTTCTTGAACGCGACCTTCGCCTGAAGGAGGTAGCTGGAGAGGCACAGCACCTTGCAGGGGAGCTTCACGCCGAACGCGGGATAGTCCCGCGTCAGCGCGTCGAACGCCGCCGGGTTCGAGACGACGAGCGTCTTGACGCCCTTCTCCGCAAGGAACGCGGCGAACGCCTCGGCGGCCGCCTTCGCCTCGGGCAGATAGCCGAGCACCTTGAGGGCCTTGCCGATCGAGCCGCCCTCGATGATGACGGGCGTCGCCTTCGCCGCCGCGAAGAGCCTCTTCACGGACGCGACGACGTCCTTGTCGGCCGCCGTGGTCGCGTCGAGGAAGTAGGCGAGGTCGCCCTTGCCCTTCGCGGTGAATGCGCTTTTGCCGTACTTCTTCGCGAGCTTCTGAACCTTCTCGGGCGCCTTGCCGGCCTCGACGACGTCAGCGCGCGCCGCGAGGGCGAGGCCGTTCTCGTCGTAGTGGTTCACGCAGTGGTGGACGCAGCACGCCGAGAGCTCCTGGCGGTAGAGCGCCTCGACGAAGTCGGAGTCGTCGAACGAGTTCGTCCCCGTTCGCAGGCCGTAGAGCATCGCCGCGCGGATGCGGGGCGTATCGACCTCGGTGCCGCGCACCTGGCCGATCGTGGAGAGATGCCGGCACATGAAGCAGAACCGGCAGTTCATCATCGCTTCTTCAAATTTGTCAATATGCATGACTGTCCTGAAGTTTGGAGGTTAGGATGTTTGGGGGTTTGGTCGTTGGGGCGTCAGCAGCCCGCGAGGCCCATCTTGCCGGGGTTCATGATGCCGTTCGGGTCGAGCTTCTGCTTGATGCCCTCAAGGACCGGCATCGCCTTGCCGTAGAGGTCCTTCATGTAGCGGCCGAGCTTGAGGCCGACGCCGTGGTGCTCGTTGATGACGCCGCCTTCGCGGATCGCCGCGCGGATCGCCTTGTCCCACACCGCGTTGTAGAGCGCAGCCGCCTCCTCGGCGTTCGGCGGAACCTTGTCGCCGGGGAAGATGAAGCGCGCGTAGAGCATGCAGCCCCAGTCGTACCAGTGCGAGAAGTGGCCGATGAACCGCGCGTCCGGGAACTCCGTGTTGACGACCTTCTTCATCGCCCAGTAGACGTTCTCGATGTGCGAGAAGTCGGCGACCGTGTCGAGCGTGCCGAACGCCTGCGGCACGTGGAACATGTAGCCGGGATAGAAGAACTTGTACTTGTTCTCCCACCACCACTCGCCGCCCTTCGAGCCGAGGTCCTTGCCCTTGAACTCGCCCTCCATGATCTCGCGGGCGTGCTTCATCTGGAGATCGACGATGTCCTTGCGGCCGTCGAAGCCGAAGACGAGGTAGGCGCCCTTGTCGAGGTCGATGCCGAAGACCTTCGAGACGTGCGTCTTCGTCTCCGTCTCGTCGTAGAGGCGCATCGCGCACGGCTGGAGACGGCTGCGCATGAGCGTCTGGCCCGCCTGCATCGCGGTGTGGAAGTCCTTGAAGATGTACGCGCGGAACTGGCGGCTCTCCGGCTGCGGATGAACCTTCAGCGTGACCTCAGTGATGACGCCGAGCGTCCCCTCGCTGCCGAGGAAGAGCATCGTCAGGTCCGGGCCGGACGCATGGCGCGGAACGGGGAGCGTGCGGATGATCTCGCCCGTCGGCGTGACGACCTCGAGCGACATCACCATGTCCTCGATCTTGCCGTACTTTGTCGAGAGGACGCCCGTGCCGCGATGCGCGAGGAAGCCGCCGATCGTCGAGCAGGCGATCGAGGCCGGCAGGTGCATCGTCGAGAGGCCCGCCTTGTTGCAGCCCCACTCGAGGTGCTTCGTGATGATGCCCGTCTGCGCCGTCACCGTGAGCGCCTGCTTGTCGATCTTGACGATCCGGTTCATGCGCTTCATGTCGAGGACAATGCCGTTGTAGATCGGCAGCGCGCCGCCCTGGCTGCCCGAACCACCGCCCCACGGCACGACCGGAATCTTGTACTGGTTCGCGATCTTCATGATGCGCGCGACCTCCGCCGTCGTCTTCGGGTGCACGACGAAGTCCGGCTTCGGGCACGGCCGCCCACGGTCATGCCACATCTCCGGAATCCAGTAGTAGTCAATCGAGTGGCCGAACTTGTCGGCGAACTTCGTGTCGACGTTCTCGTTGCCGACGACGTCGGTCAGTTCCGTACGAATCATCTCGTACATGTAGCTGTCTTCTTTGATCTTCATGGTACCTTCCTTAGGCGGACTAAAAACCGTGCGTATTTTACTACAAACGCCATGAGAACGGCGCGAAAAGTTTTGAGAGCAGATGAGAAGACATGAGAAGATTCGCCTGCCGGGCGGCGCGCCGTCAGACGACCTGCCGCAGTTCGTCCAGACTGCGGCACAGCTTCAGGAGATCCCACGTCCGACGCCACGCCGGAAGCTCCTTCCAGTAGGAGACGAGCTCCTTGATGCGTCCGAGGACAGGACGGTCGCCCGCCAGCTCCGCCGCCGACATCGCCACGTAGCGCAGAAGAAGGTCGCGCGCATCCGCCCGCGCGCCAAGCGCGCGGATGAACGCACGCCCCACCATGCCGTCCCCCGCGTCGAGGCCCAAGTCGCCGTTGCGCACGACCGGCACGCGCGCCGCCTGCTCGACGCGCGCCCGCATCGCCTCGTCGCACGGCCCTTCGTACATCTGCCGCGCCGTGCGCGCGTGGACCGTCAGGAAGCGCAACGGAAAGAGGTTGACGAGCGGCATCAGCGCCAGCAGCTCGTCCGGACGATCGACGCCGAGACGCGCCTTGACGGAGAACTTGCCCGGCCCCATAACCTCGCAGCCGACCTCCAGCATCAGACGCAGCGCGTCCGGCGTCCGCAGAAGTCCGCTGCCGCGCCCCTTGTTGCGCACCATCGGGAACGGGCAGCCGCAGTTGAGATCCGCCGTGTCGTAGCCCGCCGCCTTGACGCGCACGAGACAGTCCCGCAACGCCGCCGGATCCTTCCCGATGAACTGCGGCGTGACCTTCAGCGGCGAATGCGCCGCGTCGCCCCCCGCCAGCTCCCGGTCCTTGAGCGGATCGACGCCGGGCATCGCGGCGATGAAGGGCGTGACGGCCTCGACGAAGCCGGCGGACGCGAGTTCGGGCGCGAACGTCTCGCGGAAACAGCGGATCGTCACGCCGCGCAGCGGTGCGAGGATGAGGCTCAGGCGTCGCTCCTCGGAACGCATTCGCGATAGAAGACGGCGCGCGAGACGGCGAAGCCCAAGGCGACCTTCACGAGGAGGTAGAACGCAAACGCGCCCGTCAGGAAACCGGCCACGCCCCATACAGCGCCGCCGCTCGCCGCCGTGGCCATCCCCGTCAGCCCGATGGCAAGGCCCAGCGTCGCGCACGCCAGCAGCCACCAGCCGAGATACGAGAGATCCAGGCAAAAGGCTTTCCACTTGACGCCCTTCATGATCCGCCCGGATTCGGCCAGGCACTTCGACGCCGACCAGTCGCCGTGCTCATTCTTCAAAAACCAGGCGAGGCGGTAGCGGTACACCGCGACAATCCCCGGCACTACAAGGAGAAGTGCCCAGAGAAAGATCTTCAGGTTCATGAGAACGAGAAGGCCCGTCACCTCGAACGGACGCGCAAAGCCGCCGAACGCCTCAGAGAACCAGCCTGTCTCGTCGTCCGCGTGGGCCTTGAGGATCGTACGCATGATGCCGTAGGCCGCGATGGCGCCAAAGACGTAGACGATGAACGTCTGGAAGGCGAAACCGCCCAACATCCACCCATAGGCCCGCATCGATGGAAGCGCATAGTCGAGTCCCGTCTGCAGCGCCTCTGCCTTCTTGGTCAGGAACTCGCTGAACGCATGGATCGAGAGCGTGGCGAAGGCGGACGAAACGAGTCCGTTGACGAATCCGGCGACTCCCTGCAGGACAAAGCCGACGGCCAGCAACCGCCAGAACCATCCTCCGTTCACGACCTTCCACGCCTCACGGCGCATTTCCCGACAGCTCTTCATGTCCGCACCTCCTCCGTTGAAATGTCGATCTCGCCTTCGAAGACCGTCTTGACCGGGCCGGTGAGCGTGAGGCCCGCAAAGCCGCCGTCCGCCGTCCGCACGCCATCGACGACGAGCGCGTAGCCCTCCGCCGTCGCGACGCGCACCGGGAATGCGAGCGCGTGCTGCGCGACGCCGACGACCGCGACCGCGACCGCGCCCGTGCCGCACGCCCCCGTCTCCGCCTCGACGCCGCGCTCGTACGTGCGCACCGCCGCGTTGTGCGGCGGCGCATAGGCGACGAAGTCGACGTTCGTCCCCGTCGGCGCAAAGGCGTCGGAAAAGCGGATGCGCCGCCCCTCGCCCGCGACGTCCGCCGCCGCGAGATCCGCGACCGGGACGATCCGGTGGGGCACGCCGCTGTTGACGAAGTCGTCGCGCAAGTCCTTCGGCGCCGGCATGCCGATCTTCACCGTCTCGTCGTCGACGATCTCCGCCGTCACGTCGCCCGCCTGCGTCTCGAAGCGCATCGTCGGCGCCGTCACCGCGCCGATCGCCCGCGCGAACGCCGCGACGCAGCGCGCGCCGTTGCCGCAGAGCTCGGCCTCGCCGCCGTCCGGGTTGAAGAAGCGCATGCGGAAGTCGGCCGTCCGCGACGGCTGCACGAGAATGATCCCCTCGCAGCCGATGCCCGTCCGCCGCGCGCCGAGCGCGGCCAGGAAGGCGCGGTCCGTCGGCAGCGTCTGCGCACGGTCGTCGATGAGGACGAAGTCGTTCCCCGCGCCGTGCATCTTCGTGAAGCGCACGGTCATCGTCACCACCAGCCCTTCGGCTCCGGGACCTCGGCGCCGCCGTCGAGGCGGATGAGATCCATCAGCACGCGGAACGACTCGTCGAGGACGACGTCGTTCTTCGCGCGCTCGTTGCGCCGGCGCCGCCGCTTCTTCGCGGCCGTCTCGTCGTCGTCGTTCTCGTCCTCCTCGTCGTCGAGTTCGCGCAGTTCGCGGTCGGCCGCCATCTGGGCCTTGCGCGCCGCGTATTCGAGCGAGACGGTCTCGCGCTCGGAGATCTCCTTCATGCCCTTCACGTTCGCGACGTGCTTCGCGAACCGCTCGTCCGCCGCCGTCCGCTCGCGCGAGAAGGCGTCCAGCGCCGCGACATAGCGGTTCTGGTCCCACGCGAGCGCGTAGTCCGCCGGACGGATCCGGCTGAACGGCAGCGCATACGTGAGCTTGTCCTCGCCGATGTCGAGCGCGTCGAGGAGGGACGGCAGATGGACGTCCGCCGCGACGCCCTCGACCTGCGTCGAGCGCCCGTCGATGCGGTAGAAGCGCGCCGTCGTGATCTTGCACGAGCCGTAGCGCTCGGGCCCGAGGCCCATCACCGTCTGCACCGTGCCCTTGCCGTGCGTCCGCACGTCGCCGAGGACGACGGCGCGCCCCGTGTCCTGCAGGTGGCCCGCGACGATCTCCGAGGCGGACGCGCTCGCGCGGTCGGTGAGGACGACCATCGGCTTCTTGAAGGCGATCGGATTCCCCGGCGGAATCGGCAGGCACCCGACCGAGCGCACGTCGCGGATCTGCACGACCGGGCCGGACGCGACGAACAGGGCCGAGAGCAGCACGGCCTCGCGCAGCGAGCCGCCGCCATTGCCGCGCAGGTCGAGGACAAGCCCCTCCGCGCCCTGCGCGTTGAAGTCGCAGAGGTAGCGCGCGACGTCCATCGCGCAGCTGCGGAAGCCCTCGTCGTTCGGCCGCTTGTCCATCGTGCCGTAGAATCCCGGCAGGTAGACGTAGCCGAGCTTGCGCGTGACGCCGTTCAGGGTGACGCGCTCGACGCGGCCCGTCGCGGCCTGGTCCTCGAGCTTGATCTCGTCGCGCACGAGCTCGATGAGCTTCTTCGTCGCGCCCGACGTGTCCGCGCGCGGGACGATCTGCAGCGTGACGCGCGTGCCCTTCTTGCCGCGGATCTTCTTGATCGTCTTCTTCATCGGCTGCCACATGACGTCCTCCAGCTCGCCCTGCCCCTGGCGGACGCCGACGATCTTGTCGCCCTCCTTGATGCGCCCGTCGACGTCAATGGGCCCGCCCGGCATGATCTCGACGATCTTGAGCGCGCCCTCGTCCATCGAGAGGACGGCCCCGACGCCGCAGAGCGTGAGGTTCATCTCCATGTCGAAGTCCTCCTTCGACGCGGGCGACATGTAGTCGGTGTGCGGGTCGTAGGCGCGGCCGAGCGCGCTCAGGTAGTTCTGGAGAACGTTCTCCTCGTCCGGCTCGGTCAGCACCGTCACGTACTGGCGGTACTTCTTGACGAGGTCGGACGCCGCGTCCAGCCGGTTCGTGGACTTGTCGAGCTCGTGGTTGACCGCCGCGACGAGCAGCTCGTTCTTCAGCCGCCGCCGCCAGTGGTCCTCGGCCTCCGCGCGAGAGCCCGGCCACGGCGCGTCCTTGCGCTTGATGCGGTACGTCTCGTTCGACGAGAAGTCCCACGTGCCGTTCACGAGCAGGTTCGTCGCGAAGTCGATGCGCTCGCGGAGACGCGCGACGTAGAGGTTGTAGAGGTCGTAGCCGAACGAGACGTCGCCGCGCCCGATCTCGTCGTCGAGCGTCGTCTCGTGCGCGGCCAGCCGGTCAAGGTCGGACTTGAGGAAGACGGAGTGGTCGAAGTCGTAGAACGTGACGAGGTTCGTCCAGGCCCGCCGCGAGATCTCGTCGTCGAGCGGCTGCTGGAGGACATGGCACTTCGGCAGCATCGCGCCGAAGCGCTGCGCGATCCGCCCGTAGTAGTTGCGCGGCTCGACGCGCGTCGCCGCCCCCCTCGCCTCGCCCGCGCCCCCCGCCGCCGCAAGCGCCCAAACCAGCCAAACGATCTTCTTCATGCGTGAATCTCCATCAGGCCGACCAGCCGGCCCAGCTCGGCCGGCGAAATGACGACGCGCTCGGACGCGAAGCCGGCCTTCAGTTCATTCGAGTTGATGACAACGACGCCGCGCACGTCCGCGCGATGCGCGGCAAAGGCGTCCGACGCGAAGACGAGAACGGGCGTGACGCCGCCCTCCCAGCCCTTCGCCGCGAGGGCGGCGCGCACGAGCGCCGCCTCCTTGAGCGTCTGCGCAAGCGGGTCGCGGTCCGGCAGCTGGCCGTTCAGGAGAATGCGCCCGTCCTCCACCGTGACGACGCCGCGCCACGCCTTCGTCTCGACCGAGAAGACGCCGCCCGGCCCGACGACGACATGGTCGACGTGCGCGCGCCCGGCCGCGAAGTCGTTGAAGACGTGGTAGGCGTCGGGCAGGCTCGCGAGAATCCCCGCGACCTTCTCCTCGCCGCGCGCGCCCTTGAAGAACCGCTCGACGTGCCGCAGCCCCCGCATCAGGCTGACGATCACCCAGACGAGCGCGGCGACGAGCAGCGTCGCCGCCGCGAACGGCGCGACGAGAAAGAGGGCGAACGCGAACCCGGCCGCGAACACGCCGAGGAAAAGCGGCCAGAGGCCCGCGACCATTCCCTTGACGCGCGCCCACTCGCCGGCGATGCCATGTATCCGTGCCATGGGACCGAGAAAATCCTAACGTTGAAGGTTGAACATGCTGTTGGCCGCAGATTATATCAAATTTCAGCCCCGTTGACGCGCCGACGAAGCCGTGGTAAACTACACGGCAGCGATGAAGTACGCCATCCTCTCCGACATCCACGCCAACGCCGAGGCGCTCCGCCGCGTCCTCGCCGACGCCGCGCAGAACGGGGCCGACCGCATCGTCTGCCTCGGCGACGTCGTCGGCTACGGGCCCCTGCCGGCGGAGACGCTCGCACTCGTGCGCCAAGCGGCCAGCCTCGTCCTCGCGGGCAACCACGACGACGCCGTCTCCGGGCGCGGCAGCGCCGAGGCCTTCAACGGGCTCGCCGCCGACGCCGTCACGCGCCACCGCGCCGCCCTGTCCGCCGACGACCTCGCCTGGATGAAGGGCCTCCCCTACGTCGGCACGCTCGACGGCGCACGCGCCGCGCACGGCGACTTCGTCGATCCGCCGAAGTTCTACTACGTCGACGACGCCGAGGGCGCCGCCGCCAACTTCGCGGCGACGGACGCGCCGCTGCTGTTCGTGGGGCACACGCACATTCCGGCGCTTGCCGTCGTCGGCGACAGCGGAACCGTCCACCTCACCGGCCCGCAGGACTTCACGCTGGAGCCGAACAAGCGCTACATCGTCAACCCCGGCTCCGTCGGCTACCCGCGCGAGGCGAACGGCGTCTGCCAGTCCTCCTACGTCCTCTACGACGCCTCGGCCCGAACGATCGAATTCCGCTTCCTGCCGTTCTCCGTCGCCTCCGTCATGGCGCGCGGCAGGGCGGTCGCCCGTCCCCGGCGACGGCTCGGGCTCGCGGTCGCCGCGCTGGGCGCCGCCGCGCTCGCCGCCCTTCTCGCCGTCGTCCTGAAGCCGACGACGCGCACCGTCACGAAGACCGTCACGGAAACGCGGGTCGTCGCGGTGGACAAGGCCGACGACCCCGCGCTCCTGCTCGCGCGCAAGGAGCTGACGCTCCGGCCTGACGACCGGAAAGTCCGCGCCAACCTGCGGCTCGCCCCCGGCCCGGCCGAACTGACGATCGACTTCCGCGACCCGAACGGACAACCGGTCGGAGCGCCCTTCCGCCGGACGATCAAGGAGTCGTACCGACAGGCGCACAAGATTCCCGACGGCGCCATCTCGGCCCTCTTCAGCGTCCGCCGCGCCGCCGCCACGGACACGCCGCGCATCGCCGCCTTCGCCCCGACCGCCGCGCCGCGCTAACCGCGCGCGACGCCCACCGCGTTCACGTCAGGTGCCGAAGCAGATCGGCGAAGCGGTCGAGGCGAACCGTGTAGCGCGCGTCGCCCAGCTGGCCAAACCCGTAGGCGCAGAACGCGCCCCTCACGCCCGCGTTGGTCGCGCAGTCGAGATCCGTCCAGCTGTCGCCGACCATCCAGTCATCCGGCGACAGCCGATGGCCGCCCAGCTGCGCGGCGCAGGCGCGCAGCGGCAGGGCCGAGGGCTTCATCTCGGCGCAGTCGCCGCCGGCGACCACGGCCGCGCCGAAGAGACGGTCGAGGCCGAACTTCTCGAGAATCATCCGCGTCGCGAAATTCGGCTTGTTTGTGTTGACGCCCAGAAGCCAGCCGCGCCGCGCGAGCGCCTCCAGCGTCTCGCGGACGCCCGGATAGAGCGTGACCGACTCGCAGCAGTGCTCGGCGTAGTGGCTGCGGAAGATCGCGGCGACCGACTCGCCCGTCCGTTCGGGAATCGCGTGGTCCAGGAGATAGCGCGCGCCGCGTCCGACGAAGCCAATCACCGTCTCGGTCGGCAGCTCGCCGAGGCCGAGGTCGCGCCGCGTGTGGTTGACGGTCGCCGCCAGATCCGCCTTCGAGTCGATCAGCGTCCCGTCCATGTCAAAGAATGCCGCCTTCATCGAGAATCCTTTCGTTTCGAGAATTCGCAGCCACAGTAGGCCTGTCGATACAGTCCGAGCGCGGCCGCGCGGCGGACGGACAGCTTGAAGCCTTCCTTCTTCTTGAAGTCGAGCGCAAGGAAGCGCGCGCCGGGACACGCGGCGGCGGCCGCCTCTCCTGCGGCGAAGACGACGGCGCTGACCTTGTGCGGCGAGACGGTGAGCGAGGTCGTGAAGGCCTCCAGCCCCTGCGCGGCGGCGAACGCGGCGACTTGCGCGAGACTGTAGCGGAAGCACCGCGCGCACCGCGCGCCCTTCTCGGGCGCGTCCTCGTAGCCGGCCGCGACGTCGCGCAGCCACGCCGCGTGGTCGTAGGGAAGCGCAACGAACGCGACGCCTTCCGCGCGCGCGAGCGTCTCCGCCGCCGCCCGCCGCCGCGCGAACTCCGCTTCGGTGTCAATGTTCGAGTTCGCGAAAAGGAGCGTGACGGCATGGCCCGCGTCCGTGAGGCGCGGCACGCAGGCGGACGCGCAAGGCCCGCAGCAGACGTGAAGGGCGACCGTCACTTCCCGACGGGCAGACACGCGCCCGGCTGCTCCGCCGCAATCGCCAGCGCGGCGGCGACGAGAACGAGGAGAAAGGCCAGCAGCCGCTTTCCCGTCGCTGCCGCGCCCCCCGCCGGCACGGCGGCGGGAAGCCCCCGGTCGCGGCGCAGGATCTTGTAGACGCCGCGAAGCGCCAGCGGCAGGCGCCCGGGCGGCGTCGCGAGCAGCGCCGCCACGATGAGCAGCGCGAGGACGCCGACGAGCCGGACGATCTGCAGGGCCAGCATCAGGCGCCGGCCCCGGAGACGGAACCGATGATCTTCACCATCGGCAGGAACATCGCGATGACGACCGTACCGACGACGACGGCGAGGACGATGATCAGCGCCGGCTCGATCGCCGCCGTCATGCCCGCGACGGCGTTGTCGACCTCGTCGTCATACGTGTTCGCGATGCGCGTCAGCATGTCCGCCAAGGCACCCGTCTCCTCGCCGACCTCGACCATCGAGACGACCATCGGCGGGAAGACCTTGCACTGCGAGAGCGGCTGGGTCATCGACTCGCCCTCCTTCACCGCGTCATGCACGTTCTGGATCGCCTGCGTGAGGATGCGGTTGCCGGTCGTGTCGCGCGTGATGACGAGCGACTGGAGAATCGGGACGCCCGACGACAGAAGCGTGCCGAGCGTGCGCGTGAACTTCGAGACGGCCGAACGCTGGGCGAGCGTTCCCGTCACGGGCATCTTGAGCTTGAGCGCGTCAAAGAGATACGCGCCCTTCTCCGTCTTGCCGATCACCTTGCAGATGACGACGACCGCCGCGACGGCCAACGCGATCTGGAGACCGTTGTGCTGCATGAACTCGGAGGCGTTGATGACGAACTGCGTGATCGCCGGCAGGGCCGCGCCGCCCAGCATGTCGTTGAAGACCGACTGGAACTTCGGAATGACCGCGACGAGGAGGAACCAGGTGATGCCGACGGCGGCGACGAGGACGACGCACGGATAGATCATCGCGCCCTTCACCTTGTTCTTGATCTTCTCGGACTTCTCGGCGAACTCCGCCAGACGGCCGAGGACGACTTCGAGGACGCCGCCCGCCTCGCCGGCCTTCACCATGTTGACGTAGAGCTTGTCGAAGATCTTCGGATAGGCCGTCAGCGCCTCGGAGAACGTGCCGCCGGCGGCGATGTTCTCGGAGATGCCGTTCAGGGCCTCGACCATCTGCGGATCCTTCATCTGGCGCTTCAGGACCTCGAGGCCGCGCATGAGCGGAAGCCCCGCGTTCACGAGCGTCGCGAGCTGGCGCGTGAACTGCGTGAGGACTTTCGTCTTGATTCGCCCGCGCAGGAAGTTCGGCAGCTTGATGTTGATCTGGATGTCCTTCTTGAGCCCCGCCTTCTTCGCCGGGGCCTTCGCGCCCTTCGCGGCCTTCTTGGCGGCGGGCGCGGCCGCCGCGCCCTTCACTTCGCCGAGCGCCGTCGGCAGCAGCCCCTGCGCCCGCACGGCCGCAATCGCCGCGCTGCGGTCGCCCGCCTCCACCGTGCCGCGCCGCTCCGCGCCCGATGCATCTTTCGCAATGTACTGAAATGTCGCCATGGTCTTTTTCTCCCGTATTCTGGGTCTCCGCAACCAGGCCAGCCAAAGGCCCAACGCGGATTGTCGAGTATTATACTAAAATCCGCCGAAACTGCAACCGTGCCCCCGTGCCATGTTGGCCGAAGTTCAAAACTGGAATTTTGGAGCGATCAAAACTGGAAAGCTTCGGGCGATCAAAACTGGACACCCGCC
>ONTV01000052.1 GCA_900320855.1 uncultured Lentisphaerota bacterium
CCTTGCAGAAAATCGTGAAAGATGATAAAATACTGAGGCTTGATTCCTCTGTATCGTATCTTTGGTGGCGAACCTTGCGGCTTGCCCCGTCAACCTTGCGAAACGAGGAGTTTTGCAAAAAAAAGAAAGGAAAGAATCCATGGCAACAGGAAAGAATCTCGATGTTCCGCTTCTCATTGGCGCGGTCGTCGCGAAGACGATGATCGCTTCCGCTGCGAGCCCGATTGACATTGCGGACGCGACATTTGTCTCCTACTCGACCAACGTGTCGAAACTGGTCGTGACGGCGACACCGGCTGACATGACGCCGCCTGCCGAGGCGGGAACGCCTAGCTTCCATTTCGACTGCTTGCGGACGAATGAGGCTGGACGGGCCTGGACATTCGCTGGGGAGACAGTGATGCGGCTGCCGTCGCTCTCGAACGACCGCTTTCTGACGGCCGACTTCGCGACGGCGACTTGGAAGGGCTGGTCGGACAAATCGCGTCCCCGTGCGCCGCTCTGGACGTTCGATGCGGAGATCGGATCGTCCGTCCTCGACTTCGGGCCAGTCGGCTCGAAGCGTGCCTTGACGTTTGACGCGGCGTCTGGTTCCGGGAACGGGCTGTCGGGAATCGGAACGGTCTTTGCCGTCGTCAAGAATCGCGGCGGCTGGCTCATGGGCGGCAGCATGGGTTCGGAAGCCAAAGACCGTTTCGCCTGGCATCGAGGCTCTTCAGCCCGAAAGAGGGCGGAGGATATGAATGCGGTTGACTCGCCGGTTTTTGGCGTCTATGCTCACGACGACTTGAAGAATGCGACGTTTCGGCTGAACGGACGGGCTGTGGCGGACGTCAAGAAATGCGGGTTCAGCGGCGGATGGGACTATTTGACCCTGCGCACCAAGACGGCGAGCGTGAGCGCATTAGGTCTCGGCATCGGCGACGCGCGGACGACGGATCTTGGGGACTCTGACATGTCGGCCCGTTCCGGCGGGCTTGCGTTTGCGGAACTGATTGTCTATCCGACGCAGCTTTCCGACGACCTCTGTCGCCGTGTCGAGGCTTACCTTGCGCGGAAATGGCTGAATGTCGAGTCGCGGGGCCTCGGCGCCTACGCGGCGGCTTCGGACGTGCGCGTGGCCTGCACGACCTCGGATGCCCAGTGGCATGACGTCCCGCCGGACGATGGCAGCGGCGGAATGCAGGGCGAAGTGAACGTGCAAGACGGCCAGACGCTGGCGATTGGCCGTCTGTACGGCGGACGTGGGAAGTCCGCAACGTTCACGAAGACGGGCGCCGGGACGCTGAAGATCGGTGACGCCTCTGCGCTTGGAGGGCGCGTGTTGCTGTCGGAGGGTACGTTGGCCTTCGCGCGTCGCCCGATTCCGACGGCCCTTCCGGCGGGCGTGGCCTTGCGGTTTGACGCTTCGGACGGGGTTGAGACGTCCGACGAAGACGGCGTGACGTACGTCGCGCGCTGGAGCAACCTGGGCGAAGAGACTCTGCATGGCCAGCCGTGCTATGCGGGTGCGGCAGATGACGCGTCACGGCCCGCGCTGGTCGCGAATGCGGTGAACGGCCGTCCGACCGTCGATTTCGGCCCGTATGCGACCGATGGCACGGGATGCCTGCTGCATCTCATGACGAACCATGACCAGCGCGTGTCAATCGCCTCGCCGGCGACCTATGTGGCGGTTCTGGCGGCGAACGAAGGCGGCGGACATCTGATCGGTTCGGCGTCGGCCTTTCGGCGCGGTGCGGAGCCGACGGACTTCTGGAAGCCGTTGCTCAACGCGGCGGCTGAAAGGGCCGTGTGGGTCGATGGCCTGAAGGTTGCGCCGACGGCAGGCTACGCCGCGCCTGGCAGTCAGGTCACCGCCGCTTACGTCGGTAACGAGACGTTGTCGTGCATCGGCGGTGGCGGTGACACGTTGCGCGGCGGTGCGAAGATCTGCGAACTTGTCGTCTACAAGGTCCCCCTTTCGGATCGGCAACTCGAAGACGCGCAGGCCTATCTTGCCTGGAAATGGCTGGGGCGCGTCCTGCCTGGCTATGCTCCTCCGGCGGAGGCGACGTCTGCACGGCCCGACATCCAGGAACTTGTCGTGGACGATGGCGTCGTGGACGTTCCGTCGGGGGCCTCTGTCCATATCGGTCGACTCTCTGGCGAGTCGCTTGTGAAGACGGGAGAGGGCGAACTGTGGCTCGGCGTCGGCAGTGCGCCGCGTCGCATCGACGTGCAGGGCGGCACCGTGTGCGCCCTGGCCTCGCCGACGGTGACCGAAGCCTCCGAATGCGCGAGGGAGCCCGTCTTCCATGTCGCGTCGGATGTGACCGCCTCGCTTGACGTCGAGACGGAGGACGGCGTTGACTACGTCGTGCGATGGCATGATCTTTCCGCAGCACGCAATATCGCCTGGTGTCCGCGTTCCAAATCAAGCGCGTACGGGCGTCCGCGCCTTAACCGGGAGGATTTGCTGAATGGCCGCCCGACGGTTGATTTCGGCACGGTCGGTTCGGACGGGAGCACGCTTTCGCTGTCTCGGTCGATTGACAACGCGCGTGCCGTCTATGTCGTCTACAAGGCTGTCAGCAAGGAAAACTACGCCGTCCTCGGGACTTCGGGCGAGACGGCTCTCGATGCGGGTGGCAGTTCGCATGCCATCTATTCGGACTTCTTGGGCGGCAGTGCGTCCAGGCTCCTGTATCGCTTCAACAATCTGCAGGTCACGGCGGGCGACATTTTCCTGGACGGGGCTCCGGTCGCCTACACGGCGGCCCTGAGCGAGGACTATCACCTAGCCGAGTTCCATACGCTCGCAGGCGCACACGTCAGCGCGATTGCCCGAGACCGCCTGAAGAATCGCGTCGGTGGCGTGCGCGTTGCCGAGATCCTCGTGTATGATCGTGAACTGACGGCGCGCGAACGTGTGGCGACGCGCAACTTCCTGCTCGCGAAATGGTTCCCGGCGGCGGAGCCGCAAGAGCTGCCGTCTCCGGCTGACGAGGCCTCCTCGGTCATAGGCGAACTGGCGTTGGCCCAAGGAGGGGCGATTGACGTGTCGGGAACGCTGAAGGTTCGCGACCTTGTCGGCGAACCTTCGGGGGCGGTTGTCAAGCGCGGCGCAGGAACGCTTGAAGTTTGTTCGGCCGCAGCCTTCACGGGTACGATTGCCGTGGCCGCAGGCGTTCTGAGGTTGAGCGGCGTCGTTGCGGCGAAACAGGCGGCGGCAGGTCCCGTGGCGCGCGGCTGCGTAGCGCGGTTTGATGCCGGCGCGGGCCTTGGGTGCGATGCGTTGGGACAGGTGACCAACTGGCAGAGCCAGGTCGGGACTTTGCGGGCCATGCCATATGTTGACGCACAGAAGGGGCTGACGCGGCGGCCTGAGAGACGTGCGGACGTCGGCGTGTTCGGGCGTCCCGCCGTCTGTCTGCCGAGTCTGGCCACGCTTCGGCTGGCCGATGCGAACGGCGACTGGACGACCCTTTCGGGCGTGAAGAGCGTCGTCTGGGTGATTGGCACGCAAGAGGGCGGCGGTTTCGTTCTCGCGGGTGCGCCTGGGACCCACAGCTTCCATCGCGGCAGTGCGCCGGGCGACTGGCCGGTTGGCTCGTTCGCCGACCGTCCGATTCTCTCGTCCGTCTATGCGGGCGGTGACATCGCCTCAACGGCGAAATGCACGTGGCGGCTGAACGGCGAGGCGATTGACCCAACGGCGACGGGTTTCCGCGCCGCGTGGGAGATCCTGTCGATGAACCTTCGCTCGGACGACGGTAATGTCCCGGACATCGGCGGATTTGCGGCAGATGCGCGCGCCTATCAAGAATGGGAGCAGGCGAATCGTGCCGGGCGACAGCGCCTGTGCGAGGTCATCTTCTATGATCGCGTGCTGACGACAGATGAGGTCGCCGCGAATGAGGCGTATCTCAACGCCAAGTGGGGCGTTCTCCCAATTCGGACGGCGGTGCAAAACGGACTGGGCGTCATCCTTGCGGGCGGTGCGCTCGACTGTGCGGGAACGGACCAGTATGTGGATGGCCTCGCGGGAAGCGGCGCGATACTAAACGGGAACTTGACGGTCGGTCGCTCATGGGCGATAGCCCTTTCGGAGACGGGCGCAGATTCCGTGTCTGCGGCGGGTGGCCTCGCCTTCGAGCCGGGGCTTGTCATTCGGCTTGAGAACGCCTCTGCGTTGCCGAAGTCGCGGTGGATGGAGTGGATCACGGTCGCCACGGCAGATTCGGTTGCGGGCGTTCAGAACTTGAAGACCGCGCAGTTCGAGGTGCCGGACCTGGATGAAAACGCGTATCCGCAAGTGCGTGTGGTCGACGGGGACGGCAAGCGGATTCAGGTTCGTCTGCTCCGTTCGGGAATGTCCGTCATCATTCGATAGGGAGAAATTGAGATGAAGATTGGAAAGTTGTGCGTTTTCCTGTCCGGCGTTGCGCTGACGGCATTCTCTGCGCCTCATGTGCTGGAGCCGAAGACGATGGCGCACTGTCCCGAAGAGGGGCTGCTGATCGGCAATGGCGATCTCTCATGCAGCGTTTACCGCGAAAGCAATCGCGTCGTCTTCCGTCTCGGCAAGGGCGACGTGTGGGATCGCCGACTTGACTTGAGCCGGGATGCGCGCCCGGCGACCATCCGCGAGATTCGCCGGGGCGTTCTGGACGAGGGGTGGAAGGTGAACCCCTATGACGGCAAGGGCACGGTCGCGACGAAGGGGACGAAGGACGAGAAGCGTATGCGCGAGATCTGCAACGGCAATGGGCGCGGTACGCAGGAGCATCCGTTCCCGGAGCCCAAGCCGACGGGCGAATTGCGGCTGTTCCTTCCGGGAGACTGGGGCGAGCCTGAGATCGTGCAGCGGCTGACGATTGAAGAGGCGCGCCTCCAGATCGGCTTCCGCTGGCGAAAC
This sequence comes from uncultured Lentisphaerota bacterium, assembly GCA_900320855.1. Lineage (GTDB taxonomy): Bacteria > Verrucomicrobiota > Kiritimatiellia > RFP12 > UBA1067 > UBA1067. Next base: position 4,901 of record ONTV01000052.1, read on the forward strand.
GGGATGACGGCGGATGTCGAGGCAGTGATTCCGCCATGTGCGAATGTGCTGTCCCTTGCCTGGCGTCTCGACGCGATCACGCCAGAGAACCCGAAGGTCTGGAACAAGGTGTTCAGGCATTCTTCGCCGCTGTCTCTGGGCTACGGGCGTCATGCGGATCCACGGCCGGATGTCTGGCGTGCGAAAGAGGCGGCGGTGCAGGTCGGCACGTGGTGTCCCTCTGGCGGCGAGTGGGACATGACGAATTCGCCGTCCCTGCCGCCCCCGGTGGCGACGCTTGCGAAAGGGGGTGCCGAATGGGTTGAACAGTCGTTTTACCCGGATCTCCTGTTCCCGGATGGCTTCAAGGTGCGCCTGACGGGGCGGACTAGCTCGTCAAGGGGCGCGATGCGGCCGCGCGCCCTGAACGATGACGCGTGGATTCTGCACCGCATGCGTCCAGGCGAGACCACGGGCGAGTTCCAGCTCGCCGTGACGACCTCGCGAGACGGAACGCTTGCGGCTGCGCCGTTCCGCAGCCATGCCGACTACCGCCGGGAGACGGTGGACGCGGCGCGCGCGTATTGGACGAAGTCCTCGCTTCGCGTGCCGGGCGATTCAGCGCTTGAAGACCTGTGGTACGCGACCTACCATGCGCGGCGGGCCATCTTGCGCGGCGGAACCGTTCCGCCTGGGCTTTTCTTCCCTTCGACCGTGCATGACCATTCCATCTGGCACGGCGACTATCATTCCAACTACAACCTTCAGTCGATTTACTGGGGCGACTACACGGCGAATCGGCTGGATACGGCGGAAGCCTACTTCGATGCGGTTGACTTTTTCGTGCCGGTCGGACGGAAGATCGCGCGCGACTACTATGAGGGGCGCGGCGTCTTCATCCAGCTTTACGGATTCCCGCTCCTGACCGCAGACGACTACAGCGGCGTCGTTCCGGGCGGACGCATGGCCTACATGACCGGATGGGTCGCGGGGCGCTATTGGGAACATTGGCAGTACACGCGTGATCGCGCGTGGCTCGCGGAAAGGGGCTATCCGTTCATCCGAGACGCGGCGCTCTTCTATCTTGACTTTCTCCTGAAGGCCCCGCACGAGGACTTGCCTCCGGAACTGAATGACGGGCTCTACCATGCGTTTCCGTCGATTGAGGGCGAGTCCGGCTTTTCGGGGCGTGCCATGGACTTGTGTGACAGGAAGCAGGTCATGCACTACGCTCGATTTTCGCTGTATGCGGCCGTCCGGGCGGCCAAGGCGCTGGGCGTCGACGCCGACCTGCAGGCCGAGTGGCAGGATCGGCTGGACAAGCTGGCAACGGTGCGGCATGACCTTCAGGGATACGAGCGACATTGCTATGAATGCTGCGTTCCGCAGTCGTTCTTCCCGACGGCGCGCCCCTATGTCCGCCCGCCGACGTGGACAGGACGCATCGGCCGTGATGTCGATCCGACGAAGGGCGCCTACCCGGAGACCTTTCACACCTGGTATCCAGGGCACACGATCGGCTATCACATCGGCATTTTGCGTGGCGGCGATTTTGTTCCCGGCCGGGACTGGCCCGTCTATCGCCGCGTTCTTGAACGGTACCGACACGACAACGGGCTGGTCTGGGCGATGTCCGTGGCGAACCTCGGCTGGTGTGGCGCCTGGACGGAGACGCTCAGCTGTATGGCGCCCGTGCAGGAGATGATGCTCCAGAGTTGGGACGGCGCCATTCGGCTTTTCCCCTATTGGGAGTCCGATGCAACGTTTGAGGACTGGCGTGCGCAGGGGGCTTTCCTCGTTTCGGCCTCACGCGTCAAGGGGCGCATTCGGGACGTGACCGTCACAAGCGAGAAGGGCGAGGACTGCCTCGTACACGGCTCATGGGTCGTGACGGACGCCGAGGGCCGTCGCGTGGCGACGGATCGCGATGAATTTGGGCGGTTGCGCTTCAAGACGTCCGTTGGTGGGCGTTATGTCCTGGAAGGCTCGCCGGCTGAAGGGGACGGAAAGTGAGACGGCGCATGAGGAAAGTCCTCGTCTGCACGCTCGTCGCCGCGCCCCTGTTCGCCGCCGTCGCCTCGGACGCGATGCGCACGCCGAGGTTGCGTGACGTCCGTCTGGGCGGCTATCCGGGCGAGAAACTGGATGATCTTGTTCGCGCGCGCGTCACATCGACGTTCGCGCAGAAGAACGTTTTCGGCGAGGCGCGTCGCGCGTTCGAGGATCGCGACGACGACATCGACGGACACGGCGGCCTTTGGCGCGGCGAGTTCTGGGGCAAGCTCATGCTGAGCGCCGCGCGTGTTGCGGACTATCTGGACGATCCGGCGGTGACGAGGTTTGTCGGCGAGGAGTGCCACCGCCTGATGGCGCTTCAGGATCCCGACGGCTACCTCGGCTCGTACAGGGACAAGGAGCTTGTCCGAATCACGGATCCCGAAACGACGAAGAAGGTCTACGGCTGGTGTCCCGTCTGGAACGTTTGGAACCGCAAGTACGCGATGTGGGGCATGCTCATGGCCTACAGGGTGACGGGCGACAAGGCGATTCTCGCCTCGGTCGAACGCCAGATGGGCCAGCTCTTCGGCATGCTGGACCGTTTGGGCCTTCGGCTGCACGACACCGGCGCGCATGGGATGTTCGGGCTGCCCTCGATGTCAGTCCTGAAGCCACTCGTCATGCTTTACGAGGAGACGGGGAACCGGAAGTGTCTCGACTGCGCGGCGGAGATCCTGTCGGACTGGGATCGTGCGGACGGCAGGTGTCCGAACTTCTTCCGCAATGCGTCGCGGGAACGGCCGCTTCATGCATGGTATCCGCAGCCGGAAGGCTGGGCGAAGACCTACGAGTTCCTGAGCTGCGTGGACGGGCTTATCGAATACTCGCGCGCGACGGGCTCGCGCCGTTGCCTGGAGACGGCGCAGCGCATCCGCGACAACCTCGCGAAGACGGACGCGAACCCCTTCGGGTCGGTCGGGTTCGGCGACAAGCTTATCGGCGCGCCCCAGTACTGCAACGCCCTGAACGAGGTCTGTGACGTCATCCATTGGATCCGCCTGAACGTCGACCTCTTCCTCGTGACGGGCGACAAGAAGCACGTCGATTCGATTGAGGCGGCCTACCTGAACGGCTACCTCGCCGGCATCTGGCGCGGAGGGGCGTTCGGGCCGTTCTTCCTGCGCGGGCACGGCCGACACACCGAGCAGCGCGGCCAGTGCGGCTACGCCTACAGCCACTGCTGCGTGAACAACCTGCCGCGCACGTTCATGGACATTGCCGAGGTGACGGTCACGCGCGATGACACGGGCGTCTTCCACGTGAACCTCTACCAAGACGCGACGGTGACCCTCGACGGCGTCACATTCACGATTTCCGGCAATTACCCAGTTGAGAGCGTCGTGACGGTCAGGGTGTCGGATCCGGCGGCGAGGGTCGTGTTCCGCCAGCCGGATTGGTGCCCGAAGCTGAACATTGAGAAGGTGGCGACAGTCGGCGCGGATGCCGTTCACGCGGCACAGGTCTACGCGCTTTGCTTCGACATGAACGCGCGTGTCGTCGACCGCCTGGAAACGGTGCCGGAGTTGAATGTCCGAGACCGGAAGGTCTGGGCGTTCTGGCGCTATCCGGACCGTTGGAGCGAGACCGAAAACCTCGATCTCCTGAAGGGCTACCGCACGACGCCGGCCGCCTGCGTGATGTGGGGGCCGCTCCTCCTCGCGAAGTCACGTCTTGCCGGCAGTGCGCGGGCAGAGGTCGAGGAGGCGTTTACCGTGAACGGAAAGGGCTACCGCGCAACGCTGATGCCGTGTGCGTCGAACGGCCTGACATGGGGCCGCTGGGATCTGGAACTGACGAAACCGGGTGCGCGCACAGTCAAGGCGAAGGTCTGCGACTTCGCGAGCGGCACGGACGTGCCCTGCGGCGAGACGGGCGACCTCTTCTCGATTTGGTTCTAAATGGAGGTTCTCATGCAAAAATTGCGAAAGCTTAGCGTAGGATTGGCGGTTTTAGTGCAACTTATTGGCTGTGGATGCCGCCCCTCGCAGACAACAGCAACAGCTTGGAACGGGCGGCTTTGGATTGTGGCTGGCTCGGAGGCGGCTGCGCGGCGGCTGGAGCAGACGGGCGCGGCGGTCGTCCGCTATACGCCGTCCGCCGAGACCGCGCCGTTGACGGCGACGAACCGCTGGCGCGAGATCGGCTACCTGCGGACGCATCGTGCGGTCGTCGAGGCGCGGCGGGAGACGACGGCTCGCCATGGCCGCGCACCGACGCGCGTCTACTTCCTCGGCGTCGGCGCGGCAGGCGGCAACGCCGCGCTTCACGAGGCCCAGCAGTTCCCGGAAGATGTGGATGGCGTGGTGGCGGTCGATCCCGAAATCGCGCCGGCGGCGGGACGCCCCGAAGGCGCGTTCGTGAACGCGGCCAATCCGGATTTGCACGCTTTCCGCCGACGCGGCGGCAAGCTCGTCTTGCGGGCGCCGACCAGAGGCGCGCGGTCGGCGCGGCTGTGCGGCTATCGCGACCGCGTGTTCGAGATCGAGGGAAGTGCGCTTCGCGCCGGGCGCTTCTTCGCGTTCGCCCTGTCAGACGACCGGTCGGAGGATGCGCTTGGAACTGCGGCGGACGATCTCGCCGCATGGTGCGAACGCGGCGTCGTGCCGCGCGAGAACGCCGGATACGACGACCGTCCCGCGCCCGCGACGGCGACGGGCTGCCGATTCGACTTCAAGACGCACACGCTGGCGGAGGCGCATGCAGACGAAACCGCGCCCGCCGATCCGTTCGACTTCATCCGCGAGCGGCTGGCGAAGGGCGAGAAGTCGATTCGTGTGCCGACGGCGCGCTATGGCGTCGCGCCCAAGGCGAAGGTCGGCGGCGCGCTCGCCTATCTCGTCCTGCGGGGACTGTCGGACGTGACGATCGACTTCGGCGGTTCGGAACTCGTCGGGCTTCTGCGGACGCGGGTCGTGGACTGCCAGTCCTGCACGAACCTCACGTTGCGTGGCCTGACGGTCGACTTCGCCGAACTGCCGTTCACACAGGGCGAGATCGTGAAGGTCGATGGCGAGGGCTCGTGGGACGTCCGCATCCTCGACGGCTATCCGGCGCCGCCGCCGACGGGGCAGAAGGGCGAGTCGCAGTCCCACGACGACTTTTGGCCCTTGCAGGCGTATGACGCGCGCACGACGGACTGGGTGAATCCCATGCGTTATCAGGATGGCGTCAAGATCGTCCAGACCGGCCCGCGCGCCTATCGCGTGACGGGCGGACAGAACCGCACGGGTGCGCGCGGCGACATCGCCGTCTGGAGCCTGAAGGATCGCACGAACCCCGTCGTCGGAGAGACGATGCAGTTCAAGGACTCGCCGCGTCTCCGTTGCGAGGACATCACGTTCCACGCGACGCCGCACGGACGGGCGTTCTGGGAGTTCGACCCGGAAGGCAGCGTGTTCAGCGGCTGCCGCATCATCCGCCGTCCGCCCGAGACGGATCTCTGCCGCCGGGAGATGCGACGGCTGCGGAGCGGCAACCACGACGGCATCATCTCTAAGAGCGGCATGAAGGGGCCTTGGATCGAGGACTGCCAGTTCACCTACCACTGCGACGACTGCGTGAACGTCTCCGGCCTGTATTCCGTCTTCTCTCGCAAGGAGGGACCGCGCACGTGGCGGGTCCTTGAAAACTGGTTCGACGCGAAGCTGCGCGTCGGGTCGAAACTCCAGATCCTGACGTTCGACGGGCGGACGCTCACGAACGAGGTCACGGTGCTTGCCCGCGAGGACGCCGGGCAGGTCACGGACGAGGAACGAACGTTCATGACGGAAGAGGCGGGCCTTGTGTTCGGGCTTGGAAAGGCTGTTCGCCGGGCGAGTCGACTGACGGTTGATTCGGACGTGGATCCAGGGCGGTACGCGGCGATTGCCTCGGAGGGTTCGCTGTGCAACGGCTTCGTCATCACGAATTGCGTCTTCGGCTACTCACGGTCGCGCGGGCTGCTCCTGAAGGCCCTGCACGGCGAAGTCCGCGACAACCTGATCGTGCGCACGGCGGGGTCTGGAATCGCCGCCACGACCGAGTACAGCTGGCTGTCGGGAGCCTGTGCGAGCGATCTGGAGATTGCGGGCAACACGCTTTGGCAAGCCGGAGACCGCCAGATTTGGGTTGGCGGCGACGTCGGCGTCGGCCGCAAGGTCGCCGCGCAGCTTCAGCCGGGGGCGCATTATGACATCCGCATCCGGAACAATCGCCTGGTCGGGCGTCGCGGAGTCATGCTCCAAGGTTGCGGCGATTGTGAAGTCCGAGACAACGAGTTCGATGTCGAGGGTCCCTTGCCGATCCATCGCCTGGGGCAGGTGAACTCCGCCCGTATCGAAACGGACGTTCCTATAGAGGAGAAATGATGGCAATGTGCGGCGGGACGGGCGACCTCTTCTCGATTTTCGCATTCGATTATTTCCCTTTCCATTACCCTCCCTCCCCTCTTGCCCGAGAGATCCGCTTCTCTTGCGCAAGGCGGCGTGACGTCCGCGTCCGTCCCCCATCGCGCGCAACCATCCGCGCCTCGAAGCGCGCGCTGACACGGCTTCCTGGGGACAGGCCCCCGGCTTTCCTGGGAGCGATGGGAGAAAGGCTTTACGCGCGACGGCGGCTGGCCGATGGGCGGTGATGGAAAGGGCGGTTTCCTCTCCATCGACAACCGCGAGGGAACCGAGTACTCGCTCGGCGGCAACGGCTACAAGCCTCTGTTCCTGTCCGCGATGTGGCGCGAGGCGCGTACCATCGCCGCCGTGGCGCGCCGGAGCGGACGCACGGATCTCGCCGAACGCTTTGACGCCAAGGCGGAGGGCGTCCGCCGGTCGCTTCTGGCGAACTGCTGGAATCCCGATGTCGGCTTCTTCACCACGCGCCCGAAGGACGGCGTGCGCGGCACGGTGCGCGAACTGCACGGCTACGCGCCGTGGTATTTCGGCGTGCCGACGGACGGACGCAAGCCCGACTGGGCGCAACTCGCCGATCCGCAGGGATTCGCCGCGCGCTTCGGCCTGACGTTCCCGGAACGCCGCGCCAAGGGCTTTGCCCTCGACTACAAGGGACATGAGTGCAAGTGGAACGGACCGAGCTGGCCTTACGCGACGTCCGTTGCGCTGACGGCGTTTGCGAACGACCTGCATACGCGCGGCGGAGGTTCAGCGGCGGAACGTGAACGCTTCGGCTTTCTCCTGTGGCAGTACGCCGCGCAGCAAAAGCGGACGCAGGACTGGCGGACGGAGGGCGATTTCCGCGTCGTGCCGTGGATCGACGAGAACCTGCATCCCGACAAGTCGGAATGGATCGCGCGCAAGATCATCCTCGACACGCCGGCGATGCGCGACCGCTTCCCGAAGGAGCGCGGCAAGGACTACAACCATTCGACGTTCTGCGACCTCGTGATCTCCGGGCTTGTCGGCCTCGTGCCGGACGGCGCGCGCGGGTTTGCGGTCGATCCGCTCTGCCCGCAGGCGTGGGCCTGGTTCGTCCTGGAGGACGTTCGCTACCGGGGGCATGCCGTGTCGGTGCGCTGGCAGCGCGGCGAAGGCCTGACCGTCACGGTCGACGGGCGCGTGGCCGCACAGCGGCCGACGCTCGGACGGCTCGACGTCAAGCTGCCCGGTGTCGGCGCCACCGCCGCGCGTCCCGTGCCGCGCAAGGCTCTGCTGGACCGCCTGAAGCGTGGGAAGGGTCAGGCTTGATTGCCACAGTAAATCACCACAGTAGATCTTGTTTGTGGTATAATTTCCGACATGAGAAAATCTCGCGTCAACCTTCCCAACCGGTGTTATCACC
>ONTV01000086.1 GCA_900320855.1 uncultured Lentisphaerota bacterium
GAGAGACTTCAAAACCTCGTCCGCCTCGGCCGCCGACAGCATCCGCACCGTTTCCTCCGCCTCATGAGGCTTCTCGCCTTCAGGCCAAAGTGCAATCGCGCCCGCGCAGTCTCCGCCCAAAGCCGCAAGGAAGCCAAAGACGTTGTGCCGCGAAAGGTGCAAGACCGGGCCAAGCTTCCGACGCACGACATCGGGCGGCAGAAGGTTTTCGAAGAACACCGTCGTCCGAGCCGAATCAAAAGGTTCGGACTGAAGCGGAAGCGCGTGGGACAAAGGCACAGCATCCGCGCGCGCGAGATAGTCCGACGCATAGGAGAAGCGCATCTCGTTGTGATGCGACCGATAGTCGACGACCCGCTGCCCCAAGAGATAGACATCCAGTGCGCCTGTTCGCTGTTCCGTTACCATCGCCGTCAGACTCCTTTCGGTTCTACAAGCCGAAGATCGATGCCGAGGACGGACAGAACCTTCAGCAATTTCCCGCTTTGCAGTGTCGCTTTTCCAGCCTCCAACTCGACCACAAAGCGGCGTCCGACATCCGCCGCAAGGGATAGTTCCAACTGCGAAATTCCCTGCGACTTGCGCACGCTGGCGACGAACGCGCCCACCTCCTTCATGTCCTTCACGGAAACTTCCTTCTTGATACCGAGCGGTATCATACCATAACGGACGCCATTGCGCAACCGCAGATGTTCCCGTTCGGGAGCACTCGCACGCCATACAAAAGTTTTTATGAGCGAAATAACACCGTCAACTCAAATCCGCCAGCGGCAGGACTTAACAGACGATGCGGTCGGCAGGGGCGCATTCATGCCCCACGATCTCGGCGGCTTCGCACGCCTTGATGCGCACGTTGAGCGCCGCCGCCCGCCACGTCACGCAAAGGGGATGACCTCGCACGGCGGGCAGGCGGCGTTTGTGTTCGGCCTTGGGGCACGATCAGGAGGCGGGCTCGAAATCGACCTTGCCAACGCCACAGACGGGGCATGTCCAGTCGGACGGCAAGTCCTCGAATGCCACATTGTCGTGTTCAGCCGGATCGTAGACCCAACCGCAGATCTTGCAGACGTACTTCTTGTTCATGTGTTTCCTCTCTTTCCTTTGAACGGACTGGCGCGGCAGGGTCTTCCCGCCGCTAATTCCGAACAGTTTACCAAAAATGCCGCCGGGCGTGCGTTGTCCCGACAACATTAGCCGTCGCCGTCAGCCCGCCGCCTGGACGGCCGTCATCGCGACCGTGTTGACGATGTCCTCCGTCGAACAGCCGCGCGAAAGGTCGTTGCAGGGCTTCGCGAGGCCCTGCAGCACGGCAAAGCAGTTCGCCCCGCCAATGCGCTGCGTGAGCTTGTAGCCGATGTTGCCGGCCTGCAGGTCAGGGAAGACGAGGACGTTCGCCCGTCCGCCGACGGGGCTGCCCTTCGCCTTCAAGGCCGCGACCTCGGGGACAAGCGCCGCGTCGAGCTGGAGCTCGCCGTCGAGCACGAGCTCCGGCGCCAGCGCGTGTGCAATCGCCGTCGCCTCGCGCACCTTGTCGACGAGCGCATGCTTCGCGCTGCCCTTGGTCGAGAACGACAGGAGCGCGACGCGCGGTTCGGCGATGCCGCAGAGCGTCCGAGCCGTCTCCGCCGCCGCGACGGCGATGTTCGCCAGCTCCTCGGCGTTCGGGCAGGGATTGACGACGCAATCGGCGTAGACGAGCAGACCGTCTTCGCCCAAATCTCGGTTCGGACACTCCATGAGGAAACTCGACGAGACGAGCTTCATGCCCGGCTTCGTCTTGATGACCTGAAGCGCGGGACGCAGCATGTCGCCCGTCGAGTGGACGGCACCCGAAACAAGGCCGTCCGCGTCGCCCGCCTTCACCATGAGAATGCCGAAGTACATCGGATCGGCGACGAGCTCGGCCGCCTTCGCCTCCGTCACGCCCTTCGCCTTGCGCAGCTCGAAGAGCGTCTGCGCATAGGCGCCCGCCCGCGCGTCCGTCGCCGGATCGACGAGCGAGACGCCCGCGAGATCGACGCCCCGCTCCGCCGCGACCGCGCGGATCTTCGCGGGGTCGCCCAGGAGGATCGGCTTTGCCAGGCCCGCGCGCACGACGGTCGCCGCTGCCGCGACCGTGCGCGGCTCGTCGCCCTCCGGCAGGACGATCGTCTTCACGTTCGCCCGCGCCTTGTTCCGAATCGTCTCAATCAGGTTCATGTCGTCTTCCTCCCGTTCTACAGGTCAATGTCGCCGAAGCCGTTCCAGACGTTGCGGCCCGAATACCGGTTCGGCACAAGCTCGCCCTTGAGGACGCGCAGCGCCGGATACGCCATCGCCTCCTGCTCCATCTCGCCCGGATACGTCGCGATCGGCGCAATGAAGCCGCAGCGGCGGCGGATGCCCGCCTCGACGTCGGGGAAGCGCAGCAGCCCGCCCGTCAGGAGGATCGCGTCCACCTGTCCGCAAAGGACGGCCGACATCTCGCCGATCATCTTGCAGACCTGGTAGATCATCGTCTGCCAGACGAGCGTCGCCTTGCGGTCGCCCGCATCGACCTTCGCGTGGATGAAGTCGGAGTTGGACGTGCCGAAAAGATCGACGAAGCCGCCCGCGCGCGAACAGCGCAGGCGCACGTCGTCGAGGGAATGCGCCTCGATGTAGTCGAGCAGCTGCAGGACGGGCACCGAGCCGATGCGCGTCGGCGTGAAGGCCCCCTCGCCGTCGGCGCCCATGTTGCCGTCCACCATCCGCCCGTGGTCGTGCGCGCCGACGGTGACGCCGCCGTCGATGTGCGCGACGATGAAGTTGCAGTCCTCGTAGCGGCGGCCCATCTTCTCGGCGTGGTACTCGGCGACGGCCTTCTGGTTGAGGACGTGCGAATGCGGCGTGCGGTAGACGCCCTTGATGCCCGTCAGGCGCGCGAGCTCGCCGTACTCGTCGACATTCGTCGGATTGAGCGTATAGGCGGGCTTCCCGTATTCCTGCGCGAACGTCCACGCAAGCATGACGCCGAGCTTGGCGGGATGCTCCGAGCCGCCGACGCCGGCGACCGTGTCGTCATAGAGCTTCTGGTCGATGACCGTGATGCCGCCCGGCTGCGTGCAGGCGCTGCCGCCGCGACCGACGAAGGCGTCGATCGCCCTCGGATCAACGCCCTTCTCCTTCAGGAGCGAGACGACGAGGTCGTAGCGGAACGCGAGCTGGTCGTTCACGTGCGCGAACTTGAGCAGCACGGACGAGTCATGGAAGACGCTCTTCTCGAAGACGGCCCGCCTGTCCTCGAACAGGCTCACCTTCGTCGAGGTCGATCCGGGATTGAGGACGAGTATTTTCATTTTCCGCACAGGCTCCTTCGCGTCAGAACGGCATGAAGACGATGCCGTAGATCGAGGCCGGCTGGCCGTTCAGGGCGCGCAGGCCGTGCTTGACGACGGCGTTGTAGTAGGCCGTGTCGCCGGGCTTCAGGACGGTCTTGTCGTTGCCGTAGGTGAGCTCGACCTCGCCCGCGAGGCAGATGATCAGCTCCTCGCCCTCATGCGACGAGACCTCGTCCACGCCATGGGCCTCGAACTCGATGCGGAACGGGTCCATGTGGCGGTCGGGCTTGCCGCGCGCGAGCGAATGCGACGAGTAGCCGAGCGTGTTCACGCCTTCGCCCGCGACCTTCGCCGACGCGATGTCCGCCGCGCGCGTGACGATCGGGTCGGGCTTGAACTGGTCGTCCATGAACGTGCCGAGACGCTGGCCGAGCGCCCGCGAGATCTTCGTCAGCACGCCCAGCGCGGGCAGCACCTCGCCCTTTTCGATCGCGTTGATCGTCGCCTCGTCGACGCCGCTCTTCTTCGCGAGGTCGCACACGCCCATGTCGAACTTTTCGCGGTACGTGCGAATCCGCTCGCCAACCTTGTTTTCCGTGTTCATTTTTGTTTTCTCTCTTTCGGTTCTGGATTTCAGATTACGCCTCGGGCCACAGCTGGGCGGCCATCTCGCGCAGCTTGTACTTCTGGATCTTCTGGCTCGCCGTCATCGGGAAGACGTCCAGGAAGTGGACGTACTTCGGAATCTTGAACCAGCTGATCTTGTCCTTGCAGAAGACGGCCACGTCATGCTCCGAGATCTCGGAGCCCGTCGAGCGGATGATGAACGCCGCCGGCTGCTCGCCGTACTTCTTCGAGGGACAGCCGACGACCGCGACGTCCTTGACGCCCGGCATCGTGCCGAGGAAGTCCTCGACCTCCTTCGGCGAGATGTTCTCGCCGCCGCGAATGATCAGGTCTTTCAGGCGCCCCGTGATGTAGTAGTAGCCGTCCGCGTCCATCTTGCCGATGTCGCCCGAATGGAGCCAGCCGTTCTTGTCGATGCACTTCGCCGTCTGCTCGGGCATCTTGTAGTAGCCCTTCATCGTGTTGAAGCCCCGGCAGCAGATCTCGCCATCCTGCCCGACCGGCGCGATCTCGCCCGACTCGGGGTCGATGATCGCGACCTCGACGCCAGGCAGCGCCTGGCCGATCGTCTGGCACTTGCGCGCGATGGACGTCTCGAAGTAGCGCGTCATCGTCATCACCGGGCCGGACTCCGTCAGGCCGTACGGGTTCGTGATCTCGCGCATGAACATCTTGTCGTTCGCCTGCTGCATGCGGTGCGTCGGACACGCCGAGCCGGACATGATGCCCGTGCGGAGCGAGCGGAAGTCGAAGCGGTTGAACAGCGGATGGTCCAGCATCGCGATGTACATCGTCGGCACGCCGTACGTCGCCGTGCACTTCTCGCGCTCGATCGAGTTCATCACCTGCACGGGGTCGAACTTCTCGAGGAAGACCATCGTCGCGCCGTGGTTGACGCAGCTCATCACGCCGAGGACGCAGCCGAAGCAGTGGAAGAGCGGCACGGGAATGCAGACGCGGTCGCGGCACGTCAGGTTCTGGCACGCGCCGATCCAGAAGCCGTCGTTCGCGATGTTGCGGTGCGTGAGCTGCACGCCCTTCGGGAAGCCCGTCGTGCCCGACGTGTACTGCATGTTCACGACGTCGTTCACGTCCACCGTCGCCTGCCGCGCGAGGTAGTCCTCCTGCGAGACCTCGCACGCGAGGGACTTCACCTCGTTCAGCGAGTACATGCCGCGATGCTTCTCGCCGCCGAGGAAGAACACGCGCTTCAGGTGCGGATAGTTCGCGCTCTTGAGCTCGCCGCGCGGACACTCCTTCAGCTCGGGCACCAGCTCGTTGATGACCTGCACGTAGTCGCAGTCGCGGAAGCCATTGATGACGAAGAGGTTCTCCGCGTCGGACTGCTTCAGCGCGAAGTCCATCTCGTGCGACTTGTAGTTCGTGTTCAGCGGCAGCAGGATCGCGCCGATCTTCGCCGTCGCGAACATGAGGACGACCCAGTGCGGCACGTTCGTCGCCCACAGGGCCACCTTCTCGCCGCGCTTGACGCCCAGCGCCATCAGGCCCTTCGCGACGAGATCGACCTCTTCGCCGAACTGGTACCATGTCAGGCGATAGTCGCGGTCGGCGTAGACGACGGCATCGTTCTCGCCGCAGCGCGCGATCGTCTGGTCCAGGAGCTGGCCCAGCGTGTACTCGCGCGTAATCGGCAGGTTGTGCCACGGCACGCCCGTCGAGACGGACTGGGTGAACGGCGCGGTCTTCGGAGCCGTGCCAAACGGATCGGTGAGCTTGAATGGCTTGTTCATGGTTTTGTTTCTTCCTGTTGGGATAAAGGTGGGAGGGTGGGAGGGTGGGGAAGTGGGAGGGTTGAAGGAGAGAAATCCTTTATGTTGGAATTCCGAGCAACCTCGCCGCATTGCCGCCGAGGACGGCGTCCCAGTCCTCCGGCGCGCGGACGGACTTGACCCAGGCGAGTTCCTCCGGGTAGTGCGTCCACGGCCAGTCGGTCGCGAAGAGGATCCGCTCGCGCGGCCACGACCGCAGAAGGCGCATCTCCTCGTCCTTGTGGTGGTTCTGCACGAGCGCGGACGTGTCGATGTAGGCGCCGAGCTCCAGCAGCTCGTCCGTCGCGTGCGGCGCGTAGCCCGAACAGCCGCCCAGGTGCGCGACGATGAAGGCGAGCCCCTTCACGTTCCGCAGCAGCGTCGCGATCTCCGCCGGCCCGCAGGCGTCGGCGCGATCCGGGTAGCCGAGGTCGCGGCCCGCATGGCACTGGACAACGAGGCCCAGTTCCGCAACTTTGCGGAAAATCGGCCAGACCGCCGGATCGGCGAGCGAGAAGCCCTGATAGTACGGATGGAACTTGAGACCCTTGATCCCGGCTTTCGCCACCTCGTCGAGATGGCGCGACCAGTCCGGATCCGCCGGATGGACGGACGCGAAGGGGACGATCTTCCGCTGGGCGCGTTCGCCCGCCGCGCCGGACAGGATCGCGACCGACCGGCGCAGAATGACGTCGAACTGGCCGGGCTTCGTGGCGATCGGGCACATGACCGCCTTGTCGACGCCCGCGAGGTCGAGGGCGTCGAGATGGCCGGCGAGCGTGCCGTCGCCGGAGGGCGTCAGCCGCCCGCCCAGGCCATGGCACATGCCGGCCATGGCGCGCGTCGCGACGGACGGGGCGAAGTCATGCGAATGGACGTCGATAATCATACGCTTACAGCTTGTTGCGCTGGATCTTGCCGCTGATCGTCTTCGGCAGGTCGTCGCGGAAGACGACGATGCGCGGATACTTGTACGGCGCGGTGTGGGTCTTGACGTAGTTCTGCACGTCCTTCTTCAGCTCCTCCGACGGCTCCTTGCCGCGCACGAGCTTGATCGTCGCCTTGACGACCTGGCCGCGCACGGGGTCGGGCGCCGCCGAGACGCCGCATTCGAGGACGTAGGGCAGCTCCATGATGACGTTCTCGATCTCCGCCGGACCGATCCGGTAGCCGGACGACTTGATCACGTCGTCGGCGCGGCCGACGTAGTGGTAGTAGCCGTCCTCGTCCTTCCACGCGAGGTCGCCCGTGTGGTAGACGCCGCCGCGCCAGGCCTCGTCGGTCTTCTCCGCGTCCTTGTAGTAGCCGAGGAAGATTCCGGGGTGCGCGTGGTCACGCGGCGTGCGCACGACGATCTCGCCGTGTTCGCCGGGCGCGACGGGCCGGCAGTCCTCGTCCACGAGGTCGATGCCGTAGTCCGGCACGGGCAGACCCATCGAGCCGGGCTTGAGCTTGTCGCCGACCAGGTTCGCGAGCGCGAGCGTCGTCTCCGTCTGGCCGAAGCCCTCGTAGATCTTGAGCCCGGTCGACTTCTCGAACTGCACGAACACCTCGGGGTTCAGGGCCTCGCCCGCCGTCGTCGCGTGCTTCACCGACGAGAAGTCGTACTTCGAGATGTCCTCCTTGATGAGCATGCGGTACATCGTCGGCGGCGCGCAGAACGTCGTGATCTTGTACTTCGCGAACATCGGCAGGATCTTCTCCGCGTCAAAGCGCGTGAAGTCGTACGTGAAGACCGCGCCCTCGCAGAGCCACTGGCCGTAGAGCTTGCCCCAGAGCGCCTTGCCCCAGCCCGTCTCGGAGATCGTGAAGTGCAGGCCGTCCGGCTCGACGAGATGCCAGTACTTCGCCGTCACGTAGTGGCCGAGCGCGTAGGTGTAGCTGTGCAGCGCCATCTTCGGATAGCTCGTCGTGCCGCTCGTGAAGAACATGAGCATCGGGTCGCTGCCGCCCGGCGCGTCGCTCGGCCGCGCGTAGACGGACGAGTAGCCGTGGATTTCGCTGTCGTAGGCGCGCCAGCCCGGCCGCTTGCCGTTGACGATGACCTTGACGAGGCTCGCGCCCAGCTCCTTTTCCGCCTCCTCGGCCTGCTCGGCCGTCACGCCGTCCGCCGTGCAGAAGATCGCCTTCACGTCGCCGGCCTTGAAGCGGTAGGTGAAGTCGTGCGTCATGAGCTGGTTCGTCGCCGGAATGACGACCGCGCCGACCTTGTGGCACGCGAGGACGACGGGCCAGAACTGGTAGTGGCGCTTGAGGACGAGCATCACCTTGTCGCCCTTGCCGATGCCGAGCGCGTGCAGGTAGTTCGCCGCGCGGTTCGAGTCCTCCGCCATGTCCTTGAACGTGAAGCGGCGCTCCGTCATGTGGTCGGAGACGTGCAGCATCGCCAGCCGCTCCGGGTCGCGCCGCGCGATCTCGTCGACGATGTCGAAGGCGAAGTTGAAGTGCTCCGTGTTCTTGAAGGCGATGTGCTTCAGATGGCCTTCGCCGTCCTCCTCGACATCGACGAAGCGCTGCACGGCCTTCGGCGCGACGGCGGGCGCCGGCGGCCGGTGGAAAATCGCCTGCGCCGTCGGCAGGGCCTCCTCGTCTCCCTCGGTCGGCATGATCATCGCCATGAACGTGCAGGCCTGGCCGCCGACGGCGATCATGCCGTGCGGCACGGACGAGCGGTAGAACGCCGAATCGCCGGGACGGAGCGTCTCCTCGTGGTCGCCGACCTTGAGCCGCATCTCGCCGCTCAGGATGTAGTCGTACTCCTGGCCGCCGTGCGTCGAGGTGGCGATCGGCCGGTCCTGGAGCGAGGGGTCGTAGTCGTACGTCACGAAATACGGCGTCGCCTGGCGATTGCGGAAGTTCGCCGCCATGTTGCGGATCTCGATGCCGGCCTCGCGCGCCGTCACGACGCCTTCGCCGGCCCGCGTGACCTGCAGGTCCGCCAGCTTCGCCGTGCGGCCTTCCAGTAGCGCCATCAGGTCAACGCCGAAGACGAGCGAACACTTGTGGAGGAACGAGAACGGCGGATCGCTCTCGGCCGCCTCGATCGCGCGGCACTCCGCCTCCGTCACGCCCGTGCGCGCCGCAAGTTCCGCCTGCGTGAGGCCCTCGATTTCGCGCATCTCCCGGACGCGCGCGGCGATGCCCCTCAAGGTTTCCTGTGTCTCGACCGTATTCATTTCGCTTGCTTCTCTCTTTTCTTCGGTTTATCCGATTGTCTTTTAAATCAGAACGGCCCCTCTCGTTTCCGAGCGGGGCCGTTAGCGTACCAGATTTGATCTCCTCACCTCAACGATAGCCAACAGCCCCGCGACTAATGATAATCGCGGCAATGCTAAGGCCAAGGTTAAGAAGGTTCGTGTTCATGTTCGATTCGTCTGCTTTCTCGCAAACGGCGCGTATGATATCAAAACGCCGCGCACGCTGTCAAGGGGGTGCGGCGCGTACAAAACGCCGCGCACGCTGTCAAGGGGGTGCGGCGCGTACTTCAGGCCGGGGGTGCGATTCTAAACCGTTGAACCGCTTGCGCGCAATTCGGTTGGTATCGAGGCCTGCGCCGACCTGCTCGCCCGACCCGCAGTTCGCGGGCACCCGCATGATTTCGACGCGCGCGCCTTCACGCGCGCCCTTTGCCGTGGCGGTCGAAATCACGCCGGGCCCGCGAACGTGCTCTCGTGCGAGAGTCGGCCTCCGGCCTCGACGCAGTTGGCGCACGCCTTTTGCCCCGCATG
>ONTV01000024.1:0-19066 GCA_900320855.1 uncultured Lentisphaerota bacterium
CCGGCGAGTCCGCCGCACTACCAGGCGCGGCCGGTCTTCACGACGCTGACGTGCATCCGGGGGATTCTTTTCTGCCTGGACCTGGCGCGGCGCGACGGTGCGCGGCTTCTGCACGCCTCGACGAGCGAAGTCTACGGCGACGCCGAGGTGCATCCGCAGCCGGAGACCTACTGGGGCAACGTCAACACGATCGGCATCCGCAGCTGCTACGACGAGGGCAAGCGCGTCGCGGAGACGCTCGTCGCCGACCACGTGCGCGCCTTCGACGTCGATGCGCGGATGGTGCGCATCTTCAACACCTACGGGCCGATGATGAACCCCGAGGACGGGCGCGTCGTCTCGAACTTCATCTGCCAGGCGCTGCGCGGCGAAGACCTGACGGTCTACGGCACGGGGATGCAGACGCGCTCGTTCCAGTACTGCGACGACCTGATCGACGCCTTCCGCGCGTACATGACGCTGCCGAAGGAAAAGGTGCGCGCGTTTTTCCGTCCGCCGGCGAACCCGCCCGTCCCGGTCCTCAACGTGGGGAACCCCGGCGAGTTCACGATGCTGGAGCTGGCGGAGGAGGTGCTGCGGCAGATCCCCGGCACCGGCTCGAAGCTCGTCTTCCGTCCGCTCCCCGGCGACGACCCGAAGCAGCGCAAGCCGGACATCGCGCGCGCGCAGGCGCTCCTCGGCTGGTCGCCGCGCGTGCCGCTCGCCGAGGGCCTGGCGAAGACGATTGCCTATTTCAGGAAGAAGACAGGAAAGTAAGCAAGACATGAGCACCATTCTCGACAAGATCGTCGCCGACCGCGCGCGCTACACGTGCGAAGTGAAGACGCTCGGGCCCTGCACGATTCCCTCGCCCGTCTCGCTCGGGCAGTTCGTGCAGGACGGCGAGCGCATCTTCGCGACGGAGAACGAGGCCTACGCGAAGTTCGCGGAGACGAAGCTCGGCCACCAGCCGACGTTCGAGCGGGCGGGCCCGCGCGAGAAGATCTTCCACGATCCGAGCTGGACGCGCGTCGCCATCGTGACGGCGGGCGGGCTGTGCCCCGGTCTGAACACGGTCATCAAGGGCCTCGTCGAGATTCTCGAGTTCGACTACGGCGTCAAGAACATCTACGGCATCCGCTACGGCTACGCGGGGCTGAACCCGAAGTACGGCTACGAGCCGCTGATGCTCAATCCGGACAACGTCGACACGATCCACGAGGCGGGCGGCACGATCCTCGGCTCGAGCCGGGGCGCCCAGCCGACCGAGATCATGGTGGACACGCTCGTGCGGATGAACATCAACGTCCTCTTCTGCATCGGCGGCGACGGCTCGCTCCGGTGCGCGAGCGACATTGCGGCGGAAATCGATCGTCGGGGGCTCAAGATCTCCGTCGTCGGCATTCCGAAGACAATCGACAACGACCTGGTCTTCGTCGGGCGCAGCTTCGGCTTCGAGACGGCGGTCGCCGAGGCGGCCGAGGTGACGCGCAACGCGCACGTCGAGGCGAAGGGGACGCCGCACGGCATCGGGCTCGTCAAGCTGATGGGACGCGACTCCGGCTTCATCGCCGCCGCCGCGTCGATCGCGAACCCGATCGTCAACTTCTGCCTCGTGCCGGAGGTGAAGTTCGAGATGGAGGGGCCGAAGGGCCTCCTGACGGCGCTGGAGCGCCGCTTCGCCGCCGGGAAGTCGCACGCCGTCATCGTCGTCGCGGAGGGCGCGGGGCAGGAGCTGCTCGCCGGGGCGGAGGAGCGCGACGCGAGCGGCAACGTCCTCAAGAAGGACATCGGCGTCTACCTGAAGAAGCGCATCACGGCGCACTTCAAGACGCGCGGCATCGACTCGAGCGTGAAGTACATCGATCCGAGCTACATCATCCGGAGCTGCCCGGCGCGCGGCACGGACGCGATTCGCTGCTACAGCCTCGCGCGCGCGGCGGCGCACGCGGCGATGGCGGGGCGCACGGACTGCGTCGTCGGCAACCTGGGCGAGAGCTACGCGCTCGTGCCGATCGCGCTCGCGACGATCGAGCGCCAGAAGCTCGACACCGACGGCCAGCTCTGGCGGAGCGTGCTCGACGCGACGGGCCAGAACTTCTACTTCGACGGCGTGCCGCGCAGCAAGGGCGCGGGCGACGTCTTCGCGCCGTGAGCCGGGGCACGCCCGGCAAGACGGCCTGAACATCCATCCGCGACAACGAGGAAACGCTATGAAAGACCTGAAGGAAGCCTACAAGACCATCGAGACGGACCATTTCGCGCCGCAGATGGAGATTTCGTTCATCGACGGCGCCAACCGCCAGACATTCCGTTACGAGAAGGTGACGTGGAAGATCGCGGGCGAGGAGAAGGGGCTGCGGTATGGCGAGAATCCCGGACAGGAGGCCGCGCTCTATCGGCTCGTGAACGGCAACCTCGCGCTCGGCGACGTCGAGCTGGTCCAGCCGGGACAGTATCTCGCGTCCGTGCCCGAGCTGCTGCAGTCGGGCAAGCATCCCGGCAAGACGAACGTGACGGACACGGACAACGCGCTCAACATCCTGCGCTACCTGATGGACAAGCCGTGCGCCGTCATCGTCAAGCACAACAATCCGTGCGGCGTCGCGCTTGGCTCGACGCTCGCCGAGGCGTACTTCCGCGCGAACAAGGCCGACCGCCTCGCCGCGTTCGGCGGCGCGATCGCCCTGAACCGCGACTGCGACCTCGAGACGGCGAAGCTCATCGTCCAGAACTACGCGGAGGTCGTTGTCGCGCCGGACTTCGCGCCGGGCGTGATGGACGTCTTCGCGACGAAGAAGAACCTGCGCGTCTTCCGCATCCGCAACATGGCGCGTCTCGCGGACTTCGTCGCGAAGCGCGTCATCGACTTCAAGAGCCTCATCGACGGCGGCCTCGTTGCGCAGACCTCGTTCTGTGCGAACGCGCGCAAGCCGGCGGATTTCCTGCCCGCCTACTGCAACCGCAAGATCACGGACAAGGCGACGGGCGCGGTCAGCTTCAGGGAGTACAAGATCAATCGTCTGCCGACGGCAAGGGAATACGACGACCTCGTCTTCGGGTGGCTCGTCGAGGCGGGCGTGACGTCGAACTCCGTCCTCTACGTGAAGGACGGCGTGACGGTCGGCATCGGGACGGGCGAGCAGGATCGCGTCGGCGTCGCGGAAATCGCGCGCGACAAGGCGTACACGAAGCACGCCGACTGGATTGCGTGGGAGACGTACGGCAAGCCGTTCAACGACCTGCGGCTCGCGTTTGGCGAAGAGGACGGTGCGCGGAAGCAGGCCGCGATTCTCGAGCAGACGAGGGCCGAGAAGGGCGGGCTGCCCGGTTGCGCGATGGTGTCGGACGCCTTCTTCCCCTTCCGCGACGGACTGGAGGTCGGCATTCGCGAGGGCATCACCTCGGTTGTCCAGCCCGGCGGCGCGATCCGCGACTGGGACGTCATCGACTGCGCGAACGAGGCGAATGTCGCGATGGTCTTCACGGGCCAGCGCAGCTTCCGCCACTGATCGTCCGATGGAGATCTTTGGCTACACGTTTCGGAACGGGGCGCTTCTGAAGGAGGCGCTGACGACGCCCGCGTTCCGCATGGATCGTCCGAACGCGTCGGACAACCAGCGCCTCGAATTCCTGGGCGACGCCGTCCTCGGGATGCTCGCGGCCGAGCAGCTCTACGCCGCATTCCCCGGCGAGGCGGAGGGGGCGCTCACGGTTCGGCGGACACACATGGTCTCGGCGGCGGCCCTCTGTGCGGCGGCGAATCGGCTCGGACTTGTTCCGCGCCTGAAGCGCAATCGGCGCGCGGCGACGCTCTCGCCGCACGCGAAGACGATTGCGGACGCCGTCGAGGCGGTGATTGGCGCGGCGTATCTGGACGGCGGGTTTGCGGCGGCGCGGAAGGTCTTCGCGGCGCTGGAGCTTTCGCCGGACGTGGCGGCGGAGCCGTGGGAAGGGAATCCGAAGGGCGAACTGCAGATCCGGGCGCAGGCCCTGCGGCCGTCGCGCCATCCCGTCTATGAGCTCTTGAAGATGGTCGGCGCGGCGCACGCGCCGACATTCTCCGTTCGCGTCACGGTCGAGGGGATGGGCACGGCCGAGGCGACCGCCGGCAGCCACAAGGAAGCCGAGATGCGCGCCGCCGCCGCCCTGCTCCGCGCCGTCCATTCCGTTTGACGGAGAGGCATCAGCGGGTGCGATCATGAAGACGGAAACAGGCGAACGGAGGGGAACGGCGGCTCTCCACGAGAAGATCGCCGCGATTGACGCGGCGCTGAAAGCCGAGTTCCAGGCGCATGCCGCGCCGATCATCGAGCTCGTCGAGGCGCAGACGCACGATCCGTTCTGCGTTCTGGTCGGGACGATTCTGAGCGCGCGCACGAAGGACGCCTGCACGGCGGGGGCGGTGAAGCGGCTGTTCGCGACGGCGCGGGGCGAACGCTTCACGGCCGCAGATCTCGAGCGCCTCGACGTCGCGGAAATCGAGCGGCTCGTCTATCCCGTCGGCTTCTACCGCGACAAGGCGCGCCACCTGAAGGAACTGCCGCGCGTTCTTCGGGAGAAGTTTGGGGGCGTCCTGCCGCACACGGTCGAGGAGCTGTGCGAATTGCCCGGCGTCGGACGCAAGACGGCGAACCTGACGGTGGCCGTCGGCTTCGACCTGCCCGCAATCTGCGTGGACGTGCACGTCCACCGCATCTCGAACCGGCTGGGCCTCGTGCGGACGAAGACACCGCTGGAGACGGAAATGGCATTGCGCAAGCTGTTGCCCGTACGCTACTGGAAGACGTGGAACTCGCATCTCGTCTCGTTCGGGCAGACGCGCTGCGGCCCGCTGCGCCCGAAGTGCGAGGGCTGCCCGATTTGGAAGTATTGCCAAGAGGAAGGGCGAGGGGGAAAGAAAACGCAGGTGCTTCGCACACGCGGCGAATTAAGGAGAACCAAGGAAACATGAGCTGCAAAGTCATGGGAATCGTCAACGTCACGCCCGATTCGTTTTCGGACGGCGGCAAGTTCTTTAGTCCCGAAGAGGCGATTCGCCGCGCGGCGAACCTCATCGACGAAGGCGCGGACATCCTCGACTTCGGCGGCGAGTCGACGCGCCCCGGCGCGACGCCGCTTGAATGGGATGCGGAATGGGCGCGTCTGGAGCCCGTGCTGAAAGAGGTCTGGGACCTGAAGGGCGGCGGAAAGCGGAAGCGGGACGGCGAGCGCGAGGTCCGCGTGTCCGTGGACACCTATCACCCCGAGACGGCGGCGCGGGCGGTTGAGGCGGGCGCGACGATCATCAACTGCGTCTACGCGGAACCGATTCCCGAAATGCTGGAGATCCTGGAGGTGCATCCCGACGTCGAGCTCGTCCTGCCCGCCTCGTGTCTCGCCCCAACGCCCCAAACCTCCAAACTCCCCAACCTCCAAACTCCCAAACTCCCCAACCTCCAAACCTTCCTCCCCCGCCTCTACCTCGATCCGATGATCGGCTTCGACACGACGCGCGAAGAGGACTTGCAGCTGCTCCAGTCCGTTGGCGACCTCGCGACGCGGGGACGTGTCCTCGTGGGCGCGAGCCGCAAGCGGATCGTGAAGAAGCTGACGGGCACGAAGGTGCCGGGCAAGGATCTTGCCGGCAACCTGGCGATTGCGCTCTGGGCGGCGCAGAGCGGCGCGGCCGTCGTGCGCGTCCATGACGTGCGCGAAACGGTGCAGGCGCTGAAGGTCTGGTCGGCCCTTTCGGAGACCGTCGCGTGAGGCTCTTTGACACGCACTGCCACTTCGAGACGACGGATCCGGCGTCCGTCGCCGCGATCCTCGCGCGTGCCCGCGCGGCGGGCGTCGAGAAGCTGATGGCCGTCGGGGGAAGCGACGCGCTGAACGGCGCGGCGCAGGTCGCGCAACGGGAGGGCGAACGGGGCACGGGGTCCGGCGATGGCGCGGACGGGCCGCGTCTTCCCGCTGTCCTGGCGGCGCTCGGCTTTGACCGCGAGCAGATCGACTGCGCGGATCCCGCGCCTGATTCGATCAGTCGATTATTCGATGATTCGGTTAGTTCTCCGGCGGCGATCGGCGAGATCGGCCTTGACTACCACTATTCGCCGGAGACGCGCGCGGCGCAGATGCGGCTGTTCGCGGCGCAGCTGGAGACGGCGCGCGCGCGCGACCTGCCGGTCGTCATCCACACGCGCGAGGCGGCGTCGGACACGGTCGGCCTCCTCAAGGAGATTCCCTCGCGTGGCATCATCCACTGCTTCACGGGAACGCCGGACGAGGCGCGGGCCTATCTCGACCTCGGCTTCTACGTCTCGATTTCGGGGATCGTCACCTTCAAGGCGGCGGACAACGTGCGGCTCTCGGCGCGCTTCGTGCCGGACGACCGGATCCTCATCGAGACGGACGCGCCGTTTCTCGCGCCCGTGCCGTTGCGCGGCCAGGTGAACGAGCCGGCGTTTCTCCGCCACACGTGCGCGTTCCTGGCGGCGCTGCGCGGACAGACGGACGAGGCGTTCGCCGCGCTCACCTTCGCCAATGCCGAAGCCGCCTTGCGGAGGCCGAACGCATGACGGTGCCCGTCGGACGCAAGACGTCGCTCTGCTATCTGGAGCGGGACGGGCGCTATCTCGTGCTCCACCGCACGAAGAAGGCGCACGACGAGAACGGCGGCAAGTGGATCGGCGTCGGCGGGAAGTTCGAGCCGGGCGAGACGCCGGACGCCTGCGCGCTGCGCGAGGTGCGGGAGGAGACGGGCCTCACGATGACGAACTTCCGTCTGCGCGGAATCGTGGTCTTCGTCTCGGACGTCTGGGGGCTGGAGTACATGTACCTCTACACGGCAACCGAATGGACGGGGACGCTCGTGGACTGCGACGAGGGCGAGCTCGTCTGGCTGGAGAAGGGCGAGCTTCTCAAGAAGAACCTCTGGGAGGGCGACCGCCTTTTCCTGAAGGCGATGGAGACGCGCGACGACTTCTTCATCATGAAGCTGCGCTACGCGGGCGAGCGGCTCGTCGAGGCGATTGATTCGAAGGGACTTTCGGCGTTCAGCCTGCGCGTCTACCGCGCGCTGCTCGACATCCCGCGCGGGACGACGGTCTCCTACGGCGAACTCGCGCGGCGTCTGGGCGTGCGCGCGCCGCGCGCCGTCGGGCAGGCGCTCCGCCGCAACCCGTTTGCGCCCGAGATCCCCTGCCACCGCGTCATTGCAGCCGACGGCTCGCTGGGCGGCTATTGCGGCGGCCGCGCCGCTGACGCGCTCGCGCGCAAGCGCGCGCTCCTTCAGGCGGAAGGGGCTCGTCTCCCCAGCCTTTTGGTATAATCCCGCCCATGAAAACCAAAAAGAAGAGGGCGCGCGACGATTGGGCGGCTGAAAAAGATGGTATAATGTCCGCACATTCGTGATGGGAAGGGAACGTGAAATGACAAGTCCAGTCGCAGCCGTGCGGGCCATTCGAGCCGGGAGGAGCGTCGCGCAATGATCGAAGACGTCCTGCCGTATCTGGCCGCGTTTCTGGCGCCGCTTGTCGTCACGCTGCTCGCGACGCCCGTCGTGCGGGAGCTGAACCGCCGACTGGGGATGGTGGACAAGCCCGATCCGCGCCGGATCAACAAGGTGCCGATTCCGCGCGGCGGGGGCGTCGCGCTCGTCTTCGGCGTCCTCGTGCCCTATCTCGCGTTCCACCTCGTCACGGGGCGGCCGTGGATCCAGGGGCTGTCCGATCCGCAGGCCTATGCGCTTTCGGCCCTTGCGGTCGCGATTGCGCTTCTCGGCTTCGCCGACGACCGGTTCTCCCTGCCGCCGAAGGCCAAGCTCCTCGGACAGGTCGTCGTCGCCGTCCTCGTCTGGGCGTGGGCGGGCCTGGGCTTCCGCGTCCTCTGGCCGGCCCTGCCGGTGGGCCTCGACTGCCTGCTCACGGTCTTCTGGATCGTCGGCGCGGTCAATGCGTTCAACCTCATCGACGGACTGGACGGCCTTGCGTCGGGGCTGGCGCTCATTGCGGTCGTTGGAATGGCGGGCGCGCTCTTCTTCATGCGCAACCCCCAGGCGACGCTCTTCTACTTCGCGCTGGCGGGCGGGCTTCTCGGCTTCCTGCGCTACAACTACCATCCCGCGTCCGTCTTCCTCGGCGACGCCGGGTCGATGTTCCTCGGCTTCACGGTCTCGACGCTGCCGCTCGCCTCGCAGGTGCCGAACTCGTTCCTCGTCTCGGTCGGCGTGCCGCTTCTGGCGATGGGCGTGCCGATCTTCGACACGGCGCTCGCGATTCTGCGGCGGTCGGTCCGCCACCTCCTCGCGCGGCGGCTGCCGGGGACGGACGCGAAGGCGGGCGAGGTCATGACGGCCGACGCCGACCACCTGCATCACCGCATCCTGCGCGCGGCGGGGCTGAACCAGCGCAAGGCGGCGTGGATCCTCTACGTCTGCGCGGCGTCGCTCGTCGTCACGGGCCTTGTCGCAATGCTGCTCAAGTCGCACGCGGCGGGGCTGTGGCTCGCCGCGCTCGCGGTCTCCGCCGTCGTCATCTTCAAGGACGCGAAGATCGAGCTCTTCGACGCGGGCAGCCTCCTCAACGCCGTCGCGCACGCGAGCGACCGGCAGTCGCGGCGGCGCTTCGCCGTCCTGTCCGTTCCGTTCTACGTCTTCTTCGACCTCTTTGCGCTCGTCGCGGTCTTCTTGGTCTGCGCGTGGGCGCTGCGGATGCCGCTGGACCTGCACGCGATCCGGGCGCACCTGTCCGTGCGCGTCTTCTCGACGTTCGCGTTCCTCGTCTTCTTCCGCGCGTACCGCACGGCCTGGTCGCGCGCGCTGCCCTCGAACTACGTGCGCCTCTTCCTCGCCTGCGCGTTCGGCTCGGTCGCGGGCTCGGTCTTCGTCTACTACTGGCCGTCGCTCTCGATCTTCCAGCTCAAGGCGATGACGCTCGCCTACGCGGTCGTCGCCTTCACGGCGCTGCTCGTCCTGCGGGCCTTTCGCGGACTCGTGCGCGACGTCTTCTATGCGGTGGACTGCTCGCGGCTCGTCGCGCGCAAGGACGTCTCGCGCATTCTCGTCTACGGCGCGGGGCTTCGCTACCAGGCCTTCCGGCGCGAGCTCGTGCGCACGACGGCGGCGAACGACCGCATCATCGTCGGGCTGCTGGACGACAACGTCTACCTCAAGGGCCGCTACATCGGCGGCATCCGCGTCTGCGGCACGATCAACGACGCGCCGTCCGTCGTCAACGCGCTGAACGTCGATGCGGTCGTCGTCGCCTGCCGGGTCTCGGACGACTGGCTGAAGGTCGTCCGGGAGATCCTGCGGCCGACGGGCGTGAAGCTGACGCTCTTCTCGGTTTCCGAGACGCCGGTCTGACCGGGATGCACACGCTCGGCCTTTTTTGATATAATACGCAGAAATCATCGGGCTTTGTGCCCGAAACCAAACAGGAGCAGATCAAAATGGTTAGCTACAAGGAACTCGGCCTCGTCAACACGAGGGAAATGTTCGCGAAGGCGGTCAAGGGCGGTTATGCCATCCCGGCGTTCAACTTCAACACGATGGAGCAGATGCAGGCCATCGTCCAGGCGGCGGTCGAGACGAAGTCGCCCGTCATCATGCAGGTCTCGAAGGGCGCGCGCAAGTACGCGAACCCGACGATCCTCCGCTACATGGCGCAGGGTGCGGTCGAATACGCCAAGGAGCTCGGGTGCGCGAATCCGCAGATCGTGCTGCACCTCGACCACGGCGACAGCTTCGAGACGTGCAAGAGCTGCATTGACAGCGGCTTCTCCAGCGTGATGATCGACGGCTCGTCGCTGCCGTTCGAGGAGAACATCGCCCTCACGAAGCAGGTCGTCGAGTACGCCCACCAGCACGACGTCACGGTCGAGGCCGAGCTGGGCGTCCTCGCGGGCGTCGAGGACGAGGTTGCGGCGGAGGAGTCGCACTACACGAAGCCGGAAGAGGTGATCGAGTTCTCCCAGAAGACGGGCTGCGACTCGCTCGCGATCTCGATCGGCACGTCGCATGGCGCCTACAAGTTCAAGCCGGAGCAGTGCACGCGCGACCCGAAGACGGGCAAGCTCATCCCGCCGCCGCTCGCCTTTGACGTCCTCAAGGCCGTCGAGGAGAAGCTGCCGGGCTTCCCGATCGTCCTCCACGGCTCGTCCAGCGTGCCGCAGGAGTACGTCGACATCATCAACGCCAACGGCGGCAAGCTGCCGGACGCGGTCGGCATCCCGGAGGAGCAGCTCCGCCAGGCCGCGAAGAGCGCGGTGTGCAAGATCAACATCGACTCCGACTCGCGCCTCGCGATGACGGCGGCGATCCGCAAGCACTTCGCGGAGCATCCGGAGCACTTCGATCCGCGCCAGTACCTCTCGCCGGCGCGCGACGAGATGAAGAAGCTCTACATCCACAAGATCGTGAACGTGCTCGGCTCGAACGACAAGCTCTAAGGCGGTCTTTCGGGCAAGGGCGCGTGTCACAGGGCACGCGCCCTTCGTTTCAATACATCCACAGTTTTTCCGTTTCAAGGAGTTCCCGACATGGCGAAGGGAGAAAAGGCCGAGAGGAAGTCCGCCTATGCGCAGGCGGGCGTGAACATTGACGTTAAGATGAGCGCGGTCGGTTCCATCAAGCAGATGGTCGCCGCGACGAAGACGGCGAACGTCATCGGCAACATCGGCGCGTTCGGCGGGCTGCACAAGGTGCCGGCGGGGAAGGACCAGATCCTCGTCGCCTCGACGGACGGCGTCGGCACGAAGCTGAAGGTCGCCGCGATGATGAACCGCCACGACACCGTCGGGCAGGACATCGTCAACCACTGCGTGAACGACATTCTCGTGCAGGGCGCGAAGCCGCTCTTCTTCATGGACTACGTCGGCACGGCGAAGGTCGAGCCGGCCGTCTTCAAGAGCGTCGTCTCCGGTCTCTGCAAGGCCTGCCGGGAGAACAAGATGGCGCTGCTCGGCGGCGAGACGGCCGAGATGCCGGGCCTCTACCCGGTCGGCGAGTACGACCTCGTCGGCACGATCGTCGGCACGGTCGCGAAGAAGGATCTCGTCACGGGCAAGTCGATCCGGGCGGGCGACGTGATCATCGGCCTGCCGTCGGGCGGGCTCCAGACGAACGGCTTCTCGCTCGCGCGGCGGGTCATCTTCGACCTCTGCCAGTACAGCTGGCAGGACAAGCTGCCCGGCACGAACCAGACGTTCGGCGAGGCGCTTCTCGCCGTCCACAAGAGCTTCCTCAAGCCCGTCTCGGCGCTGTTGTCGAAGATCAAGGTCAACGGCATGGCGCACATCACGGGCGGCGGCTTCCCCGACAACATTCCGCGCGTCCTGCCGAAGACGGTGAACGCCGAGATCGACCGCAACGCCTGGGAAGTCCCGACGATCTTCAAGTTCATCCAGAATCAGGGCAAGGTCGACCGCGACGAGATGTACCGCGTCTTCAACATGGGCATCGGGTTTGTGGTGATCGTCGCCAAGCGCGACCTCGCGAAGGCGACGAACATCCTCAAGGCCGCGCACCAGCCGTACAGCGTGATCGGCGTCTGCCGCAAGGGCACGGGCGTCGTCACCTACGCGAACTGACAGGGCAAGGAAGAAGAACCATGAGGCATCTGACGATTTTGCTGGCGGCGGGGCTGCTGGCGGACTGCGGCGCGGCGACCTGTTCGGCGCGTCCGCTCGGGCGGCGCGTGTCGGCGCTGGAGCCGGCGGCGTGGGCGGCGAGCGCGTGGATCTCGGCGGCGGACGCGCCGGTCGAGGAGGGGAAGATCACCGAAGGCTCGCTCGCGGCGCCCGGCACAAGCTGGTTCGTGCGCGAGCTCGCGAACGAGGGCGAGGTCGTCTCCGCGACGTGGATGACGGCGGGCCTTGGCGTCTATGAGCTTTACGTGAACGGCGTGCGCATCGGGACGGACTTCCTCAAGCCGGGCTTCACGCACAACGAGAAGACGAAGTATGCCTTCACCTACGACGTCACGGAGGCGTTCCGCCGCGCGAAGGGCGCGACGAACGTCCTCGCGGCGGAGGTCTCGTCCGGCTGGTGGCGCGACAAGATCGTCACGCCGAGCGGCCGCACGGGCTTCGTCGGCCGCAAGAGCGCGTTTCGCGGCGTCCTCGAAGTCGCGTATGCGGGCGGGGCGGTGCGCCGCTACGGCACGAACGTGAAGGACTGGAAGGCCGGCGTCGCCGGTCCAGTCACGCGGGCGGCGATTTTCGACGGCGAGCATTTTGACGCGCGCCGGAAGCCGGGCTTCGCCTGCGGGGCGTCGTTCGGCGCGCCGCAGGCGAATGCGGAGTTCAAGGGCGAGATCCTGCCGACGGACGGCGCAGAGGTCTTTCTGCGGTGCGACAAGGCGCTCAGCCCCGTGAAGGCCTACACGTGGAAGGGCGTCGAGGGCGCGTCCGACGCGGCGTTCGGCACGGTGAAGGTCGTCCGCGACTTTGCGGGGAACGGGCCGTTTGAGCTCGCG
Source organism: uncultured Lentisphaerota bacterium (assembly GCA_900320855.1). Taxonomy (GTDB): domain Bacteria; phylum Verrucomicrobiota; class Kiritimatiellia; order RFP12; family UBA1067; genus UBA1067. Next base: position 12,435 of record ONTV01000024.1, read on the forward strand.
CCGGGCGAGACGCTCGTCGTCGATTTCGGGCAGAACGCGGCGGCCGTGCCGTCCTTCCGCTTCGCGGCGGCGGCCGGGACGGTGCTGACGGCGCTGCCGGCGGAGATGCTCAACGACAACGGCGGGCTCAAGTCGCGCGGCAACGATGGGCCGGAGGGCAGCGTCTACCGCGTCAACCTGCGCAAGGGCCACGAGAACGGGCGGCTCGTCGAATACACGTTCGCGGGCACGGGCGTCGAGGCCTACCTGCCGCGCTTCACGTTCTTCGGCTACCGCTACATTTCCATGACGGCGACGGCGCCTGTCCGCATCGAGCGTCTCGTGAGCGTGCCGGTGACGTCCATCGCGAAGGGGATGGAGCGCGGCTCGCTCGTGACGGGCGACCGGGACGTGAACCAGCTCATCTCGAACGTCTACTGGGGCCAGCTCTCGAACTACCTCTCGGTGCCGACGGACTGCCCGCAGCGCAACGAGCGCCTGGGCTGGGCGGCCGACACGCAGGTCTTCGCCGAGGCGGCGAGCTTCAATGCGGACGTCTACGACTTCCTGCGCAAGTGGATGCGTGACGAGCGCGACAGCCAGGACTCGCGCGGCGGCTTCCCGGGCGTGGCGCCGTTCGCGCAGTACGGCAACGAGCCGATGCGCCTCGGCTGGGCCGACGCGGGCGTGATCGTGCCCTACCAGATGTTCAAGCAGTTCGGCGACCGCCGGATCGTCGACGAGAACTGGGCGGCGATGGAGAAGTTCGTCGGCCGCGTCAACGAGACGAAGTACGCCCACGCGGCGATCGCCGCCGAGTGCCGGAACTACCAGTGGAACGACTGGCTCTCGCTGACGAAGCTCGAGAGCTGCCCGTACAAGCCCGAATACTCGGCCTTCGAGAAGGGGCCGGACGGGCGGAACCGCCCGAAGGCGGACGCGCTCCGCTACTGGGACTACCTCGGCGGATGCTACTGGCTCTGGGACGCGCAGATGATGGCCGAGATGGCCGAGCGGACGGGCCGCGCGGCGGACGCCGCGAAGTACCGCGCGATGGCGGACGCTGCGCGCGCCTACCTGAAGCAGTCCTTCTTCGCGACGGAAGACGGCACGATCCTGCCGGTCTTCAAGGGCATGCAGACGCCGGCCCTGTTCGCGCTCAAGCTCGGCCTCGTCGAGGGCGCGGCGAAGGCGAAGACGATCGCCGACCTCGAGGCGAGCATCGACGCGGGCGGCGGCACGCTGCACACGGGCTTCCTCGGCACGTCGATCGTGATGGACACGCTGACGGAGAACGGGCTCGTGGCGCGCGCCTACTCGCTCCTCCTCAACCACAGCTTCCCCGGCTGGCTCTATTCGGTGGACCAGGGCGCGACGACGATCTGGGAGCGCTGGAACAGCTACACGAAGAAGGACGGCTTCGGGCCCGTCGGCATGAACAGCTTCAACCACTACGCCTACGGCGCGGTGCTCGCGTGGATCTACAAGACGGTCGCCGGCATTGCCGCCGACCCGAAGGCGCCGGGCTTCGCGAACGTCGTCATGGCGCCGAAGCCAGACCGCCGCCTCGGATTCGTCCGGGCGGAGTACAAGTCGGCGGCGGGCCTGATTTCGAGCGCGTGGCACTACGAGGGCGACACCTGGGTCTGGGCGTTCACGATCCCGGTGGGCGCGACGGCCGACGTCACGCTTCCCGGTGAAACGGCCTCGACGCGCTATGGCGCGGGCACGCACGTCGTCCGCAAGGCACTTTGAGATGGATGGCGTTGGCGTCGTTGAGCCGAAGAAGCGGCGGTTGACGCTGCCGGCGGGCGGTCTGCGCCTCGCGTACGGCGGCGTCCTCAAGGAAGTCGAAGTCGCCTACGAGGAATGCGGCGCGCCGATTGCGGCGGACAACGTCATCTACATCTGCCACGCCCTGACGGGCGACGCGCACGTCGCGGGCGTGAAGCCGGGCGAGACGAAGCCGAGCGGCTGGTGGGAGGGCATGGTCGGGCCCGGCCGGGCCATCGACACGAACCGCTACCACGTCATCTGCGCGAACGTGCTCGGCGGCTGTTCGGGGACGACCGGCCCGATGTCGATCGACCCCGACACGGGCAAGCCCTACGGCTCGTCCTTCCCGCAGTACACGTTCGACGATGCGGTGGACGTCTTCCGGATGCTCCTCAAGGAGCTGGGCGTCACGCACCTCAAGGCCCTCATCGGCGGCAGCTTCGGCGGGATGCAGGTCGTGAACTGGATGACGCGCTTTCCGGACGACATGGACTGCGCCTGCCTCATCGCGACCTCGGCGAACCTCAACACGCAGGCGATCGCGTTCAGCGTGATGAGCCGCACGTCGATCACGGACGACCCGAAGTGGAACGGCGGCGACTACTACCTCGAAGGGGACGGCAAGGGGCCGAAGGCGGGCCTCGCCGCCGCGCGCCAGCTCGCGCACATCACCTACCTGTCGCGCGAGCTCCTGCAGAAGAAGTTCGCGCGCAACCTCCAGAAGGAGTTCGTCGAGGCGCGGGCCGAGGCGCGCGCCGAGCGAGACCGCCTCTTCAAGACGTATTTCCAGATCGAGAGCTACCTCGACTACCAGGCGATGAAGTTCGTCCGCCGCTTCGACGCGAACTCCTACCTGCACATCACGCGCTCGATGGACTTCGCCGACCCGTGCGCGGCCTACGGCTCGCTCGACGCGGCGTTCGCGCGCGTCAGGGCGCGGACGCTCGTCTGCTCCTACGAGAACGACATCCTCTTCCCGGCGTGGCAGTCGAAGGAGATCGTCCGCGCGCTCTCGCGGGCCGGCAAGCCCGTCTCCTACTGCCACCTCGAAAGCGGCACGGGCCACGACTCGTTCCTCACCGACATCGCGCACCTCTCGAAGGTCGTCGGCGGCTTTCTGACGGAGCGGCCCGTCACGGTCATGAAGTGGCAGGAGCGCCTGCACCGGAACGTCCTCAAGATGGTGAGGCCCGGCGCGCGCGTCCTCGACATCGGCTGCGGCGACGGCACGCTCCTCAACGTCCTGCGCGCGAAGAAGGGCGTGCGCGGCGACGGCGTCGAGATCGACGTCGAGCGCTACGAGGAGGCGGTCGCGGACGGGCATGACGTCCTGTGGGAGGACGTGGACGAGGGCCTCTCGCTCGTTCCGGACGGCCACTACGACGTGGCCGTCGTCTCGGACACGCTGCAGGAGGTGAAGAATCCGCGCGGGCTGCTGCACGAGGCGCTGCGCATCGCCGACGAGGCGATCGTCACGTTCCCGAACTTCGCGGCGTACCGCATCCGCCTGACGCTTGCGCTCACGGGGCGGCTGCCCGTGTCGAAGCAGCTGCCGTTCCAGTGGTACGACACGCCGAACATCCACTGCATCACGCTCAAGGACTTCCGCGCGCTTTGCGCGAAGGAGGGGATCGAGATCGTCGAGGTCAAGGCCGAGTCGCGGCATTTCCTCGGCAAGCTCCTTTTGGCGCTCGGCCTCAAGAACCTCGGCGCGTCGCGCATCGTCGCGCGCCTGGCCGCGCGTCGGCACTGAATCTGTCCGCCCCGGATTCGCCTGGGCGCGGACGGGGCAATCGAAAAGACGAAAGGAAGAATGAGATGAACAAGACCTTGATGGCGGGCTTCGCCCTGGCGGTCGCCGCGTCGGCGTGGGCGCGGACGGTCGAGGACTTCAACGCGGGCTGGGAGTTCGCCCGCGACGGCGAGGCGTTTGCGCCCGTCGCCGTGCCGCACGACTGGGCGATCGCCGGGCCGTTTGACGCGAAGCACGGCGGCAGCGTCGGGAGCCTGCCGTGGAAGGGCAGGGGGACGTACCGCAAGTCGCTCGTCCTCGCGGAGAAGCCGAAGGGGCGCGTCTTCCTCGAGTTTGACGGCGTCATGTCGCGCGCGACCGTGTTCGTGAACGGGAATCCCTGCGGGCACGGCGACTACGGCTACCTCGGCTTCGTCGCGGAGGCGACGCCCTACCTCCTCGCGGGCACGAACACGGTGACGGTCAAGGTCGACACGCTTGACCATGCCTCGCGCTGGTATCCGGGCGCGGGCATCTACCGCGACGTCCGCCTCGTCACGACGGACAAGGCCCACTTCGACGCCGACGCCCTGCGGATCGAGACGGACGACGTGCTGACCGGCAAGGCGAAGGTGACGGTCTCCGGCGCGGTCGAGAGCCGCCTCCTCGCGGACGCCGAGGCGAAGGTCACGGCCGTCCTGCGCGGGCCGGACGGGCAGGTCGTGGACGACGCGGACGACGAGATCGAGATCGACGCCTGCGGGCGCGGCGACTTCGACCTCGCGCTCAAGGTGCGGAATCCGCAGCTCTGGAAGCTGGAGGACGGCGCGAAGCTCTATTCGCTCGAGCTGCGCCTCGCGGGCGCCGGCTTCTCGGACGCGCTCGTGCGGCGGGTCGGCCTCCGCGAGTTCCGCTTCGACGCGGACCGCGGCTTCTTCCTCAACGGCGAGCGGGTGCAGCTCAACGGCGTCGACCTGCACAGCGACCTCGGCCCGCTCGGCATGGCGTTCGACGTGGACGCGGCGCGCCGCCAGCTCGCCGTCATGCGCGACATGGGCGCGAACGCGATCCGCATGTCGCACAACCCGCCCGCGCCGCAGGTGCTGGACCTCTGCGACGAGATGGGCCTCTTCGTCTGGGACGAGGCGTTCGACAAGTGGAACGCCACCTGCGGACGCGGCGACATCCCGCTGGAGGAATTCGTGCCGCGCCAGCTCGTGAAGCTCGTCCGCCGCGACCGCAACCACCCGTCCGTCTTCGTCTGGTCGATCGGCAACGAGATCTCGCCCGGAAAGGCGACGCCGCCGGGGCAGGAGGACTGGGCGGGCCCGATCGCCCTCGGCACGACGGCCGAGCGCTGCGCCCGCTTCCGCCGCGTCATGCTGGAGGAGGACGACACGCGCCCCGTCGGCATCGGCAGCTGCTTTCCGGCGGCTTGTGCGCGCGGCGACTACGGGGCGCTTGACGTCTCCGGCTGGAACTACCGCGAGATGTACGTCGATTCGCGCGCGAAGCTCCCGGGCCAGCCCGTCCTCTACTCGGAAAGCGCGTCCGCGCTCTCGGAGTTCGGCTTCTACGCCGACGCGCTGCCGACGAACAAGACGGACTTCGCCTTCCGGACGGAGAACGTCGACTCCTATGACCTGAACGCGGCGCCGTGGTCGGACATCCCCGACCGCGAGTTCGCGCGCATGGAGCGCGACACGTTCTGCGCGGGCGAGTTCGTCTGGACGGGCATCGACTACCTCGGCGAGCCGACGCCGTACCAGCCGGGCGCCGAGAAGCAGTACGGCTACTTGCCGCGCTCGCGCAGCTCCTACTTCGGCATCTGCGACCTCTGCGCGCTGCCGAAGGACCGGTTCTACCTCTACCGCGCGCACTGGAACCGGAAGGACTTCACGCTCCACATCGTGCCCGGACACTGGAACTTCCCGAAGAAGGTCGGCCAGACGCTTCCCGTCTTCGTCTACACGAGCGCGGACGAGGCGGAGCTCTTCGTGAACGGCCGCTCGCTCGGACGGCGGCGGAAGGACCCGTCGGCCGGCGTCGTGGACGACAATCCGGCGAACTACTATTCCGTCATGCCGCGCTACCGCCTCATGTGGAACGACGTTCCCTACGCGGCGGGCGAGGTGAAGGCCGTCGCCTATGGGAAGGACGGCCGCGTCCTCGGCGAGAAGACCCTGCGCACGGCGGGCGCGCCGACGCGGGTCGTGCTGACGCCCGAGCGGCGCTACGGCAACCTCTGCGTGGTCGTCGTCACGCTTGCGGACAAGGGCGGCACGTTCGTGCCGGGCGATTCCCGCCGCGTCGCGTTCGCGGCGGAGGGGTGCGAGATCGCCGCCGTCGGCAATTCGGATCCGCGCAGCTTCGAGAGCTTCAAGGACGTCTCCGGCCATTCGCTCGCCTTCGGCCGCGCGGCCGTCTACCTGCGCCTGAAGCCGGGCGTCGCCGCGAAGCTGACGGCGCGTGCGGAGGGGCTGGAGCCGGCCGAGGCGCGCATCCCCTGAGACGCCCGCCGCGCGCGGGGCCATTTGTGGTATAATGTCCGACCAAAAAGAAGAATTTAAGTCGTTTTACTGATTATGAGAAAGGAAGCAACTGTCGGCAGCCGGATTCGCACGTACCGCGAACGTCTCGGCATGAGCGTCTACGATCTCGCACAGAAGAGCGGGATCGACGAGCGCGTCGTCACCTCCATCGAGAAGGACGAGGTCTTGCCCGCGCTGGGCGTCCTCACGAAGCTTTCCCACGCGCTTGGACAGCGGCTCGGCACGTTCATGGACGACCAGTTCAAGCCCGATCCGATCATCACGCGCGCGGCCGACATCGAGTCCGCGAAGGTCGCGCAGGAAGGCGTGAACGCGCTCGGCTACGCGAGCCATTCGCTCGCGCGCGGCAAGCCGGACCGCCACCTCGACCCGTTCCGCATCGAGTTCGCCGCAAACGGCATCGACGAGCTTTCGTCGCACGAGGGCGAAGAGCTGATCATCTGTCTCGCGGGCGAGGTCGAGCTCACCTACGGGCCGGAGAAGACCGTCCTGAAGCCGGGCGACACGGCCTACTACAACGCCGTCGTCAAGCATGGCCTGCGCGCCCTCAACGGCCAGCCCGCCTCGATCTACGGCATTGTGTATATGCCGTT
>ONTV01000024.1:19109-29059 GCA_900320855.1 uncultured Lentisphaerota bacterium
GGGCGAATGGGTGCGAGGTGAATGGTTTGGGCGTTTGGATGTCTTGAAATGAAAGGAGGAACTGATGGGTTGGTTTAAACCGAAGGCGGAGAAGACGGCGATTCCGCCGGCGAAGGCGCTTTGGGCGATTTGCCCGAAGTGCAAGAGCCATTTTGAAAAGGCGGTCTGGAAGGCGAACAACGCGATTTGCCCGAAGTGCAACTACCACGGGCGGCTCGCCGTCCGCGAGCGCATCGCGCAGGTCGCCGACGCGGGGACGTTTGCCGAGGTGTTCCGCGCGGTCTCGTACTCGGACCATCTCGCGTTCCACGACGCAACGGGGCCCTACAAGGCGAAGGTCGAGGCGACGATCAAGAAGTCGGGCGAGACCGAGTCGATCGTCATGGGCACGTGCGCAGTCGAGGGCCATCCCGTGATGCTGGGCGTCATGGACTTCGGCTTCATGGGCGGCTCGCTTGGCACGGGCACGGGCGAGCGCATCGCGCGGGCCTGCGAGCAGGCGATCGCCGAGCGGCGTCCGCTGATCCTGTTCTCCGCGTCGGGCGGCGCGCGCATGCACGAGGGCATCCTCTCGCTTCTGCAGATGGCGAAGACGTCCGCCGCGATCGCGCGCCTGAAGGAGGCGGGGCTTCCCTACATCTCCGTCCTCACCGACCCGACGACGGGCGGCGTCTCGGCGAGCTTCGCGATGCTCGGCGACATCAACGTGACGGAGCCCAAGGCCCTCATCGGCTTCGCCGGGCGGCGCGTCATCGAGAACACGATTCACCAGAAGCTCCCGGCCGACTTCCAGTCGGCGGAGTACCTGGAGAAACACGGCTTCGTCGACAAGATCGTCGAGCGCAAGGACCTCAAGAAGTTCCTCGCGAAGATGCTCAACTACTGGGGGTTCTGACATGACGGCTATTGAAAAGGTCAAGCTGGCGCGCGATCCGAAGCGCCCGCACCTGAAGGACTTCATCCGCGAGATCTGCTCCGACTTCGAGGAACTCCACGGCGACCGTCTCGTGAACGACGACCGCGGCCTCATTGGCGGCTTCGGGACGATCGGTTCGGAGAAGGTGCTGATTCTCGGCCACAACAAGGGCGCGACGGTCGAGGAGAACATGGCGGCGAACTTCGGCATGGCGAATCCCGACGGATACCGCAAGGCGATGCGCCTGGCGGCGCTCGCGGAGAAGTTCCACGTGCCGGTCGTCACGTTCGTCGACACGCCCGGCGCGTATCCCGGCAAGGAGGCCGAGGAGCGCGGGCAGGCCGAGGCAATCGCGAAGAGCCTTGAGTTCTTCTCGCGCCTGAAGACGCCGGTCGTCGTCGTCGTCACGGGCGAAGGCGGGTCGGGCGGCGCGCTGGCGATTGCCGTCGGCGACCGCATCCTCATGATGGAGAACGCGGTCTATTCCGTCATCTCCCCCGAGGGGTGCGCGGGCATCCTCTGGCGCGACGGCAAGAAGGCGCCCGAGGCGGCGGAGGCGCTGAAGATCACGGCGCACGACCTCGCGGCGCTGGGCGCGATCGACGAGATCGTGAAGGAGCCGGCGGGCGGCGCGCAGAAGAACCACCGTCTCGCGTGCGCGAACGTGAAGAAGGCGATCCTCAAGGCGCTCAAGGAGCTGAAGGGCCTCACGCCCGACGCGCTGCTCGACGCGCGCTACGCGAAGCTCCGCGCCTACGGCAACTTCTTCTGAGGCTGCGTCCCGTGGCTGATCTCGACGAGGACGGACAATGTGGTATAATTTCCGCCATGGACGAGAAGCCCGAGATTCTGCTGGTTGAGGACGAGCGCATTGTGCGCAAGTCCTTTCGTGCGCTCCTGGAGGCGGATGGCTTTGCCGTGCGCGAGGCGCGGGACGGCGCGGCGGGCGTTGCGGCCTTTGCGGAACGGCGCCCAGACCTCGTCATCCTCGACGTGATGATGCCGAAGCTGAACGGACTTCAGACGTGTGCGCAGATCCGGGCGCGGGATGCGCTTGTGCCGATCCTGTTCCTGACGGGCGTCCCGTCCGAGACGACGCAGCTGCGCGCCTACGGCGTCGGGGCGGACGACTATGTCGAGAAGGCGACGAACCCCGATCTCCTGCTGGCAAAAGTTCGAGCGGCCGTCCGGCGTGGCCGTGCCGTGCGCGCGCAGGAGGCCGCAAGCCGGCGGATCAGCCTGGGCGTCGTCGAGGTCGATGCGCTGAACCTAGAGATCTTCGTGTCAGGACGGTCGGTCGGGCGTCTCACGAAGACGGAGGGCGACATTCTGCGCGCCCTTGCCGCGCGGCGCGGCGAGACGCTGACGGCGGACGCGCTCATTGCGGCCTTGCGCGGCACGGGCTTCGCCTGTTCGGACGCGATGCTCTATGTGCACGTCTCCAACCTGCGCCGAAAGCTTGGCCCGGCGTCCGGCCTCTTGACGAGCGCGCGCGGCCTCGGCTACACCCTCCTCGCCTGACGCGCCGACGGCCCATGCGGCGGCCGTCTCGAACCTTAAGATTACCTTAAGCCAACCTTAAGAAATCTTAAGGCAAATCTTAAGGTTATCTTAAGGTTTCTTTTCGCTTTTTCTGCCATACTACCCGCGTCTTCCATGAAGAAGGCGGAAAGGCAGGAAAAGATGTTGGCAAAATGCTATTCGGGCGCCATCAGTGGCGTGGACGCGCAGACGGTCGAGATCGAGGTCTACTCGGCGGTTGGCACGTCGCAGTTCGCGATCGTGGGCCTCCCCGACGCGGCGGTCAAGGAGGCGAAGGACCGGATCCCGACCGCGCTCAAGAACCAGGGGCTCGCCTCGAAGAAGGAATTCGACATCACGGTCAACCTCGCGCCGGCCGACGTGAAGAAGGAGGGCCCGATCTACGACCTGCCAATCGCCGTTGGCCTCCTGCGGGCGACGGGGCGCATCCGCAACGAGCATCTGGAGGACTATGCGCTCATCGGCGAGCTCGCGCTCTCGGGCGAGGTGCGGCGCGTGCGGGGCGTCCTGCCGATGGTCCTCGAGATGAAGCGCATCGGCAAGCGCGCCGTCCTCGTGCCGGCGGAGAACGTCGAAGAAGCGAGCGTCGTCGCGGGCATCGACGTCATTCCCGTGCGCGTCCTGCAGGAGGCCGTCCTCTACCTGAACGGCGAGCTCGACATCGAGCCGTGCACGACCGACCTGGCGGCGCTCGTCTCCGGCGACCGCGACGCGGGGGATGACTTTGCCGACGTGAAGGGGCAGGACGCCGCGCGGAACGCGCTGGAGGTCGCAGTCGCGGGCGGGCACAACGTCCTCATGATCGGGAGCCCCGGCTCGGGCAAGACGATGCTCGCGCGGCGCATTCCGTCCATCCTGCCGCCGCTCACGGTCGAGGAGGCCCTGGAGGTCTCGCGCATCCACTCCGTCGCCGGCGCGGCGAAGGGCGGCGGCCGATTCGTGACGCGCCGTCCCTTCCGTGCGCCGCACCACACGGTCTCGTCGATCGGCCTCCTCGGCGGCGGCGCGCACCCCGTGCCCGGCGAAGTCTCGCTCGCGCATCGCGGCGTCCTCTTCCTCGACGAGTTCGCCGAGTTCCCCCGCCAAGCGCTGGAGGTCTTGCGACAGCCGCTTGAGGACGGCCACGTCTGTGTCTCGCGCGCGGCGGCCGCCTACGACTACCCCTCGCAGTTCATGCTTGTCGCAGCGATGAATCCCTGCCCCTGCGGCTACTACAACGACCCGACGCACACGTGCCGGTGCGCGCCAAACGCGATCCTGAAATACCAGAGCCGCATCTCCGGCCCGCTCCTCGACCGCATCGACATCCAGATCGAGGTGCCGCCCGTCGAGGCGAGCAGCCTGCCGCTCGCGGCCGCAGGCGAACCGAGCGCCGCCATCCGCGCGCGGGTGCTGGCGGCCCGCGCCGTCCAGGCTGCGCGCTACCGAGGCATGCCGGGCGTCCACACGAACGCCGAGGTGCATGGGCGCGATCTCGCCGACGTCTGCCGGTTCACGCGAAAGGACTGCGAAGACCTCGTGCATCTCATCGAGCGCCTGCACCTCTCGGCGCGCGCCTACGACAAGGTGCTGCGCGTCGCGCGGACGATCGCCGACCTTGCGGAATCCGAGGCCGTCCTGCCGGAGCATCTGAATAACGCGATTCTCTACCGCCGCATGGACAGCTCCGAAAACTCCTTCTGGCTCTAACGCCCCACCCCCAAACATTCCAAACTCCCAAACATCCAAACCCCACAGAAAGGACCCACCCATGAACGAAACCAGACCCCAGCCCACGGCCCCCATCGGCCGCTTCCGCCCGAACCTCACGTTCTACCACCCGAACGCCAAGGGCACGGGCGGCGCGATCGCGTTGAACCTCCACCCCGCGCACGACGACGTGGGCGGCAGCATCATGGCGAAGGTCGCGAACCAGACGGCCGTCGCCGACCGGCGCGGACCGAATCCGACGTACGCACGCTTCGACTGGGAGAACGCGATCTGCGTCAAGCTCGACTTCAACGACCTCTGCAAGATCCTCCAGGTCTTCCGGGGCGAATGCGAGTCGATTGACGACGGGCGCGGCCTCTACCACCGCTCGCCGACGGGCGCGACGCGCATCGTGCTGCGCCACCTCGTCACGCCGGTTCCCGGCTATTCGCTTGAGCTCTACCGCACGCGCGCCGACGGCGCTGGCGAGGCGAACGCCCATCTCCTCATCAGCCCGTCGGAGGCGACGGGTCTGTGCGAGGCGATCGCCGGTTCGATGTCCGTCATCTGCTTCGGCATCCCGATGCTCGTCGCGCATGACACGACGGCCTATCGCGAAAAGGTTCAGGAGGCCCGCCATGTCGCCGCGTCGTGAAGTCGAGAACGTGGGCGTCCGCCACGGCGCCTGGGGCGAGACCGTGGCGACGGACTTCCTTCGTCGCCGCGGCTACCTGATCGTCGACAGCAATGCGCGTCCTGTCGAGAAGGACCGGCGGCTTGAGATCGACCTCGTCGCCTGGGACGAATCGACCGACACGATGGTCTTCGTCGAAGTGAAGCAGCACGCCGCGCCAACGGACTATTCGCGGCGTCTCCGCAGCATCGACCGCCAGAAGCGCGCGAACCTTCGGCGGGCGTGCAACGCCTGGCGGCGCGTCAACAAATGGCGCGGAAACTTCCGGTTCGATGTGATCGAGATCTACGGCACGCCCGACGGCGGTCGCCCCGTCGTCGACCACATCGAAAAGGTCGATCTCTTCGCCAAGCCCGGCCGCTTCGTAAAATGGGGCTAGGAGATAAGGTCCTCTCACGTCTCTTGTCTCACGTCTCACGCCCTCCCTCAACCCTCCAAACGCCCACCCCCCCCAACCCCCCAACCACCCAAACCCCCAAACACCCAAACCCACGAAAGGAGCAACAAACCATGAAACTCGCAACGGCACTGGAAGAAGTCATGAAGACCATTCGCAAGGAATTCGGCGACATGTCGATCCTTCGGCTCGGCGACACGGCGGACACGTCCGTCGAGGCAATCTCGACGGGCGCGCTTTCGCTCGACCTCGCGCTGGGCGTCGGCGGGCTTCCGCGCGGACGCATCGTCGAATGCTACGGACACGAGTCGTCCGGCAAGACGACGCTCGCGCTGCACGTCGTCGCGAACGCGCAGAAGGCGGGCGGCTCGGCGGCGTTCATCGACGCGGAACACGCGCTCGACCCGACATACGCGAAGAAGATCGGCGTCGATCTCGACAACCTCATCGTCTCCCAGCCGAACTCCGGCGAGGAGGCGCTCACGATCTGCGAGCAGCTGGTGCGTTCGGGCGCGGTGGACGTCGTGATCGTGGATTCGGTCGCCGCGCTCACGCCACAGGCGGAGATTGACGGCGACATGGGCGATGCGCACGTCGGGCTGCAGGCGCGCCTCATGTCGCAGGCGATGCGCAAGCTCACCGCGACCCTGTCGCAGACGAAGACGCTCTGCATCTTCACGAACCAGGTGCGCGAGAAGATCGGCGTCATGTTCGGCAATCCCGAGACAACGCCCGGCGGCAAGGCGCTCAAGTTCTACGCGAGCTGCCGGCTGCAGGTCCAGCGCATCGGCGCGATCAAGAGCGCGTCCGGTGAAGTCGTCGGCAACCGCACGCGCGTGAAGGTCGTCAAGAACAAGGTCGCCGCGCCGTTCACCGAGGCCGAGTTCGACATCCTCTACTCGTGCGGCATCTCGCGCGAAGGGTCGATCCTCGACGCGGCGCTCGCGCGCGGACTCGTCGAGAAGCGCGGCAGCTGGCTCGCCTTCGGCGACCGTCAGCTCGGCCAGGGGCAGCTCGCCGCCATCGCGTTCCTGAAGGAGCATCCGGAGGTCGCGGACGAACTCGTTGCCGTCGTCCGCGAGAAGGCGTCGGCCGCCGGCGGAAAGGAGGCGTCATGGCGGGCCTCGGCCTGACGGAGCGGCACGTCCAGGCGATCTGGTACGACGCGGCCCTCCGCCCGAAGCGTCTTGTGACACGGCGCGGCAGCGAGGTCTTTGTCGTGAGTCCGGGCGAATGGAACCTCGGCCCCGGCCCCGACTTCCGGCGCGCCGTGCTGGAGGTCGGCGCGGAACGCCGGCGGGTCGTGGGCGACGTCGAGGTGCATTTGGCGCCTGGCGACTGGGACTTCCACCGGCATGGCGCCGACCCGAACTACCGAAACGTCGTCGCGCACGTGACGTGGGGCGGCGGACCGGTGCCGACCTCGCTGCCGGCGGGGGCGATCTCCATTTGGCTCGGACGCTTCGTGACGGCCGATCTGTCGTTCGCGCCCGAGCAGATCGATCTCGCGGCCTATCCCTTCGCCCGCCTTCCGCTCGACGGACGCCCCTGCGAACGGCGCTTCGGAAGCGACCCCGACGGCGCGCGGGCTGTGCTGGCCGCCGCCGGACGCCATCGTCTGCGGATGAAGGCGCGGCGGCTGGCGGGGCGGCTCTGCGAACGGGCGCGAAGCGCCGCCGGACGCGCGACGGACGCGTTGGCGATGGCGCGACGGCAGGTCTTCTACGAGGAGGTGATGACGGCGCTCGGCTACGCGAAGAACGCCGCGCCCTTCCGCCGCGTGGCTGAGCGTGTCCCACTGGACGCCTTGCCGCGCGAAATGCCGGCGGCGCGGACGGCCCTTCTCGTCGCAGGGGCGTTCGAGACATGGGAACGGGCGGGGCTGCGGCCGTGGAATGCGCCGGAAAGCCGCCTCGCGCACGCGGCGGAAGCCTTCACGGAGACGCCCGTGATGGAACTGTGCGAGGTGCGCGACTTCTCGCGGGCGGCCTGCCGCCAGATGGTCGCCGCGATGTGCGGCGCGCGGCGCAGGGACGAGGGCGGCCTGCGGGAGCGCTGCATGGGGCGAGGCCGCGCGGCGGCAATCCTCGCGAACGTGATCGCACCGTTCGCGCTCGCCGAGGAGCGGACGGAGGACGTGCCGGACTGGCTGCCGCCGGAAGACGTGTCGGAGCCGGTGCGACTGACGGCGTTTCGCCTCTTCGGGCGCGACCACAATCCGGCGGCGTTCTACTCGGACAACGGGCTTCTGATCCAGGGCCTTCTCCAGGTCCATCGCGACTACTGCCTCTGTCACCACCCCGACTGCGCCGTCTGCCAGTTGGGCGACGTCAGCCGCGAATGACGATCGCCTCCGTTCGTTTGCGGAGGCGGGTTCCTGTGCGCGGCCGAACTGTGGTATAATGGCGTCTCCGTTATGACGAAGGTTGGCTTTTTTGACAGTGGCGTTGGCGGCACGTGCATCCTCGCGGCGTTTCGGCGGCTGTGCCCGGACGTGGCGACGGAGTATCTGGCCGACTCGGCGAATGGCCCGTATGGCAACAGGCCGCCCGAAGAGATCGTGCGGCTCTCGGTCGCAAACACCGAAGCGCTGCTGCGGCGCGGCTGCAATGTGATCGTCGTCGCCTGCAACACGGCGACGGCGGCGGCCATTGACCATCTGCGCGCGCAGTTCCCCGCCATCCCGTTCGTCGGCATCGAGCCGGCCCTCAAGCCCGCCGCGCTTCGCTCGAAGACGGGCGTCGTCGGCGTTCTCGCGACGGCGGGGACGTTCCACGGACGGCTCTACAATGAGACGAAGGCACGTTTCGCGGCGGGCGTGACGGTGCTGGCGGTCGTCGCCGACGAGTTCGTGCGGCTGGTTGAGGAATGGAAGGGCGGTCCGACGGAAAAGCCGTTGGCTGGCGCGTTCCGTGACCGCGTCGAACGGACGGTGCGCGCGAAGGTCGAGCCGCTCTTGAAGGCCGGGGCGGACAAGATTGTCCTCGGCTGTACGCACTTCCCCCATTTGAAGCCCATCATCGAGCAGGTGTGCGCGGGACGCGCCGAGGTGATCGACCCGTCCGATGCCGTCGCGCGGCAGATCCGGAAAGTCCTCGCCGCAAGGTTCCCGTGAGCGGGGGCAGAGCCGTCACCAGCGGCCGGATTAGCGTTTGTTGGCGAGGCGCCAGGCGTGCGGCGAAGGACCGAAGGCGCGCTGCGCAGTTAGCCAGGGGGGATGATACGGCAAAGGGGCGTGGCAGGTCGAATGCGACTCCCCCTGTCCGTGGCAGACTCAATGCAACCCGGCGGAACGGCAACGCTGAACCGTGTGCTCGCGAAGGGGGCGGCGGAGGGAAATGGTATAATGTGCGGCATTGGGCAGGATGAATATAGTAAGGAGAAGACATGAAAAAGAACTTCGGCAGCAAGAACTGGGTGTTCCCCATGCCCGTCCTGATGATCGCCACCTATGGCGAGGACGGGACGCCCGACGTGATGAACGCCGCCTGGGGCGGGGTCACGCTTGAGGACGAGATCACGATCTGCATCGACACCGCGCACAGGACGTGGGCGAACATCGCCGCCCGAAAGGCGTTCACGGTCGCGTTCGGGACGGCCGATACCGTCGCGCGGTGCGATTACCTGGGCCTCGTCAGCGGGAACAAGGTGCACGACAAGGTTGCCAGAAGCGGCTTTACGCTCGTCAAGAGCGCGTCCGTCGATGCGCCCGTTATCAACGAATTGCCGCTTGTGCTGGAATGCCGTCTCGTCTCGATGAACGAGGGGAACTGCAATGTCGTCGGAAAGATCGTCAACTGCGCGGTCGAGGAGTCCGCGCTCACGGACGGCAAGCCCGATGCCGCGAAGATGAAGCCCATCTGCTTTGACACCTGCTCTCACGCCTACCGCCTCATGGGCGATGTGGTCGCGGCCGCATTCTCCGTCGGCAAGGAGCTGGCGTCATGACAGGTTCATAAGGGTCAGAGCTTATTAACATAGTAGCATTGACATAGTAATCGGTTTTGTGATACACTGCACGTCATGCGGAAGACGAGGTTTATAGAGAATTGCCGATGCTACCACCTGATTAGCCGGCTGGCACATCAGGCATTTTTTCTCGATGACGACGAGAAGACGCGGGCGGTTGAGCTGCTGCGCCGCGTCGAGGAGTTCAGCGGCGTGATCGTTCTTGCGTATGCGATCATGTCGAACCACTTCCACATCTTCATCTATGTCCCCGCGCCGGAGGATATCGGCGACGAGGAGATCCTCCGCCGGATCAACGCGCTCTACCGCGAGGCGTCGCTTGCGCAGGTGCTCGGCGAGTGGGCGCGGCTGAAGGAAGAGGAGGCGAAGATTCTCGAACATGCCCGGCCGACGGAGAAGTACCTGTCGCGCTTCGGGGACTACCGCAGGTCGTTTCTCCGGCGGATGTGGAACTCGTCGGAGTTCATGCGCACGTACAAGCAGCATTTCACGATGTCGTTCAACGCTCGGCGCGACCATCATGGCACGATGTTCGAGGGGCGCTACCACGAGCGCAACCACAAGCCAGAGAAGCCGGTGATGTGGCGGACGGCGGCCTACGTCGACATCAACGCCTGGAGCGCCGGGATCGTCAAGAAGGCGGAGGACTACGAATGGTGCAGTTTCGCCGCGGCGGTCGGGGGCGACAAGAAGGCGCGACGCGGCTATGCCTTCATGTACGGCAACGGCGACTGGGAGACGAT